>NZ_AP013042.1:0-367358 GCF_001547755.1 endosymbiont of Bathymodiolus septemdierum str. Myojin knoll | reverse complement strand
ATGCTTTGACGACCGCTAATGTAGTCACCAGTGATAGATTTTGGATTTTCACTGATCTCTTGCGGGGTGCCAGTGGCAATAATTTCACCCCCATGAATGCCTGCGCCTGGTCCAATGTCGATAACAAAATCGGCTTGTTTAATAGCATCTTCATCGTGCTCAACGACAATCACAGTATTGCCTATATCACGGAGATAAATCAAAGTGTTTAAGAGTTTTTGATTGTCGCGTTGGTGCAAGCCGATTGAGGGCTCATCTAACACATATAGCACACCCATCAGTCCTGCACCAATCTGACTGGCAAGACGAATGCGTTGTGCTTCTCCACCTGACAAAGTACCTGAACGGCGCTCTAAACTGAGATATTCTAAACCAACATTAAGTAAAAATTCTAAGCGTTGAATGATTTCTTTTAGGATTTTTTCGGCAATCTCACCTCGTACACCATCTAGTTTTAAATGTTTGAAAAAATCATGGCTATTAGCAATAGAGAGTTTACTGATATCGGATAAATTATATTCGCCGATAAAAACATTTCTGGCAGATTCATTTAAACGACTACCGTTACAACTGCCACAATTTTTACTAACCACATAACGAGATAATTCTTCACGCACGGAACGGATTTCACTTTCTTCGTAGCGACGCATCATTCTTGGAATCACACCTTCAAAGGGTTTGGCTTTGTTTGACCAGCCTTTGCGTCCTTTGATTTTTGAAAAGTCAATTTCGTCGTTACCACTACCGTGGAGGATGATTTTTTGATGTTTCTCACTAAGTTCTTCGTAAGGGGTATCAACGCTAAAACCGTAATGTTGCCCGACTAGAAATAAGATTTGGTAGAAATAAGCATTTGAGCGACCCCAACCGTAAATTGCACCTTCGGCAAGACTGGCAGTTGGATTGCTAACGACTTTGTGGTCATCAAAAATCTCTTTAATACCCAAACCATCGCAACTTTGACAAGCGCCAACTGGATTGTTAAACGAAAATAATCTTGGCTCTAATTCAGTTAAAGAGTAGCCACATTCAGTGCACGAAAATTTAGCAGAAAATACCAATTCTTCTTGCCTTGAATCCAATTCTATGGCTGCAATTCTAACCAATCCTGCACTCAAATTTAAAGCGGTCTCTAGGGATTCAGATAGGCGAGAAGCAATGTCTTTACGGATTTTTAAACGGTCAATCACAATCTCAATAGTATGATGAGTTTTACCTTCTAATTCTTGCATATCATCTAAATAGACAATCTCACCATCGACTCTGGCACGCAAAAAACCCTGGTGAGAAAGTTCTTCTAACATTTTGACATGACTGCCCTTGCGGTTTTGCACCACAGGGGCTAATATCATAATTTTTTCACCTTCTGACAATGCCATAATACTGTCCACCATTTGCGAAATAGTTTGTGAGACTAAATCAATGCCATGCTTTGGACACTTTGGCAAACCAACGCGAGCGAAGAGCAGTCGCAAATAATCGTAGATTTCTGTGATGGTACCTACGGTTGAGCGCGGATTGTGAGAAGTGGCTTTTTGCTCTATGGAAATGGCAGGGGATAAACCTTCAATATGATCAACATCTGGTTTTTCCATTAACGATAAAAACTGTCTGGCATAGGCAGATAATGATTCTACATAACGACGCTGTCCTTCGGCATAAATGGTATCAAATGCAAGTGAGGACTTGCCTGATCCGGACAAACCTGTAATAACAACCAGTTTATTTCTAGGAATATCAATATCGATATTTTTTAGATTATGAACGCGTGCGCCGCGTATGCTAATTTGATCCATAATTTTATGTCAGACAAAGGGTTAATTATAACGCTCATACACGGTAAAATCACTAATAATTTAAGCACTATTAAAATTATGAGTAAATATAAACGCATTTTATTAAAATTAAGTGGTGAAGCCCTTGCCACTAACAGTAATACCATTGACCCAGATACGCTTAACCAAGTAGTTAATATTATTAAATCGGCGCTTGCGAAAAAAGTAGAGGTGGGTATTGTTGTTGGTGGTGGCAACATCTTTAGAGGGGCGGCACTGGCAGAAGTAGGTATGAACCGTGTCACTGGTGACCATATGGGCATGCTAGCAACCGTGATTAATGCTTTGGCAATTTCTGATGCTTGTAAGCGTGTGGGTATTGATGCATTGGTCATGTCGGGCTTTCCAATTGGTGGTGGTGTCTGTGACCCTGTTGACCACAATAAAGCCAAACAAGCTTTAACTGAAGGCAAGGTTGTGATATTCTCAGCAGGCACAGGATCGCCGTGCTTCACAACAGACACAGGTGCAGTATTGCGTGGTATTGAAATTCAGGCGGATATTGTCTTTAAAGCCACTAAAGTCGATGGTGTTTACACGGCTGACCCGACCAAAGACCCAAGTGCAACGCGTTATAAAACACTGAGCTTTAATGAGGCAATTGAGAAAAACCTACAGATTATGGACACGGCAGCGTTTGCCTTATGTCGTGAACATAATTTAGATATTTGTGTATTTAGTATGCTCGAAAATCCGAATACTTTATCTGATATTTTGGACGGAAAGCCATCTGGCACTATTGTCAGTCAATAATAAGGAGTTAATTATGTTAAATGAAATTCAAAAAGATGCTGACGAGCGTATGACAAAAAGCCTTGCCTCGTTAGAGAATCATTTCAGTAAAATTAGAGCGGGTCGTGCACACCCTTCTTTGCTTGAGCAAATTCAAATTGATTATTATGGCTCCATGGTACCGATTTCACAGGTTGCCAATGTTTCTGCAGAAGATTCTCGTACGCTGAAAGTCTCCCCTTGGGAAAAAGAGATGGTTGCAGTAATTGAGAGGGCAATTATGACTTCTGATTTAGGTTTAAACCCACAAACAGTTGGTCAGGTGATGCGTATTCCGTTGCCGCCATTGACCGAAGAGCGTCGTCGTGAATTGGTGCGTGTGGTCAAAGATGAGGCTGAACAGGCAAAAGTTTCGGTGCGTAATATTCGCCGTGATGCAAATTCTGATTTTAAAGAATTATTAAAAAACAAAGAAGTATCAGAAGATGATGCGCGCAAAGCGGAAGAAAATGTGCAAAAAATGACAGACAGTCACATTAAATCTATTGATGAAAAGTTAACTGAAAAAGAAAATTTATTGCTTGAGATTTAATAATGAGGCTGTTGAATGCAATAAAAAAAGCCCCGCAAATGCGGGGCTTTTTTTATTATGTGTTAATTAACTATTAGCCACCATTTTTAGCAACACACTCAAAGTATGCGTCCCATCTCTTAGGAGAAAACTCTGTTCCGTTGCTCTCAATTGGACCTGTGTTATATAAATTACCGGCTGCCTGCGCTCTTCTAAATATAGCAATATTACTTTCTTTTAAGCCAATTTTTTCTTGACAAATAATGTGTGCAGCAACAGAAACGGACTTTCCACCAACGCTTAACTTTAATGTTTCGGCAGGCTGATTACCAACAGAGGTCTCTGAACTTGGCGCCATTACTTCTGAACTTGGCGCCATTACTTCTGAACTTGGCGCCATTGTCTCTAGTGATTCAATTGGGCCTGTGTCACGGTCGTCGCCACCAGCAATTACACCCATTGTTAAAGTCATTATCGCTGCAAAAGTTACTGTATTTTTCATCATTTTATTTCTCCAGATTAATTTAAAATTGTATTTATATTACTGCATTTTATATTACTATAAAGATTTATGATTAATAATTTTAAAAAACAATGTGCGCAATCAAAATTATCAGCAATTTGTGCGCAACTTACTGATCTTTCAAACACAGCATTTGGGGTCAATAATGGCAATATCCCTAAGTGGGAAGCGGCAATTGATGTCATTCAACAACACCCAAAAGGTACTGCCAATTATCAAACACCTTATTTAAATATTACCAGCAAAAATGGCAATATTGATACTTTACGACAATCTTTAAAATTACTAATGCCTTGGCGAAAAGGTCCTTATCAAATTGGGGCGTTACAATTAGACAGCGAATGGCGAGGTGATATGAAATGGGACAGGGTGCTGCCACATATTCGATCACTTCAAGGGAAATGCGTATTAGATGTGGGTTCGGGTAATGGTTATTTCACTTACTTGATGGCACTTGAAGGGGCAGAGATTGCACTGGGGATTGAACCTTTTTTGTTGTTTAATTATCAGTTTAATGCCATTCGTATGCTAATGAAAAATCCACCAAATGCATTTGTGTTACCACTCAAGTTAGAGCAGATGCCTGCCGAAGCCTTATTTGATACGGTGTTTTCGATGGGGGTGTTGTATCATCAAAGAGACCATTTTATGCATTTGCAACAACTCAAAGATGTATTAGTAGACGGTGGTGAATTAATTTTAGAAACCTTAACTATTGACGAACAACACGGTGAACAGATTATTCCCAAAAACCGTTATGCAAGAATGCGTAATGTATGGTGTTTGCCATCAACTAAAACTTTGTACGGCTGGTTAAAGTCTACAGGATTTCAAAACATAAAACTGGTAAATGTTACACAAACAACAACAGATGAACAACGAGCGACACATTGGATTGGTGATAACACACAATCACTATCAGATTTTTTAGACCCAAACGATAATAATTTAACGATTGAAGGTTTGCCAGCACCAAGGCGGGCAATTTTTATTTGTCAAAAAAAATAACTGGGACTGTATAATCACTCCTATTTATGCAAAAGTCTCATAGTGAGACCTTTGCATAAATAGGGGTGATTAGCAAAATTCAATTTTTGCCCAATTGGTGATTTTCTTAAACCCAGTCCTAGCAGGGCTAAGGCAGGGTTTAAAAAATTTCCAAGTGGGTGAAAAGTGGATTTTTGATGATTATTCATATTTATGCAAAGGTCTCATAATATATTAATGAAAAAAACTCTCTTCTTTATTTTATTTAGCAGTCCGATTTTTGCAGCGCCGAATGTGGTCGTTAGCATTAAACCTATCCACTCGATTGTTAGTAATATCACTCAAGGTGTCACTACACCAAAGTTGCTAATAAAAGACAGTCAATCACCTCATTATTTCCATCTAAAACCATCACAAATATCTTTAGTGAATCAAGCAGATTTACTTATTTCCGTACATCCAAATATTGAGGAGGGGATTGCTAAAATACTTAATAATATTGATATTCAGCATAAATTATATGTTATTGAAAAATCAGATCAGCAGCACCATAATGTGCATCAAGAACATCAGAATAATGCCCAAGATTATCATATTTGGCTGAATATTGATGCCATACAAAAATTTTCAATAAAACTAACCAATAAATTAATTGCCATTGATGCTGACAACCGCTTAACTTATCAATCTAACTTATTGGCATTCAACAAAAAATTAGACACGCTTAAAAAACACATCAAAAAACAACTTCTGCCTTATAGAAAAACCCCTATGGTTACTTATTCAAACGCATTTTGGTATTTTATACAAGCAAATCAACTTAACGCACTTGCAAGAGTTGTGGAGGATCATGAATTAAAGCCAAGCGTCAAAAATATTTTAAATGCCAGAAAAACCATTCGCTCTACAAGTGCTCAATGCTTAATATCAACCATAGAAATCACGCCCAAAAGAGTGCGCAATATTATTGAAAATCTTGACATTAAACACAGAAGCGTTGATATTATTGGCTTTAAACAAACTCAAGGCGTTTTACAATATCCTGCCTTAATGCAAAATATTGCCGATGCGTTTGAAAAGTGTCTAAAGTAAGACTGGCATTCAACAAGGCATCATCTCAATATGATGAGTATGCATTTCTACAAAAAGAAATTGCCACACGCCTCGATGCAAAACTAGAGGTAATTTCCAGTAACACTGATGTTATCTTGGATTTGGGTGCGGGTACTGGTCTATTGTCCCAATCTTTATTACAACGCTTTCCAAATTCAAAAATTATCTGCTTAGATTTTGCGCAAGAATCCCTTAAAAATAATCCATCAGCGTACAAACTATGCGCTGATGCTAACCACCTACCTTTAGCGGACAATAGTGTTAATGTTATTGTTTCCAATTTAATGATGCAATGGTGTCCTAATCTCAATCAACTATTCATCGAGTGTCATCGAGTGTTAAAAAATAATGGACTAATGCTATTTTCCACTTTTGGTCCTGATACACTTAAAGAGTTGAAGAAGAGTTGGGCAGTGGTTGACAATGAAACACATGTTAATATCTTTACTGATATGCACGATATCGGTGACCAACTATTGCAAAGTGGCTTTCAATCGCCAGTAATGGAAATGGAAAAATTAACCCTAACCTATCAAACTGTCACGGATTTATTAAAAGACCTAAAAGCCATCGGTGCACAAACTGTCAGTACCCGTTCTAAATCATTGACAGGTAAGGACAAATTCCAATCAATGATTAAAATGTATGAATCTTACCGCCAAGATGGCAAACTACCTGCCACTTATGAAGTGATTTACGGACATGCTTGGAAAAAGATAAATGAACTTGGTATCGAATTAGAACAAGGATAGTGCCAACTTCATCCAAAAATCTGGAAACAAACCCACTACCAAAATTAATACAGCATTAATAGATAAAACCAACTTCATATCCATTGGTGCGTTCACTGTTATTTCTTTATCACCATCTTCAAAATACATTGATTTAATAATCTGCAAGTAGTAATAAGCGCTAATAACAGCAAAAATAACAGCGATGATTGCTACTGTAATCATACCGCTAGACACCACTTGTTGTAAAACGAATAATTTTGCATAGAAGCCGATAAATGGTGGTACACCTGCCATTGACAACATAATCACTAACATCATTAAAGCAAACCAAGGCGAATGACTGCTCAGCCCTTTATAATCGCTGATTAAATCCGCTTCAAAGCCTTTTTTGTTAAGTAAGATAATAACACCAAATGCGGCTAAACTCATTAACACATAAACCAAGGTGTAAAATACTGCCGCACCATAACCTGTAATCACGCCAGTCACAAAACCCAGTAAAACATAACCAATATGTGAGATAGTTGAATATGCCAGCATGCGTTTGATGTTTTTTTGCATTAAAGCAACGACAGAACCGAGTGCAATAGACAAGACTGCCAGCACCATAAATAGATCTGACCAATACGGTTGCATTGCACCTAAGCCATCAATCAACAAACGCACTAGCATTGCGACAGCAGCCAATTTTGGTACCGTTGAAATGAACATTGTGACTGAAGTTGGCGCACCTTGATACACATCTGGCACCCACATATGGAATGGCACAGCGCCAAGTTTAAAGGCAATGCCAATCACCAAGAACACCAATCCAAAGTTTAGAATTAATAATTCTCTTGACGCCAACGAAGCACCGTTGGCAAAGGTAGCAATTTCACTAATGCTGAGACTGCCACTAATGCCGTAAATCATACTCATACCGTATAATAACAAGCCTGATGCAATCGCACCTAAGATAAAATATTTTAATGCCGCTTCAATCGCACTGGCCCTGTTACGAGCAATGGCAATCAGCGTGTAAAGTGATAACGATAAGATTTCCAAACCTAAATACAAGGTCAATAAACTATAACCCGATACCATTACCATCATGCCTAATATTGAGAGCAAAACTAAGACAAAATATTCGCCTTTAAATAAGGCGTGTTGCGTCAAGTAATGGCGTGAATAGACCATTGCCACCATCGCCGAGCCCATCATAAAGACCTTGAATACGGACGCCATATCGTCCAATATAAATGAGTTACTAAAGATGATAGTTTCTGGGTGTCCGATTAAATTGAATGCCAATACACCTGTAACAAACAAACTGATTTGTGTCAGATAATAAGTAACTTGCTTGAATGGCTTGGTTAAAAACAAATCTAACAACAAGACAATAACAATTGCACTTAATAAAAATATTTCTGGCATTGCCACCAGAAGCGAAGAAGTATCAAATTGAAATGTATTTATCATAATTTAGAAGTAAGTGCTTGCTGTAATAAATGGTTGACTGAGGTATGTATCACATCAATCACTGGCTGCGGATATAAACCCATCACTAAGACTGCAATCGCCAAAGTTGCCAAAATAAAGAATTCACGAACATTGATATCGTTCAATGTTGCTACCGCTGGATTGGTGATTTTTCCCCAGAACACTCGTTTAACCATCCATAGAGTATAGGCCGCACCAACGATAAGTGTGCTCGCCGCTAATACTGCATACCAAATATTAGCCTGCACAGCACCCAAGATAACCATAAATTCACCAACGAAGCCTGAAGTACCAGGTAAACCTGCATTTGCCATCGCAAACAACACTGCAAACCCCGTGAATTTAGGCATAGAATTAATCACACCGCCATAGGTTGAAATCTCTCTTGAGTGTAAGCGGTCATACAACACACCCACCACAAGGAACATTGCCGCTGAGATAAAGCCGTGTGAAATCATTTGCACCATTGCACCTTCGAGGCCCAATAAGGCAGCCTCTGCATGACCAGGCTGATAGGACAAGAACAAAGTGAATACACCTAAAGTTACAAAACCCATATGTGAGATTGAAGAATAAGCAATCAGTTTTTTCATATCTCGTTGTACCAATGCCACGAAACCAATATAAACAATTGCGGTCAATGATAGGGCAATAATCACCTCTGAAAACTGTAAAGATGCGTCAGGCGTAATCGGTAATGAAAAACGAAAAAAGCCGTAACCGCCCATTTTCAACATAATCGCCGCCAAGATAACTGAGCCACCTGTTGGCGCTTGCACATGCGCATCTGGCAACCAAGTGTGCACTGGGAACATTGGCACTTTGACTGCAAATGCCATAAAGAACGCCCAGAAAATCCATGCCTGTTCAGTGGCACTTAAACTTAAATTGTGCATGTCTAAGATTGAGAATGAACCACCTTTGTTGTGCATATAAATCATTGACACCAGCATAAATACCGAACCAAGAAAAGTATATAAGAAGAATTTAATAGCGGCATAAACACGATTATCACCACCCCAAATACCAACAATCAATAACATTGGAATTAACGACGCTTCCCAAAATGCGTAGAATAAAATCGCGTCAAGTGATGAAAATACACCAATAATCAAACCTTCCATTATTAAAAACGCTGCCATATAATGGGCAGTGCGTTTTTTAATCGCCTCCCAACCTGCAGCAATAACCAAAATGGTTGAAAAAGTGGTTAGAATAATCAGTGGCATAGAAATACCATCAACGCCTAAATGGTAGTAAATATTAAATTGTGAAATCCAAGAACTTTTCTCAACAAACTGCATAAGGTGCGTTGATGAATCGAAACCTGTCCATAGACTGATCGACATTACAAACACCAAAATTGAAATGGACAAACTCGCCCAACGAGCCGTTGTTGCACGCTCGTTACCCAACAGGATAACCAGTCCACCACCAAGAATTGGCAACCAAATTAATAAACTAAGTAAAGTACTCTCCATAATCAAATCTCAAGTAATGGCGTGTCACCAAAGAACAACACCCAAGTTAAAATAATTAACAAACTAAAAATCATAAAAAAGGCATAGTGATAAACATAGCCTGTTTGAATTGGGCGAACCATTGAACCAATAAAACCAACAAATCTGGCGCTACCGTTCACTAAGAATGCGTCAATAATAGTGGAATCTGACACTTTCCATAAAACATTGCCGAGTTGTTTAATGCCGTTAACAAATATAATGTCATTAAAACGGTCAAAACCATATAGTGATTTCAACACATAATCAATGGCTGAGAATTTTTTCTGTACCCAGTCTGCCCACTCAGTTCGATACAGCGAGAATACCCATGCCGCAACAATACCGCCAACCATCATCCAGAATGGTAGCGTCTGCACTGCATGGGAAATCATTGCCAAGGCACCGTGGAATTCATAACTAAGTTCACTCATTGAAGGGTGGTTTTCGGTAACGGTAATTGCATTATCTAACCAACCTTGGAACAACATTGGTTCAATGGTAAAGTAACCGATCACTGCCGAAGGGATTGCCAGTATTATTAACGGAAATGTAATTGATAGCGGCGATTCACGCAAGTGTTCTTTGGTATGGTGGTCAACACGAGACTCGCCGTGAAAGACCAAAAAGAACATTCTAAATGAATAAAAAGCGGTAATAAAAACGCCAGCAATCACCGCATAATAAACCCAATCTGCAAATGGTAGATTAGAAAAATGTACCGCTTCAATAATCATATCTTTTGAATAAAAACCTGAAAAACCCGGAAAACCAATCAGCGCTAAAGTGCCAATCAAAGCGGTTATATAAGTAATTGGTAGATATTTTTTCAGTCCGCCCATTTTACGAATGTCTTGCTCATGATGCATTGCCACAATCACCGAACCTGCACCTAAGAACAATAACGCCTTAAAAAACGCATGTGTCATCAAGTGGAAAATTGCCACCGAATACGCACTCACACCCAAAGCAACGGTCATATAACCAAGTTGCGAAAGGGTTGAATAAGCCACCACTTTCTTAATATCGTTTTGCACAATACCCAGTAAACCCATAAACAAGGCAGTAGTCGCACCAATCACCATAATCACCGTCAATGCCACATCACTCATTTCAAACATGGGTGACATACGAGAGACCATAAAGATACCTGCAGTTACCATTGTTGCTGCGTGAATCAAAGCGGAGATTGGCGTTGGGCCCTCCATTGAGCCTGGTAACCAAACATGCAATGGCACTTGTGCCGATTTACCCATCGCGCCAACAAACAACAATAGGCAAATTACTGTGATTAAATCCGCACCCCAAAGTGTTTCTCCGACTGTCTTATCGAGACTGTTGAAGACTTCCATATAATCCAAAGAACCGCTAAATGCCAAGACTAAGCCAATACCTAACAAGAAGCCAAAGTCGCCAACACGATTAACTAAAAAAGCCTTAAGATTAGCCTCAACTGCACTCTCTTTATGGTGCCAAAAACCAATCAATAAGTAAGAAACTAAGCCTACAGCTTCCCAACCGAAGAACAATTGCATAAAGTTATTGCTCATCACCAGCATAAACATTGAGAAAGTGAACAGCGAAATATAACTGAAGAACTTAGTGTAATCCTTGTCATCATCCATATAGCCAATAGTGTAGATATGTACCATTAGCGAGACGAACGACACCACGACTAGCATCACAGCTGTCAAATTATCAACCAGAAAACCAACGCTGATATTAAGACCGCCAATTTGCATCCAAGTATAAAGATTTTGATTGAAAATTGCACCTTTTTGCAAGACATGCGCATCAAACACCATTAACGCTAATACCGTAGAAACCAACACACCTAAAATCGTAATGGTATGTGTTGCATTACGCCCCAACGCCCTACCAAAGAAGCCAGCAATAATAGCACCAACCAAAGGTGCGAGTGCGAGTGTTAAATAGAGTTTTTCCATATCTTAACCCTTCAAACTATTAGTAACATCAACATTAATAGAACCTTTATTTCTGAACAATAAAGTTAGAATTGCAAGTCCAATAGCAACTTCCGCTGCTGCCACTGTCAAAATAAAGAAAACGAAAATCTGCCCTGCTTCATTGCCCAAGAAATAAGAGAAAGCAATAAAGTTAGTGTTCACTGCCACCAAAATCAATTCAACACACATTAGCAAAGTAATGATATTGGTTCTGTTAACAAAGATACCGACTAAACCAATACAGAAAATAATGGCACTTAGAATTAAATAATCACTCAAACTAATCATCATTTTTTCTCCTCTGTGACGTAGTAATTGAAACCAAACGCATCCTGTCTTTGGCTTGCACTTTGACTTGCTCGGCAATATTTTGAGTCTTACGATTGACTTCTTTGCGATGCACTAAAGTAATGGCCGCAATAATCGCAATTAACAACAACACCGCTGCCAACTCAAATGGATAAACATAATCGGTATAAAGTTGCAATGCCAACACAGTGATATTACTGTAATCTGCTGCGTGCCTTGCTGGTGCTGCCACTACGGCTAAACCAAATTGATTGCCGCCTAATACCAAAGTCATTTCGGCAACAATAATGGCTGCTACAATTAAACCAAGTGGTAGATAACCTGCAAATTTTGCTCGCAAAGTGGATTTGTCAATATTCAACATCTTAATGACGAATAAAAATAACACCATTACTGCACCGACATAAACCAATATCAAGGTAATTGCCAAGAATTCTGCCTCAAGTAAAATCCAAATACTGGCTGCTGAGAAGAAAGCCAAAATCAGAAATAGCACGGCTTTCGCTGCATTACGCGAGAATATCATTGCCAATGAACTGGCAATAAACCAAAACCCAAAAACATAAAATAATATTTGATCAAATGTCATATTTATCCCTATCTATACTGAGCATCTTCTGCTTTAGCAGCGCTAATTTCTTTTTCATTCTTATCACCAATTTCTAATAAGTGTACCTTGTCAACAATACTACCCTCTCTTGAACCTACAAAGGCATAATCAAAAATTTGCGTCTCAACAATTGCGTCAACAGGGCAAGCTTCTTCGCAAAAACCACAAAAAATACATTTAAACAAATCGATGTCATACTGCGTGGTACGACGCGAGCCATCTTCACGCATTTCCGATTCTATGGTAATTGCATTCGCTGGACAAACTGCCTCACACAACTTACAGGCAATACACCGTTCTTCGCCATTTGGGTAACGACGCAACGCGTGTAAACCTCTAAAACGCGGTGAAATTGGCGTTCTTTCCTCTGGGAATTGCACCGTAATTTTCTTATTGACCATCTCCTTGGCGGTAATTTTCATACCGCTGCGTAATTCAGCAAGGCTAAAATCTTTTACTAATTTTCTAATATTATTAATCATAATTATACAAAGCCCCGCTAAAACCAAGGTCCTATTTTAAGTTGTGTCATTAATGCGACCACAAAAATCCAAGCGATGGTCCATGGTAGGAAAACTTTCCAAGAAAGGCGCATAATTTGATCATAACGAAAACGAGGAAAAGTTGCACGCACCCATAAATACAAAAACATAAAGAAAGTGGTTTTTGTCAATAGCCAAATAATACCTGGCACCCAAGTAAAGCCTGCCTCTAAATAAGCGATACCCTCAAATGGTGAATGCCAGCCACCAAAAAACAAGATAACCGCCAACACAGCCATAAAAATCATATTTGCGTATTCTGCCAAGAAGAATACCGCAAAAGTCATCCCTGAATACTCAACATGCGTACCGCCGACAATTTCTGATTCACCTTCTACTACATCAAATGGCGCGCGATTGGTTTCCACCAAGGCTGAGATGAAAAAGATAATCATCATTGGGAATAATGGAATCCAATACCAATTTAAGATACCGCCCTTTTGTGCCATTACAATATCATTCAAGTTTACACTACCTGCAATCATCACTACCGTTACCAAAGCAAAACCAATCACAATTTCATAAGAAACCAACAATGAAGCACTACGCAATGCACCTAACAATGGGTACTTAGAGTTAGATGCCCAACCTGCCAAAATAATACCGTAAACACCAATCGAACCGATTGCCATTACATATAACAAACTAATGTCTAAATTTGCAACATACATCCCTTCGTCAAAAGGAATAACTGCCCATATCGCAATCGCAGGTGCAATTGCCAATACGGGCGCCAATAAGAATAAGTAAATATTCGCCTTAGTTGGGAAAATAATCTCCTTGGTCATTAACTTCAACGCATCCGCAATTGGTTGTAACCAGCCTTTTGGTCCGACACGGTTAGGTCCGATGCGTAATTGCATATAACCAATCACTTTGCGTTCTGCATAAGTGAAATAAGCCACTACCAGCATCAATGGACCCACCAAAGCAATGGCTTTAATCAAAATAATCAAAACAGTCGCAATTGCACCATCAAACCAAGGGATTAATTCATGTATCCATAACCAAAAATCTGTCATGATTGCACTCCCGTTGCTTGATTTGCATTCACAAAAACACAATTATTAGCCACTGAATCATTGATAACCACTGGCACACCTAAATATTTATCCTCTTTGATTTCTAGTTTTTTCGCTGTGGATTGGTTCATGGAAGCACTGTGTATTTGACCAATTGTGGTCGCTTGCAATGACTTCGCATGCCTTGATAGTGCATCAACCGCATAAGGAGAGTGCTGCCAAATCACATTGATACCGCGTTTAGCTGTAATGTCAATATTGCTAGTGGACAGGTTGTGCTTATGATTTTGGTGTGAAATGTCATCCATAACCTGCGTGGAATTAGCAAAGTGAAAGCCTGGTAATTCTAATAAATCTGCCAATACTTTTAACACTTTCCAAGCTGGCTTGGCGTCACCTGGTGCACTAACCGCTGCTGAAAATGATTGCATACTACCTTCAACATTAACATGTGAACCTGAAGTTTCGTAGAACGCTGCAATTGGCAATAATACATTTGAATATGTTGTTACAGCCTCATCTTTGAAGCTGTTCATAGAAATTACAAAAGTGTCTTTCTTACTTAGCGCCTTAATAGCATCAACCGAATGATGAAAATCATACTGCGGATAAACCTCTAATAAAATATACGCCTTTAAATCTGCTGCCAACATCGCATTGGCGTTCAATCCAGACGGACCCGGCATAAAACCCGTCGCTATAGCTGCATTTGAATTTGCAGTTACACTAAGGTTAAGCGTCGTAGAATTTGTTTCATGTGCAATTTTACTCACTAAAGCTGAAATACTGGCTGCTTGTGGATTGTTAAGTATATGCTCACCTAAAACGATGACCGAATTATCTGTGTCTGATAATTTATCTGCCATTTGTTTGGCTACATCACTCACTTTAACTTTTTCTAAATATTCTGGCACTTCACTTTGTGTTGCTTCTAAAACTGATTTTAATATTTCTGCTAACATTGCTGCCATTTGGTTAGGTGCAACGATATTTTCACTGTTTAAACGATAATTAAAGTCAAATGGCATTATATTCATCACATCAATACTGGCACCTGCTAAATACGCCTTACGCAGCCGATGATTAATCATCGGCTGTTCTAATCGTGGATTAGAAGCGATAAGCAATGCATGCTCAACCCCCTCCAATCCTGCCAACTTAATGTTAGATTTCAAGGCAATTGTATTGTCTAGATCTTTGACATTCAGACGATGGTCAATGTTTTCAGAGCCTACTGCTCTGATTATTTTTTGCAACAAATGGAATTCTTCAAGTGTTGCTGTATTTGAGGCCAATGCACCTAACTTACTGGCTTGTTTAGTGTTTAATATATTATTTACCAAGCCACGCACAGCAAAATCAAGTGCCGTATTCCAATCAGTTTCCTGCCAACTACCGCCCATCTTAATTTGTGGCTTAAGCAGCCTGTTTTCATGTGTCAAGCCTTCATAAGAAAAACGGTCTCTATCAGAAATCCAAGTCTCATTTATTTTGTCATTATCCTTAGCAACAATGCGTTTAACTTTGCCCTTATAAGTCTGTGCATAAAGGTTAGAGCCTACCAAATCATGGCGTGCAACATTCGCAATAGAATTCATCTGCCATGACCTTAACGCATAACGGAACGGCTTAGAAGTCAATGCACCCACTGGACACACATCAATCATATTACCTGAAAGTTCTGATTGAATACCTTTATTTAAAAACGGTTCAATCTTCATCTGCTCACCACGACCGGTGCCGCCCATTTCCATAATGCCGCCAATCTCAGCACCAAAACGCACACAACGCGTACAGTGAATACAACGCGTCATATCTGTCTGAATTAATGGTCCAATATCGCCATCAACGACAACACGCTTCCCCTCAGTAAAACGCGACACATCTGAGCCATAACCCATTGCTACATCTTGTAATTCACACTCACCACCTTGGTCACAAATCGGACAATCCAAAGGATGATTGATGAGTAAAAATTCCATCACCGCTTTCTGCGAGGTTTTGGCTTTTTCATTTTTCGTGTGGACTTTCATACCTTCGTTCACTGGCGTAGAGCAGGCTGGTTGTGGTTTTGGTGCACCTTCAACATCCACTAAGCACATACGACAATTTGCCGCCACTGAGAGTTTCTTATGGTAGCAAAATCTTGGCACAGAAATACCTTCTCTGTCGGTCACAGAAATAAGCATTTCGCCTGCATTAGCGTTGACTAAATTACCATCAATTTCAATTTCAAAATCAGCCATGTGTTATTTTAAAACCTCGTATTGTTGCTTAATATTATCCTTAAAACTTTCGGGAATTCTATTCCAATCCATCACATCCACCAAAAAAGGGATATTAGACTCCCTTAAACTCTCTTTAAAATCAACAAACTCTTTAAAGTCAAGGGGCTTGTCATCTTTGGTTTTTATCACCAAATCTAAATCACTACCAGAATGCGCTCTATTGTTAACTCTAGAGCCAAATGCCCAAAGTTCAACATTGTTCTTTATATCATTATCCAATATATCTAGTATTGTTTGTTTATCGTTATTATTTAGTAGCATTTAATTTCTCAATATTTTTAACCAAATTCTGACTATCAATTATAAACTCAGGCACTAGACTTATGGTTTTCTGCGCTAACTTTTCGCCATAATTATGTGCGGTCTGATTTCTGCTATCTCTATACGCAAGCCATCTTTTGGTTTCATCTTCATTCAACAGTCCAAATTTATGCCCGTATCTAAAAATATCTTTAAAAAACAATCTGTCTAATGCTAAGTTATCTGAAAAATATGGCTGTATGGCTTTTTTTAATAACTTTCCAGATTGCTCTAAGATAAGTTCAAATTCTTTAATACTGGCACTGCGATATACATCATGCAAAACCTCGTCTTTATTTTGCTGTGTTAACAACTCATAAGCTTTAATAAGACTGGCAATACACCTGTTCAAGTAATCTGAATTTATCATTTTCTCTACCCTTTCACCATACTCTTACCGTGCTCAATATAGTATTCAAACTCTTCACGGAAATTACGCAAAAAACTTTCTACTGGCATCGCTGCTGCATCACCAAGCGCACAGATGGTATTGCCCATAATTTTATCACTCACGCCTAGTAACAAATCAATATCGTCTGCCTTGCCATTGCCGTCCATAATACGCTTTAAAACGCGATACAGCCAACCCGTACCTTCGCGACATGGTGTACATTGACCGCATGATTCGTCATAATAAAAGTGCGCCAATCGTGTTAAAACTTCAACCATACAAGTTGAATCGTCCATAATAATAACCGAACCTGCGCCTAACATTGAACCTGCTTTTTCAATGCCATCGTAATCCATCGTCATTTTCATGGCTATTTCTGCGGTTAATACTGGTGTTGATGAGCCACCTGGAATCACGGCTTTTAATTTTGCACCGTCACGCATTCCACCTGCTAATTCCAACAATTCTTTGAATGGCATACCCATTGGCACTTCAAAATTTGATGGCTTAGCCACATGACCAGTGACTGAAAATAATTTACAACCACCAGAATTTTCAACGCCAATATCGGCAAACCATTGTCCGCCATTTGCCAAGATATCAGGCACAGAGGCAAAACTTTCAGTGTTATTAATCGTCGTTGGCTTGCCAAATAATCCAACATTTGCTGGAAATGGTGGCTTAAAACGAGGCTGACCTTTTTTGCCTTCAATAGATTCTAACAATGCCGTTTCTTCACCGCAAATATAAGCACCTGCGCCAAGATGTGTGTACAAGTCAAAACTAATGTCACTTTTTTGAATATTTTTGCCCAATAAGTCTGCTTTGTAAGCTTCTTTAAGTGCGCCTTCAAAGCGTTTGAACGGCTCCATAAATTCGCCGCGGATATAGTTATAACCAACCGTCGCACCCATTACAAAACCACCAATTGCCATTCCTTCAATCACAGAATGCGGATTGTACCTTAAAATATCTCTGTCTTTACAAGTGCCTGGCTCGCCCTCATCTGAATTGCAAACTACATATTTTTGCCCCTGTGCATTGCGAGGCATAAAACTCCACTTTAACCCTGTTGGGAAACCTGCGCCACCACGACCGCGCAAGCCTGATATTTTTAATTCATCAATAATTTCTTCGGCAGTGATTTCGCCTTTGAGAATTTTTCGCCAAATTTTATAGCCACCACTTCTCTCATACACTTCCAGTGAGTAACAGTTTTTCTGCTCTAAATTCTTAAAACAAACTTCATTCATTCGGCACCTGCCTTTAAGTCAGCCAAAATTTTATCAATCTTTTTCTCAGTAAGATTTTCATAATATTGGTCGCCAATTTGAAACATCGGCGCACCAACGCAGGCACCCAAACACTCCACTTTTTTCACATTAAACAAACCATTTTTTGTTACCTCACCCGTTTTAACATTGAGTTTTTCTTCCAAATAAGAAATTAAATCATCCGCACCGTTCAGCATGCACGAAATATTGTGACAAATGCGAATGGTGTGTTTGCCGACGGGTTTATGATTATAGTTTTCATAAAAAGTTGCCACTTCTGCCGCTGCAATACCTGGTATATCCAAATAATCTGCCACAGCTTGAATGGCATCTGCGTTTAAATAATTATCATTCTCTGCTTGCACAATCTTCAGCGCTTCCATTACCGCGGAACCTTGATTGCCAGTTGGATATTTTGCTACCCAGGCGTCAATTTGTTTTTTTGCCTTATTCGAAATCATCTATCTATTTCTCCAAATACAATATCTTGCGTACCAATTATTGTCACAACATCTGAAAGCATATGCCCTTTTGCCATCTCGTCCATTGATGCTAAATGTGCAAAACCCGGTGCTCTAATTTTAATACGGTATGGTTTATTGGCGCCATCTGAAACCAAATACACGCCAAATTCTCCCTTAGGATGCTCAACTGCTGAATAAACCTCGCCTTCCGGTAAACAATAGCCCTCGGTAAAGAGTTTAAAGTGATGAATAAGTGATTCCATATCGTCTTTCATCGCCACGCGATTTGGCGGTGATACTTTTTTATCATCACTCATTACTGAACCCGGATTGTCGCGCAACCAAGTGACACATTGCTTAATAATATTATTAGATTGTGTCATTTCCTCCATACGCACGAGGTAACGGTCATAACTGTCTCCAGTAACGCCGACTGGAATGTCAAAATCCAACTGATCGTAAACCGCATAAGGTTGATTTTTTCTCAAATCCCAAGCCACACCAGAACCCCGCAACATTGGGCCTGTAAAACCCAGTTGTTTGGCACGGTTTGCTGAAACAATGCCGATATTTACCAAACGCTGTTTCCAAATACGATTGTCTGTTAACAAGTCATTATATTGTTTAATACTTGTCGGAAATTCTTTGGCAAAATTATCAATAAAATCCAATAAAGAACCTTGACGGTCTTTGTTCATTGCTTTTAATTCTTTCGGGGTGCGGAAACCATTCTTTAAATATTGTGGCATCTTCTCAGGTAAGTCACGATAAACCCCACCTGGACGATAATAAGTCGCATGCATACGAGAGCCTGAAACGGCTTCATAGCAATCGATTAATTTTTCTCGTTCACGGAATGCGTACAAGAAAATACTCATTGCACCAACATCAAGACCGTGTGTACCGAGCCACATTAAATGGTTCAAAATACGGGTAATTTCGTCAAACATCACTCGGATGTACTTTGCTCGCTCAGGCACTTCAAGTTTTAACATTGTTTCAATCGCCAATACATAAGCGTGCTCGTTACACATCATTGAAACATAATCTAATCTGTCCATATAACCGATAGATTGATTGTATGGCTTAGATTCTGCGAGCTTTTCAGTACCACGATGCAACAAACCAATATGCGGGTCAGCGCGTTCAATGACTTCACCGTCAATCTCTAAAATCAAACGCAACACGCCGTGTGCTGCGGGATGTTGTGGGCCAAAATTAAGTGTATAGTTGCGAATTTCAGCCATGCTATTTCCTAATTACTCGTGGTACATTGACATTGGGCTCTATGCTAACTGGCTCATAAACAACGCGCCCTAATTCTTCGTCATAACGCATTTCAACTTCACCAATCATTGGGAAATCTTTGCGTAACGGATGACCGACAAAGCCATAGTCGGTCAAAATACGGCGTAAATCTTTGTGGTTTTCAAACAAGATGCCAAACAAATCAAAGGCTTCTCGTTCGTACCAATCTGCTACTGCCCAAATACCTGTAACTGATTTAATCATCGGTTGCGCCTCTTCAACAAAAGCCTTAACACGAAGGCGATAATTTTTACCAACTGAAAGCAAATGATAAACCACAGCAAAGCGTTCTTTATCAATGTTCGTATCTTTTGTCTGTGTATCGCGCCCTCTGGAAAAACCTGAACTACTCGCATCGCTTTGCCATTCAGAATGCCCATAGGTCAAATAATCAACGCCACACAAATCAACCAAGGTGTCAAACAAAAAAACATCTCTAAGTTTCAAGCATGACCGAACAATATCCGCGCTATCAACCGTCAAAGTTAATTCGCCAAAATCCTCGACAATGCTATTTACGCCGAATTCTTCAATTAATTGTGTCTTTAAAGCTTCCATTATGTTCTCGCAATTGTATTAGTGCGATGAATTTTTTCTTGTAACTGCAAAATACCATAAAGTAACGCCTCCGCAGTCGGTGGACAGCCTGGCACATATACATCAACCGGCACAATGCGGTCACAGCCACGCACTACGGCATAAGAATAATGATAATAACCACCGCCATTTGCACAAGAGCCCATTGAGATGACCCAGCGAGGCTCTGGCATTTGGTCGTAAACTTTTCTCAATGCAGGTGCCATCTTATTCGTCAGCGTCCCTGCCACAATCATCAAATCTGATTGTCGTGGTGTCGGTCTAAAGACAATGCCAAAACGGTCAAGGTCATAACGCGAAGAGCCTGCCTCCATCATCTCCACTGCACAACAGGCTAAGCCGAAAGTCATCGGCCATAGTGACCCTGTTCTCGCCCAATTGATAACTTTATCAAGCGAGGTGGTGACAAAACCTTCTTTCATTAATCCTTCAATTGCCATCGCTTATTCCCACTCTAAGGCGCCTTTCTTCCATTCGAAAATGAAACCAACGACCAATAAAAATAAAAATATACTGATAGCAATAAAGCCAAACCAGCCAAGTTGAGACTGCACTACAGCCCATGGAAAGATAAATGCCACTTCTAAATCAAACAAAATAAACAAAATTGCAACCAAATAATAACGCACATTAAAATACATTCGCGAGTCATCAAATACAGGAAAGCCGCATTCGAATTGGGAATTTTTTTCTTCGTCAGGTTTGCTCGGTCCCAATAGGTAACCAATTAGCATTGGGCCAATGCCAAACGCAATCCCTAAAAATATGAACACCATAATTGGCAAATAATTTTCCAGCATAAGAATTCTTATTTAAATATTAAGCGTCATTATATCTAAAATAAATTTATTAAATGCCAAAATCTAAAAAAATAAAACCACCTGCTTTTCTTTAAACTTCGGTGCCACCCACGATCAACTGGTCAATTTTTAAACTCGGTTGTCCAACACCCACAGGCACTGACTGCCCATCTTTACCACAAACACCAACACCGCTGTCTAACTTCATATCATTTGCCACCATTGAAATCTTTTTTAACACTTCGTCGCCAGAACCAATTAAAGTTGCCCCTTTAACCGGTATGGTGATTTTTCCATTCTTAATCAAATAGGCTTCGTTGGCCGAAAATACAAACTTGCCAGAAGTGATATCTACTTGCCCACCGTCAAAATTAACCGCATATAAACCGTTTTCAACCGAGGCAATCATATCATCCAATCTATCTTCTCCATTCAGCATATAAGTATTGGTCATTCTTGGCATTGGAATGTGTGCATACGACTCGCGCCTAGCATTGCCCGTGGATTCGACGCCCATCAGACCTGCATTTAACTTATCAAAAAGATATCCTTTTAAAATCCCATTTTCAATCAAAGTAGTGTTTTGTGTCGGTGTACCTTCGTCGTCAATAGTCAATGAGCCACGGCGATTAACCAAGGTGCCATTGTCAACAATGGTACATTTTTTACTAGCAACCTGTTCACCGATTTTGTCTGTGAAAACCGAAGTGCCACGGCGATTAAAATCCCCCTCCAAGCCATGCCCAATAGCCTCGTGCAATAAAACACCTGTCCAACCGGGTCCAAGAATAACAGGCATGCTACCCGCAGGCGTGTCCTTTGCCTTGAGCGCAACCAAAGCTTGTCGCACCGCTTCTTTAGCATAAATTTCAGTCAAATTATGATCAATAAAATAACGATAATCATAACGCCCACCACCACCACTAGAGGCATTTTCAACACGACCTTCATGCTCAACAATTACGCTGACACTGACACGCACCATTGGGCGGCAATCCTTTTGATAAACACCATCACTAGAAGCAATTAGCACTTCTGTATAAGCCCCCGATAACGAGGCACTAACTTGCTTAACTTTCGGCTCTTTTCTGGCAATAGCATCAATCTGCTTCAATAATGCCACTTTTTCTTGCGAAGTTAGACTGTTTAAGGGGCTAATGCCATTATATTTTGCAGGATGTGGCACGGTTTGAAAGGGTTGAATCTTTTGCGTTTGCTTTTGCCCTGAAATACCTTTAGCAAAATCAATTGCTTGATTAATTGCTTTAATATTCAAATCATCAGAATAAGAAAAACCCGTCTGTCCACCCTTGACTGCACGCGAACCCATGCCATGCTGAATATGATAAGTGCCTGACTTAACGATTCCTTCTTCTAAAAACCACGATTCAGACAACGAATGTTGAAAATATAAATCGGCATAATTTACCCCTTTCACATATAAGTCTGAAAGTAGATTGTCGATCTTTTCTTGACTTAATTGATGTTCGTTTAATAATTCTTCAATCATAATCTTTGATAATTGGCTTTTCCCATGGACCTGTGATTTTATATTTAAATGACACTATACCATCAATCATTTTTCCCTTAAATAATTGATTGTCAATCAACCAAACGCCCAAACCAATCAACCCACCTCCAGCAAGATAGGTTGCCACTGGAATAGCATCACCCACTGCTGGTATCACTTTTGCCACTAAATCATATTCCTGTTTAACAATGTCCCCTGTCCCTGTCAATGTAATCTGACTCGATAAAGATTCAAGCTTAAAATTTTCAATACTAGCTATTGCATTGCCTAAATATATTTGTGTCTCAATATTTTCGTAAGCAAAGCCTTTATTAGTCGCATCAGAGATATCTAACTTAAGACGCTTGGCAATAGACCCAATGTTAATCAATGATAAAACACGCCCAATGTTTGGATCTTGATCCATAAATACACCTTTCTTAACATTTAGGTCTAAATAACCCGTAATATTTTTATAATTCATCTTCCATGGCGCACATTCACAGGCAAGACGCACATCGAAATTAAACGCCCCACCCGTCACTTTCTCTTTGATTTTTAAATTTTTCAAAAATTCTGCCAAATTCTCTCCTTTCGTTTTGGCAAAAATTCGTGTCCGGCCATCAATCCAAACACCTTGAAAATTAAGCGCCTTACGGTCAAACTCAATCCCTTCAAACTGTAAATTTTTAATAATCAATGACTTATCTGTGGCGATTAATTTAACTTTGAAATCTGGCAATGCTCTTTTATTAACAAATATCCTTTGGGTGCTTAAATTCATACTGGGTAAATCTTTTGGACTGATGTCCCAATCTCCTCTAATCGCATCTAAAGTGGTGATTTTTACATCTGACACTCGTACCGTTGGCAGTTCGCCTTCATTCAAAAAAACAGCAATATTACCCTTAACCAATTTAGACTCAATTTTAATACGCCAAGATTGGTCTAATTGCTTGGCGATATAGGACTTAAAACCACTGGAGGTGTTAACCAACTCCACCTCAAAACTATTCTCATTATCCTTGTTCTTATGATTGGGATTGATACGAATATTAAAGGGTAAGCCGCGAATATTACCCGTACCTGCTGTTGTAATTTCATTATCATGAAATCTTAGCTTAGAATTGTAATCCTTAACCACAACTGAACCACCCAAGAGAGTTAAACGATTATCCTTCATAAGCAAATCAATATCTAAAATTGACTTTCTTTCATCTAATGGGACGAACAACTGAATTTTGCCATCAATCTTGCCATATAATTCAAACTGATGCAAAATTTTATTTTCTTCTTTAGTAAGTGGTGCACGCTTTAAAAAATCAATCAATTGCTCACTTTGAGTGTGGATATTTGTATTGATTTTAAGTGCTAATTTTTTCTTACCTAAATCTGCTATTTGCGCTTTAACATCATTAAATACCATCCCGTTAAATTGCATATTATCTACTTTTAACATCATTTTTTTATCTTTAATGCTAAGGCTGGCATTTAGTTTTTTTAATGTCTCCCAATTAGGATGGAATAATAATTCTACATCTTTTAATCTTGTATTAACTTGCACATCAATATCGCTTAATTTAGATAAGTTTTTTCTAAGGCGTAGTTGAATATTTTGCAAAGTGCCTGCAACAAATCCTTGCTTTATCCAAGTATAAATATCGTCGTCCACTATCATAGATAAATATGCAGCAAGACTGCTAGCTCGCACCTTATCTAAATCACTTTTAAATTCAAACCAAATATCACCTTTTTTATTAAAAAATTTAGCCTCAGATTGTATCGATAATTCATCATTACTTATTAAAATTGGCACAGTTAATGATGCATCATCACTTAAAATATTTACTAAATCAATATCTATATTTACCTTGGGATGTTGCGTATTTGATGTATTAAAACCAAGGTCTTGCCCTATAATTTTAAGCTTATTATGCGTTAATAATATCGGCGCAATGTCAAGTTTTTTCTCATCTTTAATTACTGTTTTATCAATGCTAATTGATTTGAGAAAATCTAATTTTTTCTCATTTTTAAATACCTCTATTCCCTCTACTATTGCAGTGTAGTGTTGTGTTTTATTTAAGCTGGAATCCGCATATAATGTCAAAGCATCAATTGCAAGCTTGCTTGAAATATATCCATCTTTTAATAACGAACTAAAATCCATATTCAAAACTAAATTAGTAATATTTACAATAGGCGTTTGTTTTTTAACAGCATCTATATTATCTATATGCAAGATAAGATTAGCCTGATTAAAATCAAAATAAGGTTTGGATATTGTAATATTGCTATCACTAAATTTAGATAATTGCTGTTCAATTGGCGTCTTAATCAACGCTGGAAATAACATTAAAATTGCCACCAATAAAAACACAAGCGATATGAGGGCAGCTATCGTTTGAATAGCTATTTTGGAAAATTTAACCAACATAGTATTGTAGTTTTCTCATTCAAAAACACCTATTATTTTATTTTTTATAACTTTGTCAAACTCAAAAATACGCCCATTCATTGCTATATAAACACCTTTGCTTAATGTTTGCACACTGCTTAATGCAAAACCCAAATTAAACAAAGCATCAGAATGATTAACAGAATACGGAATCATTGCCCCAAATAAGATCACTGTTTTATTTTTGACCTTGCGCCCTAATAACTGCGCTGTTTCCACCATCGTATCGGTGCCATGAGTGATAACAATTTTATTCTCATTAGCTTCAAGACATTTGGACAAAATCAACTGCCTGTCCTCTTTTGTTATTGCTAAAGAATCCTTCAAAAACAACACTTCAGAAATACTATCCGTCATTGAGCGAGCACGATTTAACATATCAACAATATGTGTGTTTTTAAAAACTAACTCGCCCGTCAAGTCATTATAGACTTTGTCAATCGTTCCACCGGTAATAAGTATTTTAATTTTCATACTATAATTTTAAACTCTTTTGCCAAAAATATCCGTGCCAATACGCACAAAGGTTGCGCCATTTTTAATGGCAGACTCCAAATCATGACTCATACCCATTGATAAATCCTCTAAATTAGGATATTTTGCAAGGATATCTTTCATTTTGGCAAAACTTTGGATGGCATTAGAAGGATTGGGTATGCACATAAAGCCCTTTAAAGTTAAATTGTTTAAAGTTTTAAATTGGGTGATAATATGATCAATTTCATCAACCAATACGCCCGATTTTGTCGGTTCATTATCAATATTTACTTGTAATAAAATCTTAAGTTTAGGTAAATTCTTAGGGCGCTGATCATTCAAGCGTTTGGCGATTTTAATTCTATCAACGCTATGCACCCAATCAAAATTTTGAGCAATCATTTTTGTTTTATTAGATTGGATTGGACCAATAAAATGCCAAATCAAACCTCGCCCTTTCAAGGCTTCAATTTTATTCAAAGCTTCTTGTAAATAATTTTCACCAAAATGGCGCTGCCCTGCGTCAATAGTTTGTTGTAAATCACAGACAGGTTTGGTTTTGCTAACGGCAATTAAGGTGACTTGCTGATGATCATCAACAGTTTTTATGCGTGCTTTAACGCGTTGTAAATTATCGGCAATCAAAAGACTGAACGCGAATCAAAAATCGGTCCGTCAACGCAAATGCGTTTCATTACTGAGCCATTATCCGTCTGCACTTCCACCACGCAACCTGCACAACCACCAACAGCACATGCCATATATTCTTCCAGCGACACCTGACAAGGTAAATCATATTCCTGCGCCAATTTTGCTACCGCCTCCAACATTGGATGTGGACCACAAGCATATATTTCTACCTGCGTTAACGCCTCTGGCGACAATGTGTCTAAATAAATGCGTGCCAAATCTGTTACGAAACCTTTAAATACACCTTTATAGTCTTGCAAACTGGCAAGGCGACAGGCAATGCCCCATTCTTCTAACAGTGGCATTGTGTGGCTTGCTTTTGGACAAGGATTGCCTATTTTCCTCAGTTCTGGCGTAAAGGGAAACGGCACTTCAGAGCCTAAAATCACAAACGGGTCATACTCAGAATGTTGCATTTGTTGGGCAATAGAAATCATTGGCGGCATCCCCACACCGCCGCCAATCAACAATGGTAATTTTTTATCTGTCATTTTAAATCCATTACCAATCGGCCCAATAATCGACAAAACATCGCCAATCTTGCGCTCTGACAATTGCCGTGTACCCTCGCCCACAACCTTATACAGCAAATCAAACGACCCGTTCTCAACATCCACCGACATCACCGAAATTGGACGACGCATTGATAGCGAACTTGATACTGTAATATGCACAAACTGCCCTGGCTTGGTATCGCGGGCAATCGTATCTGATGCCAAAGTCAAAATATATTGCTCGCCCTCAAATTTGTAATGTGCCAAAATCTGACAATCACAAACTTTGATTGTTTCTCTGTGTAATTTACGCATTGCTGGTAATTAGTGTGCCGACACCATCATCGGTAAAAACTTCCAAAAGAACCGCATGAGAAACACGCCCATCAATAATATGTGATGCTTTAACACCGTACTTCACCGCAGACAAAGCACAAGCAATCTTTGGCAGCATTCCACCATAAATTGTACCATCTGCAATCAAATTATCCACCATATCTGCATCCAATCCCGTCAATAATTGCCCCTCAGAATCCAACAGCCCCTGCGTATTTGTCAACAATATCAACTTCTCGGCATTCATCTCCTGGGCAATCGCACCTGCTACCAAATCTGCGTTAATATTATAAGAAGCCCCATCTACGCCTACGCCAATCGGTGCAATCACAGGAATGACGCTCATTTCTAACGCCTCAATCGTCGCTGTATCAACACCACTCACTGCACCTACAAAGCCCAAATCTGTACCATCATCAAAATCCAATTTAGTCGCAGAAATCACCCCGCTATCCTTTCCTACTAAGCCTTTTGCCTGTCCGCCGTGTTGATGAATCAAGTCCACAATTTCCTTATTCACCACCTTGCCCAACACCCGTTCAACTGTACTTATTGCTTGCGCATTTGTCACTCGCATCCCGTGAATAAACTCAAATTCCTGGTTGAGTTCTTCCAGCGCTCTGCCAATCTGTGGCCCGCCCCCATGCACCACAATCGGGTTCATACCCACTGATTTCATCAACACAATATCGCGTGCAAAACTGGATTTTAATTCCTCGTCAATCATCGCGTTTCCGCCATATTTAATAACAATCGTCTTGCCTTTAAATTTTTGAATATAAGGCAACGCCTCAATCAAAATATGGGCAATATTGTAAGTTTTTTCAGACATCGTGTAAAAAGATAGTTTATTAGTCAATCATTTTACCACTAAAAAATAACACTATTAACGACAGCCAACACATCTTGTAAAACTCGTGACTTAGCTACTACGATGTAAAAAGGGATATCTTCATCAAAATTAGTAATGAGACAAACGATTGCCGTAGATCTTAGAAGATTAAACCACGGTAAATTGCCCCATCATACCTCTGTCTTCATGCTCTAAAATATGGCAGTGATACATATACGGGGTTTTTGCATCGCTAAACTTAGGAAACTTCATTATTACACTCACTCGCTCTTGAGGGTGCACCAGCACCACATCTTTAAAGCCCAGTTCATGCCCTTTAACGCCGCCTTTGCGAGCAATTACTTTGAATTGAACATTGTGAATATGCAAAGGGTGCGCCATCATTGAAGTATTTTCTAAATGCCAGATTTCTGTGCTACCTGCCTTAACCACTTCATCAATTCGATTGATATCCATGGTTTTGCCATTAATACTAAAAGTATCTCCGCCAAACATCATGCTTGGTCCCATTTTCATTTGTAAAATCAGTTTTCTTTGCTTGCTTACTGCTGATTGCTCGGGATTATTGTGCTGGACTAAGTGAGTAGGAATACTGAGATTACTTTTTGCCGCTTGACGAGCGTCAATTTGGAAAATATCCATGTCTTTGTCGCTATTACCCATCATACCCATACCACCCATACCCGAAGACACTTGCACAGCAGTATGTTGTAGAATCGGATGTCCGCCATCACTCACATCCACCAAAATTTCTACTCGTTCAGCAGATGCCAGGCGCACCGTATTAACTTTGATTGACTTTTCCAATAAGCCTCCGTCACTACCAATAATGGTAAATGGACGATTGTCATCAAAATTTAAGTGATAGGTTCTGGCGTTTGAACCATTCAACAGTCGCAATCGCAACAAAGATTTTTTGGCTTTTAAAATGGGATTAACCACACCATTGACCAGTATTGTGTTACCTTTCATGCCCCGCATACTGTCCATCATTGACCCTAGATAAGAAAACGAACCATCACGCTTGAAATCTCTATCTTGGATAATCACTGGCAAGTCATCCACACCATATTCAGAAGGTAGGTTCAATTTTTTAGAGGTATCATCATTAACAATAAATAGCCCCGCTAAACCATGATAAACCTGCTCAGCAGTTTTATGCAATTGGTGTGAATGATACCAAAGCGTTGCCGCTGGTTGAACGATGTCAAACTGGGTTTTCCAAATTTTCCCTGGTAAAATTGGCTGGTGCGGTCCGCCATCAGCCTTAGCAGGTAGCTTTACACCATGCCAATGCAAAGTCGTGGTTTTGTTAATATTATTTTTTGCCTTGATATGCACTGTATCGCCTTTATTGGCTTGCAGTGTTACCCCTAAAAACCCTTGATTTATACCTAAGGTTGGGGTCAATTTATTGGCAATAATATTAGTTTTTCCAGCTTGAATGCTTAAATCAAAATAAACATCCTTACCCACTCTTTTACCCACCTCTAAATTTGGCACTTGGAAACGATTTGTAAATAACCGCGCACTTGCCAACACCAGCTGTTTTGGTAAAGTTGCTAAAATCACACCCGCTTGAATAAACTGTCTTCTATTAATCATTTGAACCTCGCATCGTATTTTTGTTGAATGTCTTTTGGCCATAGACTATGTAGATAATCTAGTATTGCTTGTTTTTCATCTTCACTCAGTTTGCCTTTAAAGCCAGGCATCCATCCGCCCAATTTTGCACCGCCGTTATTAATGGTGCTAAGTAATAATTTTGGTGAGTGGTGCCAAGCGTGCGCCGAACCGTTTAATGGAGGTGCTGGATATTTACCATTTGGTAAAACTTGCTTCCAATTTTTGGTCAAACCAACAGCTGCCTTGCCGTGACAAGAGGCGCAATTTTTATCAAAAACTACTTTCCCCAATGCAACATTTTTTGCTTCTGCATCGCCACTGTCAAAACAACCGGCTAAGAACAATACACTTGACACTATTGCTATTTTCTTTTTCATTATTTTCTCCTTTCTTTGTTAATCCTTCCGTTAAATACCGCATACTTGCACATGCAGTATTTAACGGCTGGATTAATTTTCTATGTTACCAAATTAAAACCAAAAACGCACACCAACGACCAGCTGCGTATCTTCAGTTTTTTCACCTTCATTGAGAGAGAAATTAGCCGTATTGCCATATTTCTTTTCCCAATTAATGCCAATATAAGGGGCAAATTCACGCCTAACCTCATAACGCAATCTTAGCCCTGCCTCAATGCTAGACAAGCCCTTTCCTGTGCCTGTCAACTCATCGTCTTTAGCGAAGGCATTGATTTCTATTTCTGGCGAAAGAATCAGTTTTTGACTAAACATATATTCATACTCAGCATCTAAACGCACTGCACTACGCCCAGATTCTCCAATAAATAATGAGGCATCAACTTCGAACAAATAGGGTGCTAAGCCTTTAGCGGCAATTACCCCCCAATTGCGACTTGGTTTGGGTTGGAAATCTTTCTTTACACCAAACTGCACATCCCAAAAAGGAGCAAGCGCTTTTGAATAAAGCAGTTGCAATTCTGCACTTTCAGTTTTTCCATCAACGCGTTCACCCTCAGTTTTAATCCAAAGTTTGTTCAAATCTTGCCCCACCCAAGCGTCAATATTCCAAGCCCTAGGGTTGGCACCTTCTGTGCTTCGCAACTCTACTTCACCCATCACTTTAGTTAAAACAGGGTCGTCCTCCATACTGGCAAATGCCACTGACGATAAAGAAATAGCACAACTTACTAATGTTATTTTTAATAATTTCATAATTTTCTCCTATATTAAGCTACAATCACCTGGCGGAACATACCTGCCATGTGATAAAGTAAATGACAGTGGTACGCCCAAGAACCCTTAGCATCAACGATAACTCGATAACTGATTTTTGCACCAGGTTGAACAATGACTGTGTGTTTGCGCGGAATGTACATATTATCTCCAGTCTCTAAATCACTCCATAAACCGTGCAAGTGCATAGGATGATTCATCATTGTATCATTCACCAATGTAATGCGTATCACCTCGCCTAACTTAAAGTGTAACGGCTCGGCTTTAGAAAACTTAACGCCATTGATTGACCACATATAACGCATCATATTGCTGGTTAAATGCAATTGAGCTTCACGGTCTGGGTCTGGGTAATTATGAGTCATATGTAAATTGCGTAAATCTGCATAAGTTAAGACTTTTCTGCCATTATTACGCAGTCCAACACCTGGATCATCGAGACGATATTGTGGACTGGCAGAACGCATATCTACATGTGGACCAAACTCGGTATCCGCATGGGTTATCATTGAATCCATGGTTGACATTTTTTTACCACCTGACATATCCATTTTAGAATGGTCCATGACTGCCATTGGCTTATCCATTGCCATCGCACCATGATTCATCTTAGAATGGTCTACCATTGGCTTTTCCGTCATTGCCATAGTGTTGTGCCCCATTTTTGAATGATCCACACCTGCACTAGGCTTAGTACTCATACCCATTGACCCATGATCCATACCTGTCATATTTGACATATCCATGCCCATATCGGCATGCGTTAAATTTGGTATGCTGTCAAGTTTAGGCACTTCAGCCGTCATTGATACATCAGGGGTTAGCGTACCTCTGGCATAACCACTCCTGGCAATATCTTGTGCAAAAATTGTATAAGCACTGTCTTCTTTTGGTTTAACAATCACATCATAAGTTTCTGATATGCCAATACGAAATTCATCCACACTCACAGGTTGAATATTGTTACCATCTGCTGCCACTACCGTCATTTTTAACCCAGGAATACGCACATCAAAAAATGTCATCGCTGAGCCATTGATAAACCTTAATCTAACTTTATCGCCTTTTTCAAATAGACCCACCCAACCCTTGTCGGGAGTGACACCATTAGTGAGATAAGTGTAAGTATAGCCAGTAACATCAGATAAATCACGCTGGCTCATACGCATTTGGTTCCACATCTTTCGATTATTCCAAGTGTTTGCTAAGCCTTTTTTATCAATGTCGTTGACTAAATCTGTATGCGTTCTTTCGCCAAAATTATAATAATGCGAAAGTTTTTTAAGTTTGGCATACACATCATTTGGGTCTTCATCGGTCCAATCAGAGAGCATCACTACATAGTCTTTGTCATAAGCCACTGGATCTTTGTCAATTGGGTCGATCACAATTGGACCATATAAACCCGTTTGCTCCTGATAACCAGAGTGTGAGTGATACCAATAAGTGCCACTTTGTTTAGCTTTAAAACGATAAGTAAAGGTTTGCCCCGGTTCAATGCCGTGAAAATCATTGCTGATATCAGGCACGCCGTCCATCTCCGATGGAAGAATCAAACCATGCCAATGAATGGAGGTTGACTCTTTAAGGTTATTTTTAACATGTAGCGTAATCATCTCCCCTTCTTTAAACCTTAATAAAGGTGCGGGTAGTGAGTTGTTTACTGTGGTTGCCTGACGCATTGTGCCAGTAAAATTGACACTTTGCTCGCCAATACTAAGGTTAAAAGTATTACCTGTAAGTGTTGTTATATTGTTGCGCATCCCCGCAAATAAAATACTTGGGTTAATCGCTAATGCTGCAGCCCCCATTGTTACACCAGTAACAAATTGTCTGCGTGATAATGTTTTGTTATTCATTTTAATTCTCCTTAATCAATAACTGCTTGAATTGAATTGCAATTCTTAATAAAAACTTAAGTTGATTTACGATTGACGATAGAAAAACTGCCTTACACAGGCACAGATAAAAGCGTCAATACGCTAGAAAATTTAAACGATTGGAGGAGGGAGAAGCATCTTCGAGGAAAAAGATGTGTAAAAATTATCAACATTAACAACCACTAAAAGTGGTTGGGAGATATAAGATTCTAAAGGGGTAATTTGTGCATCAGTAACTAAATGTTGTGCGCAACTAATATCACAACACCCTGATAAATGTTGTTCAGCAGACATATCCATTGACTGCTCATTCATCAGGCAATGCTGGATATTGTTGTGTGCAATAATATTGTCAGCATTAGCATTTGCCAATGACATAAATGCAAGTAAAATTAATGACAATAAAATTTTCATAAAAATTATTTTATCATAAAAAAATAGCTTGCAAGTCGTTTAGAAAATTAAAGCCTTTTTCACTAGGTTGAATGCGTTTGTCGCTCAATATAAGCAAACCCAATGCCTGTGCTTTGCTTAATTGTGGCTGAATAGTTTGTATTGATTGCCCTGTTCTTTGCGTGAATAAAGCGGGGTTAAATCCTGCTTTGAGTCGTAGCGCATTAAGCATAAATTCAAAACTTATTTGTTTGACTTCGGTGATTGTATTTTGATTATTTTTAATAAAATCCTTGGGGGCGTTTGATTGTAGTGTGCGGATAATTTTATCATTAAGGGTTATTTTTCCATGTGAACCAGCACCAATACCCAAATAATCGCCAAACTGCCAATAGTTTAAATTGTGCTTGGCAGGTCGCTTGGAAAACGCTGAAATCTCATACTGTGGAAAGCCTGATTTTTCTAGTAATTGCTGTCCTTGCTCTTGCATTTCCCAGTTAGTTTCTTGCGAAAGGATTGGTGGGTATTTAGCAAAGAAGGTATTAGGCTCAATGGTGAGTTGGTAGAAGGAAATATGGGCTGGGTTTAGAGCAATGGCTTGCGCAACATCAAAGATACATTCAGCAACAGTTTGCCCTTCAAAGCCAAACATTAAGTCAATATTAAGGTTGTCAAATCCAACGGCTTGTGCCTGCTCAATGGTATCGATGGCTTGTTGGCTGGAATGTATTCTGCCTAAATTTTTTAGATGATTATCGTTAAAAGATTGCACACCGATAGAGAGACGATTAACCCCCAATTGCCGTAATGCGTTGAATTTTTCGCCATCACTTGCCCCTGGATTTGCTTCCAAAGTGATTTCAATGTCTTTGGCAAAAGTCAAAATTTCTTTAAGCCCTGAAAATAACAAGGTCATTGCTTCAATGGAGCATAAACTGGGCGTGCCGCCGCCAAAGAAAATGCTTTGTATTTCTCGCCCTTGCACTAAATCTGTTTGCAGTTGATTTTTTAAATCTGCCAAGACGGCTTGCATATAAAAGACATCGTTATTTTCTTTCTGTTGGTGCGAATTGAAATCGCAATAGGGACATTTTTTGACACACCAAGGGTAATGGATGTAGAGCGAGAGTGGTGGTAGAGTCATAGTTTTTTAAGTAAATCTTGCATTGCTAAGGCGCGATGTGAAAGCGTATTTTTTACCGATGCATTAAGCTCTGCTGAGGATTTTTTTAGTTCTGGCACATAAAAAACTGCATCGTAGCCAAAGCCATTCTCGCCTTGTCGTTGCTCTAAAATTTCACCATGCCATTCACCTAGGGCAATAATAGGCGTAGGATCAGTGGCGTATTTGACGAAAACAATCGCACAATAAAAATAAGCATTTCTGTTTTTAACGCCTTGCAAATTTTGCAAAAGTTTATCGATATTTTGTTCATCATTGCCACCACTATACCTGGCAGAATAAATACCTGGCTCTCCTTTTAACGCCTCAACATTTAATCCAGAATCATCGGCAATAGCAGGTAAACCCGATTGCTCGGAAGCATTACGGGCTTTAATAATTGCATTTTCTACAAAAGTCAACCCCGTTTCTGCCACCTCTTCAACGCCCATATCTTGCATAGAAACAATGGTGTAACTCCCTTCCAGCATTGCGTTAAATTCTTTAATTTTTCCCGGATTGTTGCTGGCTAAAATTATTTTTTGCATAATGTATAATGATTGTTAATTATTTATTTTAAGAGGAAACTATGACACAAGATGAAATGAAACAAGCAGTTGCTATTGAAGCATTAAACTATGTCGTTGAAGATACTATTATAGGGGTTGGCACAGGTTCTACGGCAAATTTTTTCATTGATGCATTGGCAACCATGAAAGATAAGATAAAAGGAACGGTAGCAAGTTCTGAAGCGACAGCCGAACGCTTAAAATCACACGGGATTGCGGTTTTTGACTTAAATAATGTGTCTGAAATGTCAGTTTATATTGATGGTGCAGACGAATCTGATGACGGCTTAAATCTCATTAAAGGTGGTGGTGGTGCATTGACACGCGAGAAAATCGTCGCTGCAGTGGCAGATAAATTTGTCTGTATCGCTGATGAATCTAAGTTGGTAGAGGTGATGGGCGTATTTCCATTGCCAGTAGAAGTAATACCAATGAGTGCGAATTATGTCAGTCGTGAAATTACCAAAAGAATTGGTGGCACAGTGAAATTGAGAGACTTTACGACTGATAATGGCAACTTAATTTTAGATGTGAGTGATTTAAAAATTACCGATCCAAAGGCGCTGGAAACAGAATTAAACAGTATTATTGGTGTCGTGACAAATGGTTTATTTGCCAACAGCCCTGCGGATGTGTTGTTACTTGGCACGCCAAATGGGGTTCGCGTGGTAACGGCTTAAGGAACGCCCTTAATCTTTATATAGGTCTATCACCTCCTGCAAACCTTTAATCTTGACATTAACCACATCGTACAAATCTTGAGAACCAACCAGCGTTTTTGCACGCTCATAATGTCCAATTGCCTTATTAAATCTGCCTTGCACGACTAAGGCTTTGGCGCTTTGAATATGTGAGCGCCCTTCATCGCCCTGTCTAATATAAAGTAAAGCCAAAAGTTTGTAAGACTCATAATTACCTTGATTAGTCCGCAAGAAAGGTTTTAAAATTGCAATGCCTGAACGATATTGCTGATTATCCAAATAAGCTTTAGCTGCATAATAAATACTGACCTCATTGTTTTCTTCTGTTATATTTTTAGCAAAATATTGTTGTGCCAATTTGACATTGCCCATTTTAGAGGCGATACGCCCTGCCAAAATATTGCTGGGTTTGTCGGTATTAATGGTTAATAGTTCATCAACATAGCGTTTGGCATTTTGATAATCTTGCTTTTTAAATGCCTGATAAGCTTGCATATAATGTGTAATGGCAGGAGATTTTTCAAATTTAATCTCTTGCTTATCTTGATAGTACAATTTAGCCTTGATTGTTTTATATTCAAAAGAATCTACTCGCCCACCCCTATCGGAGCGTGCTGTGCGTTGCAGGCTATCGGCAATACGATTAACGCTTAATGGGTGAGATTGTAAAAATTCTTGGGCGTTGGCATTGTCTTTTAACTTTGTAAAAAAATTCGCCATTCCCTTTGGGTCAAAGGTAGAACGCTCCAACATCGCAGTACCAATTCTATCCGCCTCCCATTCGTGTTTACGGGTGAAATTAATATTTTGTTGCAATGTGCCTGCAACGGTAGAAGTGAGAATAGCTTCTGACACCTTACCATTACCAACCAACGCAGCTGCCAAAACACCTGCCAACAATAAATAGTTTTGTTTGCCCGATTTCTCAGCATGACGCACAAGGTGATTCTGAGTAACATGCGATATTTCATGAGAAAGTACGCCTGCCAATTCAGACTCAGTATCCGAACTCAATAGCATCCCTGTATGCACACCAATATAGCCATACGGCCCTGCAAAAGCGTTAATACTATTATCCCTTAAAAAGAAAAAATCAAAATGTTTGTTAGGATTTTCACTGTAAGCCACCAATTCACGGCCTATTTTTTTTAAGTAAATGCTGGCTTCAATGTCAGAAACAACTGCACCCGTATTCCAAATTAATTGTAAAAATGCCCTACCTTGTTTTTTTTCCGCCAAAGTTTCCGTGAGTTGTAAATTGGGAACGCTTAATGCAAAAGCAAAAAATGGAATTAATAGTAGTGTGAATAAAAACTTCTTCATACTATAGTATTATATTTGACTATTCAACCTCACATAAGATAAAATACTCAAACTTATTAGATATTTCTAATATGTATTATTTTATTTAACCAACCTACAAGGAGTCCCACATGGCTGACGAAACTTTAGACGCATCAGGCTTAAACTGCCCATTACCAATTTTAAAAACCAAGAAAGCATTATCAAAGATGGATACTGGAAAAATCTTGGATGTGATTTCAACCGATGCAGGTTCAGTAAAAGACATTGAAGCTTTTTGCAACCAAACAGGTAACAAACTTATTTCAACAGTAGAAGACGGCGGTAAATATGTCTTCACTATTGAAAAGATTTAAAACGCCGATTTAAACGGAGATTTATTATGTCAGATAACAACAAGATGACGATTATTGCCACCAAAGGTACTTTTGACTGGGCATTTCCGCCCTTCATTATCGCTTCTACTGGTGTTGCAATGGACAAAGAAGTAACGATTTTCTTTACTTTCTACGGGCTTAATCTTTTACTTAAAGATGTTTCTAAACTTAAAGTAACACCTTTGGGCAATCCAGCGATGCCGATGAAAATGCCTTTTGGTCCAAAGTGGTTACAAAAAATTGATTTCGGCCCTAAAATCCCTAACATTTTTTGGAGCATTCCTTTTGTTGACAACTTGGTAACTTTCTTAATGAAAAAAACCATGGCTAAACATGGTGTTGCTAAGTTAGAAGACCTTCGTGCCATGTGTCAAGAGTTTGATGTTAAATTCATCGCTTGTGAAATGACCGTTGAATTATTTGGTTACAGCAAAGATGATTTTATCGATGGCGTTGAATTTGCTGGCGCCGCTTCGTATTTTGATGAAGCTGCTAGTGGTAATCATCATTTATATATGTAACTTCTACACCTTAAATGAATAAAAAACCGCCGAAAGGCGGTTTTTTATTACTTACATGGAAAAATTTACGCAGACCTCGTCCGTGTAAATTTGAAATTATTCAACCAATTCAGTGCGTGCTGATTTAATGATACGCCACGCACCACTTAATGCCAAACTTGCAATAATAACGGCGACTAATAAATCCGGCCAATTACTATGGGTTAACAATACGCCAATGGAGGCGAATATCACTGCAATATTACCGATGGCATCATTACGGGAGCAAATCCACACAGACTCACGATTACTGTCCCCACTACGATGTTGATACAATAATAGCGCACAAGCCAGATTAGCAAACAATGCCAATACACCAACAACCCCCATCACTTCTGCCTGTGGCAGGCTGGTAAATATTGCCTTATAAGCGCTACTGCCTAAAACCCATAAACCAAACATACCCATGGTTATGCCCTTAACGAGGGAAGCCTTTGCCCTCAGACTTAAGGCTTTATCAAGCACATAGAGTGAGATGGCATAATTAATCGAATCACCAAAAAAATCCAATGCGTCGCCCAAAAGAGACTGCGACCCCGCATAAAAACCAAAGATAATCTCAATGACAAACAGACTGGCATTAATAAACAAAACCCACCATAAAATGCGACGATAGCCGTCATTCTTTTCTAAAACAGAGACATTACCACAATCACAACCCATAATCTTATCCTAAGTCCAATCCATACATTGCCAATTTCTCTGTTTGGCAATGGCTAATAATTTATCATCGCCATGCACAACAATCGGATTATCAACCAGCTCTAATAAAGGCAAGTCATTGTGTGAATCAGAATAAAAGTATGCCTCTGTTAAAGATTCATTGTTTTCTTCACACCAAGTTTTTAACTTGTGCACTTTACCGATTTGAAAACATGGCTCACCTGATATTTTACCCGTAAATGCTCCTGCAGTTATTTCTGCTTCGGTAGCCAGTAATTCATTAATACCGTAAGCCTCTGCAATGGGGCGAGTGACAAATGAATTGGTAGCAGTGATAACCACCACTCTGTCACCATTCTTTTTATGGGCATCCACGACTTTTTTGGCTTTTTCTAAAAAAATAGGTTGGATTTTTTCAAGCATAAATTGTTGGTGCCATTTCTTCAGTTGTTTGATAGGGTGTCCTGCTAAAGGTGCTAGACAAAATTCCAAATATTCATTAATATCCAATTCACCTCGTGCATAATCCTCAAAGAATTTTTTATTTTTCCTTTGATAATTATCAACATCAACAGCGCCGATTTCAGATAAAAATTCACCCCAAAGAAAATCACTATCGCCCCCTAAAAGGGTTTTATCTAAATCAAATAATGCCAATGCCATTATAATTTTTTAAGGCATCTTTCTGCCTTTTTAATAGTGTTTTCAATGTCTTTATCAGTGTGTGCTGTTGAAACAAAACCCGCTTCATAAGCACTTGGAGCGAGATACACACCCTCGTTCAACATTAAGTGAAAGAATTTATTAAAGCGCTCAACATTACATTGTGAAGTTTGGGTGAAATTGGTTACAGACTCTGCATCGGTAAAAAATAAACCAAACATCCCACCCACAACATTGGCTGTCATTGGGATATTGTTTTCTTTTGCTTTGGCAACAATGCCACTGGTTAGTCGTGTGGCTTTTTGCTCTAAATTTTTGTATAAATCTTTATCGTTGTCAATCGCATTTAGCATTGCCAAACCTGCTGACATTGACATTGGATTACCTGAGAGTGTGCCTGCCTGATAAACAGGTCCAAGTGGTGCAATAGACGCCATAATTTCGCGTCTGCCGCCAAAAGCGCCGACCGGTAAACCACCACCAATGACCTTACCAAGGGTGGTCAAGTCAGGTTTAACATTGAATTTTTCTTGCGCACCACCTTTTGCTACGCGAAAACCAGTCATCACTTCGTCAAAAATTAAGATAACGCCGTGTTCATCACACAACGCTCGCAGGCCTTGTAAAAATCCTTCAACAGGTGGGATACAATTCATATTGCCTGCTACTGGTTCAACGATAATGCACGCCACTTCACTGTCTACCTCGCTTAATACTTCACGCACTTGCTCAAGATTGTTGTACTCTAAAGTTAAAGTGTGCTTGGCAAAATCTGCTGGCACCCCTGGGGAAGTTGGAATGCCAAGGGTTAAGGCACCAGAGCCTGCTTTGACCAATAATGCGTCTGAATGACCGTGGTAACAGCCTTCAAATTTAATAATTTTATCCCTGCCCGTGTGTCCTCGCGCTAAACGAATGGCACTCATCGTCGCTTCTGTGCCCGAGCTAACCATACGCACTAATTCAATTGAGGGCACCATTTCGCAAACTTTTTTTGCCAAGGTGGTTTCTATTTCAGTTGGCGCACCAAAGCCCAAACCTTTTTCCAAAGTATCTCTCACCGCATCAACCACCGCTTGATTGGCGTGACCCAAAATCATTGGGCCCCACGAGGCAACATAGTCGATATATTTATTATCATCAGCATCAAACAAATACGCACCTTCGCCTTTAGTGAAGAAAATTGGGGTACCGCCCACGCCTTTAAATGCTCGAACTGGGGAATTAACACCACCTGGAATGTAGTCTTGTGCTTCGCTGAAAAGTTGTTCTGATTTTGTCATACTATAAGGGCTCCTTTTTATCCTCTTAAAATTTGTGGGTAAGTTTTTAAATGGGTGATATGCGACCATACAATCAACACATTATCTAGCAATAGTTTCATATTGACAGAGGTTTTTGATAGATTAATGGCATGCTGAATATCGCTTAATAATTTAAACAAGAAATCTATTTTTGCAACATCAATGATTTGATTAAGCTCCACCAGTCCACCTTCGTGTTTGAGGGATTTAAGGCGAATACCTTCGATAACCAAGTGTTGTAAACAATTTAATACGGCAACCTCATTACCTTCGAAATCTTCCATTTGATTAACCATCGTTGGATGATGAGGCAGTTTTAGCAATTGGTCTTGCCAATGCTGATAGTGAATAAAACCATCTCCTGAGAGCCCCTCAAGTACCTTAAAAGGTACGCCATGCGTGGCTTCTAATAACTGCGGGACATCAAAATCTTCTTTGTGTTCAATGTTCTGCTTAATCCAATCCTGCGTTGCTTGGTCATAAGCGGGACTAATATGAACGCTTTGACAACGAGAAACGACGGTTACTGGTAGATTTTTGACATTGTGTGCTAATAAAATAATCAGCGTATTTTCTCTTGGCTCTTCCAAAGTTTTTAGCAAGCCATTAGCTGCGCTCACATTCATTTGGTCAGCGTAATAAATGACGCCAATTTGCAAAGTGTCTGCTGTTTTATTTAAAATATCACAAAACTCACGCACCTGGTCAATGCGGATTTCTTTGGAGCGGTTTTTAGTGTTTGGATTGAGTTCGCCAGCACGACAATAAATCATATTAGGATAACTAGAACGCCTAACCAATACCGGATGCTCAAGGTCTTCTTTAACATTGTCTTTACGGATGATTTCATCGTCATTCAACAGTACACCGACCAATTGTTGCATTAATTCAAACTTACCAATTTGGGCGGCGCCTGTAATCAACAACGCATGTGGCAAGTGATTTTGCTTAATCATTTGTTGCAATTTTTCGAATGCAGTTTGGTGCCAAGGAAGTGTCATAAGGTACTCAAAATGGTTTGAATTTGAGCGGAAGTATGCTCAGCAGACTGCGACGCATCAATCAATTTTATGCGCTTGGGGTATTGCTCAGAACGGCTTATGTAGGCGTCGCGCACACGCTTAAAAAAACTCAAATCCTCTTGTTCGATGCGGTCTTTTGCCCCTCTTGATGCCACCCGTTTCATACCAATATCAACAGGTACATCTAAAAGCAGCGTCATATCAGGCTTAAAACCTTGCAACACCCAATCTTCTAATTGAGCGATGCGAGTAATGTCTAAACCACGACCACCCCCTTGATAAGCATAGGAAGCATCCGTAAACCTATCGCTTAACACCCAATCACCTTGTGCTAAAGTGGGTAAGATTTTTGTATGGATGTGTTCATTTCTGGCAGCAAACATCAATAACAATTCGGTGTCCGAATGCATGTTGGAGTCGGCACTAAGTAACAACGCACGAATTTTCTCACCAATATCGCTGCCACCTGGCTCACGCGTAAGAATAACATTAATACCTTTGTTATTTAGATAATCGAAGATGAAGTTAATTTGGGTACTTTTTCCCGCCCCCTCAACGCCGTCAATAGTGATAAATTTTCCTTTTTGCATGAGGATATTTTACCCTAGTCCAAAAATAGAAAATGCAAATCTAACACCAACCCTTACTACCATAACACTTTCTATCTTTGGATTAGGGTTAAACAACCTATCCTATATTTCTAGTCGGAGCGATTTGTAAAAAATCAATTACTCCGACCCCTTGATTTTAAATTTTAAAAAAACTTGGCGCCTACGGCGCACAAAACCAAGAGCACCCAGCCACCCTGCGGGATGTCTGTGTCAAGGGTCAAAGTGTGCAAATAAATCAAAGTATCACGCTGCGCTTAATCCTTAATACAACGAACACTATAGCCGTGGGCACGAAGAGGGCTGCCGAAGATCGCATTGCCACTACCGATGTACAAATCGCGAGCAACCGACCCATCAGCAGAGCGACTCCACAAGTGGGCGCTAGTGCCAACACTGAAAAGCGTGCCATTCGACCGAAAGCGGAGGCCAGCAACTGGGATTTTCAAGAAGCTAGAGAAGGCTGTGGCGCTGTTGATAATATCCGTGGTGGTGGCACCGGTAGTATCAGCGGCTAGTTCAGCATCAGTTGGCACACTAAAGCCTGCTGGACAAATGTCATTGACTCCGCCATCTGCCCAAGCGGCAGTGCGCGATGCACCTGATGAATCTACATTTACCCAATCACTAGCACTAGTAATAAATAGCGTTGTGCTTGCATTGGTGATATCAGAAGTCAGTGTGCTTGATGTGCTAGTCTTTGTTCTGTCTTCATGTCCATCAGCCTTTCTGCCCCATTGGTATAAATCACCATAACTAGCGCTATCTGTGCTTGAAGTGGCTACTTGTGTTGCTCCTAGGTTTCTATCTAGCCATAGTTTATCTGTATCTGGAGAGCGCACTGTTTTATAGCCGTCTATACTTTGTGCAATCACTTCAAAGTTCAGTGTCGTAGCATTAGTAATACCTGTATAGGCATTGGCTGAAACATCTGTTAGTGCACCGCTGGCAATGGTGATATGGTAGACACCATTAAACACTAAATCAGCCGTTGGGTTAATGGTAACCACATTTTGTGTGGCACCTGTGCCTATCGTAACTTTTGCACTATTAAAAGCAAAGGTTTCAATGATTGTGTCGGTGCCTGAAATCAATCTACGGAGTACGATATCACCACTGCTGCCTTTTATCATAGGTTTACTAAAGGTTAGTACGATATTGCTAGCGACGGCAACAGCAGATGCATTGTCAGCTGGGGTAGAGCTGCTTAGAGTTGGTGGAGTATTCACCGCAGTAATCATTGCTTGTACTTCAGCTTGCGTGGCAGGCGAGGCAAAACTGCCTGGGTTGGCATCAATGTAAGTTTGATAAGCGCTCAAGTTGGCATTCACAAAACCCGTGAGTGCTGGCAAGATACTGCCAAACTCAGCAATGGTGGTGTCAGAGGTGCTAGCAGTATTAGCATCAGTACCAATATCGGCTAGCACACTGTCAGAGGCAGCAGCAGCAGTTACCGCAGCATTCACCGCAGTAATCATTGCTTGTACTTCAGCTTGCGTGGCAGGCGAGGCAAAACTGCCTGGGTTGGCATCAATGTAAGTTTGATAAGCGCTCAAGTTGGCATTCACAAAATCAGTGAGTGCTGGCAAGATACTGCCAAACTCAGCAATGGTGGTGTCAGAGGTGCTAGCAGTATTAGCATCAGTACCAATATCGGCTAGCACACTGTCAGAGGCAGCAGCAGCATTCACCGCAGCATTCACCGCAGTAATCATTGCTTGTACTTCAGCTTGCGTGGCAGGCGAGGCAAAACTGCCTGGGTTGGCATCAATGTAAGTTTGATAAGCGCTCAAGTTGGCATTCACAAAATCAGTGAGTGCTGGCAAGATACTGCCAAACTCAGCAATGGTGGTGTCAGAGGTGCTAGCAGTATTAGCATCAGTACCAATATCGGCTAGCACACTGTCAGAGGCATCAGCAGCAGCAACACTATCAACTAATGCCTGGATTTCAACAGTACTATCAGAATCAGTAGTTGTTGCTGTGTCAGCCTTTTTGTTGACTTCTACTAAATTAGCTGCAGTAACACCAGTTACGCCAGCATCAATGTAGTCTTGCACAGTTGGCACTGCATTAGTGCCATCATAGTTACTAATTTTAAGAATGGCTAGGTTGCCTTTGATAGAGCCTTCGCCAGTGGCTGTGGCTGCGTCACCTGTATTAGTGCTTCCAGTATCGGTGGCTGGGTTGTTATTGCCTGTGCCGTTATCAAAGTTACTAATTGCCATAGCGATATCAATCATAGTGCCAGTACCGTCATCTATGCCATCGATGTCACCATCGCTCATATCAGTTACTAGGGCAGTAATAAGTGTCGTTGCCTCTGCAGCAGATGGCGATTGTCCACCGTCGGCGGCTGAGTTTTCCATTATCTGTGAGACAGCGGCTAAGGCAATAGCAAACTTGCCTGCAGGGTCATTGCCTGCGACAGTGCCAGTGGTAGGGCTAATGTCGGTTGGAATGGTGGTAGCAAGGTCAACCCCTGCGATACCAAAGGCGGTTGCAACAGCGATGTTTTGAGCGGTAATATCAGTTGCAATACCACCTGCTGCGTCTGCCAATTGATAAGCAATCTCAGAGAGTGGTGAAGCGAATAGATTTAAAGGACCTGTTCCTGAGTAAATTGTAGCTGCACGAAGAGTTGCTGCTACGGTGCCTGCAGCGTTAGTTGCCTCATCGGTGTAAGTACCACCAGTACAACTCATAGTCACTAAGCCTGCTGGAATACTAAGACTTGGCAGGGTAACAGAGCCATCGGCTCCTGTAGTTGCGACTGTTGATACGCTTGCACTGTCAGTGATGGTACAAGTTGCGCCGACAGTAAAGGCATTGTATTCACCTAGGATAATAGTGCCACCATTTGTGACTTTTTCAATACGGATTTTGTTGCTTCGTTCTACCCAGGCAAATTCACCCAATTGCATTTTGTTTGTGTTTTTAAAGGCTTTATCGGCTATTTTAAAGTTGGTGAACTTACTGTCTTTAAAAGGTATTGCCATGCTTAGGCGGGCGTAGCTGTTACTATCAGCGCTGTTGGACTTCTCAGTGCCGAACTCAAAGCGAGCGGCGTCAGAGAGTTGCACTTCAACACCAAGAATGGTGCCTTTAATATCTACGCTGTTGGCGTTGGTGGTTTTGTCCCAAACATAGCGGGTGCCTTTGATTTTAGCCCAAGGCAGGTAAGGGATTTGTCCTTCTAGTTTCACATCATAACCATCAAGTACTTCTTCAGTAAAACTACCAATGACTTTTTTGTCTGAGAGTGATTGGTATTTGTTAAAGTTGGCTTTAAAATTGGTTCTTTGGTATTCTAAGCCGATGCTGGCGCGTTTGTGTGCAGATTGGGTTTCATAGTCGGTGAAGAGGTTGATGCCGGCAATCGATTGCCCTGCTTCTAGTAATTTGCGATAGCCGATACCTAGGTTTAAGGTTTCACGGCGTTCGCTGTGATTTTGACCTGAGGTTAGTTGTCCTTGGAAGAAGATTAAATCTTGGCTGTCTTCGTTAAGTTCAGAGAGGGGTTGAATGGTTCTAATGTTGTAATTGAGTGCTTCTGAGTTAAATCCACCTAATTGGATTTCAGTGCGACCAGCGCCAAATTGATTGGCATATTCGTTGGCTTTGTTGTTGATATAGCCTTCGGTACCACTAACGGCTTGGTTAATGGCTTGGTTTTTAAGGTTGTTTTTAAGTGTGCTGCCAAATTGGTTGGCATTGTCTGAATTAGTAGCGCCTAGAGTGTTACGCACTGTGCTACCGACTTGCTTGAGTATTAGTAGCCCTTGGTTGTCTTTTTTGTAATAAGTTTGAGGGTTGTTCCAGTTGTATTCTTGGTTAAGGTTTAAGTAGGCTTCTTTATCAAAGCTTTGAGGCTTGTCAACAGCGGTAACATTCAGTGATAAGGTTAGTGCGCTGAAGAGGAGGAGTTGTTTGAGTTTGTTGAGTACATTAGAAATGTGCCCCCCCGCGATATTTGCTATTGATGAGTGGGTTTGGGTTGAGTTTGTTAATAATGTATTCATAATATAAATTAATAATGGACTAAGATAAAACATGCATTATACACAGAAAATAATCGTTTTTTTTTTTTTTGCTTTGCATATTTTTTTACCCCCCTAGTTCAAAGATAGAAAGTGTGATTTATAAAATTTAGAAAATAGTGCTATTTCTATCAAAGAATGAGAATAATAGCCGGCTATTTTCCGAATTTTTAGGTGGAAATAGTGCGTTTTATGAGTTTTATAAATTGTACTTTTTATATTTAACAGTCTCATTATAGGTGCTATATTATTCATTTTATTTTTGAAAATGGTATTAGATACTTTTTGATGTTAAGTCGATGCTGTTCATAGCTTTTTGCAAAGGCATGGGTGCCGTCTTTTTTGGCAACAAAATACAGACTATCGCCTTTAGCGGGATGCATTGCTGCATACAGAGAACTGTCGCTTACGGAGGCAATGGCTGTCGGTGGCAAGCCTTTGTTAATATAAGTATTGTATAGACTGTTAAATTTTAAATCTTTACGGGTTAAAAAGCCGCGATATTTTTTACTTGCAACCAACGCATAAATAACTGTTGGATCCGTTTGCAAAGGCATTCCAACTTGCAAACGACGCATAAATACACCAGCTATTTTCGTTTTTTCTGCGCTATATGCAGTTTCTTTTTCAATCAAAGAAGCCAAAATTAAAGCCTGAGATGGGCTACTAAGGCGCAAATTTTTGTCTCGATTTTGCCAATGATTTTGTAGTCGTTCTTTGAGTTTTTGATTGGACCTTTTAAGCACACTGGCAACACTATCGCCAACATTCACCCGATAGGTGTCGGGCCAAAAATACCCTTCATAGGGCGCTTTAATACCTGTCAAACGCATCATTTCTGCAAAAGAACCGTTAGATTTTAATGCCTCGGTATGGGTTAATTGTTGGTAATAATGCTGAATTGTTTTACCTTCAATCAGCGTAATATTTCTACTAGCAACTTCCGCGGTAACAAAATTAGTCAGCAATTCAAAGACGCTCATATTTGGATTTACATCATAATAACCCGATTTTATTTTTGCATCAAAGCCCAGTACTTTTGCCATTGCCATCAAGAAATAACGCGAATGAATCACACCCTGTTTTTCAAGATTACTTGCCGTTACACTAATACCTGCACCTGGCGGTAAATGATAAACGAAAGGCTTTTCAATCTTGATAGTATTTGCCCAATAGAACGCAAACAAAGTGGCAATAATGACAGACAAACTTAAGATTTTTTTTATATAAGCTTTTTTATACTTTAATGGCACCGCATTATTTTTCTTTTGACTATCTTTTTCTAATGCTTCTGCTATTTTTTGAGTTGTCTCGTATTCTGAAAAACGCTTTGCATTGATTGTATCAACCGACTTGATGCCAATCACGCTATTACTGACAAACACTTCGTTGCAGTCATAAAGCATTTGCAAGGTCAGCTCGCCGACTTTCACTTGCAGTCTGAGTTCACTGGCAATTTTCAATATCACTGCACGACGCGTGCCTTCGATGCCACATTTGTCCAATTTTGGCGTTAACAAAACCCCCTCTTTAATGCCAAAAATGTTACCTTGCGTTACAGAGACCACATGACCCTGTTCATCTAGCATAATACATTCATCACTGCGCAATTCTACTCTGGCTAATACCTGTTCAAGGCGGTTACAATGCTTGATATTAGACAATAATGGATTGTTAGCGTAGCCTGTTTTACAAACACCAAGCGTATAATTATCAGGCATTTGTTTTGGCGCTGTAGAAACGATAACAATACGGGTAGGCTTGATATTTTTCTTAAAACCATAACCCCGTTTGCTTTCGCCGCGAGATAAGATAACTTTGACCACTGCATTGCTCGTATTAGCAATACCAAGTGCTTTGTTGATGTCTTTAAGCCATTGTTTTTCACTCACTTTATTGATTTTAAGTTGAGCACGACCTTTTTCTAATCGAGCAAAATGCATAGACCAAAATAATAATTTGGTGTCTTTAACCACACAGGTTTCAAATAAACCATCGCCAAACTGAATCAAGCGATTAAACACGCTCAACTTAGATTGCTTTTTTCCATTAATTAAGACAACTTGTTTCATAGGCTGTATTATAATTCACTCTACTTAATAAAGTAATCAAAATCCTCGCCCCTCCCATGAAAAAAGTTATTGCTGCATTTGCCAAGAATTTACTTGACAGCACCAAAGATTTGGCGCCGATTGTCTTGGTGATTGCTTTTTTTCAGTTGGCTGTCCTACAACAAAGTATTCCTAATTTTGCAAATATCGCTCTCGGAACAGGCTTTGTGCTACTGGGTTTAACCTTGTTTATCTATGGCTTAAATTTAGGGCTTTTCCCGATTGGTGAAGCCTTAGCATTCGCCTTTGTTAAAAAAGGCTCATTAGCCTGGTTGTTAATGTTTGCTTTTGCATTGGGATTTGGCACTACGGTCGCAGAGCCTGCACTGATTGCTGTCGCCAATGAAGCGGCAAATGTAGCGCAACTTGGTGGGGTAATAACGAGCAATGCAGATCTAAAGACTTATGCGCAGATATTGCGTTATACAGTGGCAATATCCGTAGGTTTTTCGGTGTTAATTGGCGTATTAAGAATTATCAAAGGTTGGTCGCTGAGCTATTTAATTATGGGTGGCTATGTTCTGGTTATCACTGCTACTGTTTTTGCACCTGATAACATTATTGGCATCGCTTATGACTCTGGTGGCGTAACTACCAGTACTATTACCGTACCCCTGGTAACGGCACTTGGGGTTGGTTTAGCAAGTTCTATTCGTGGTAGGAATCCGATGATTGATGGTTTTGGTATGATTGCCATTGCTTCTTTACTACCTATTATTGCGGTGATGGTTTTTGGAATGTTATGGTAGCGTTATTACAACCTTTCATCAATATGCTTATCGATATAGCGCCGATTGTTTTGGTGCTATTCGGCTTTCAAGCGCTCATTCTTAGGCAAAAAATTCCACATTTAAAGCGCGTTGTTATCGGTTTTATCTTAGTGTGGATTGGGCTAACACTTTTTATTATTGGACTGGAGAAAGCCTTGTTCCCTATTGGAAAAATTATGGCGGACCAGCTAACCAGTCTGTCTTTTATTGGCGAAAATCCAAGTTGGTTCAGTTATTATTGGGTCTATATTTTTGCCTTTGCCATCGGTTTTTCTACCACTATTGCCGAGCCATCTTTATTGGCAGTGGCAATCAAAGCCAATCAAGTATCAGGCGGTTCTATTAAAATCTGGTCGTTACGAATTGCTGTGGCTTTAGGGGTTGCTGTTGGTATTTCGCTCGGCAGTTATCGTATTGTAACTGGCATACCAATACATTATTTTATTATCTCTGGTTATATCATTGTGTTAATTCAAACTTACTTTGCGCCCAAAGATATTATTGCACTAGCGTATGATTCAGGCGGTGTTACCACTTCTACGGTTACGGTGCCTTTGGTTGCCGCCCTAGGTTTGGGTTTGGCGAGTACAATAGAAGGAAGAAGTCCATTAATTGATGGCTTTGGGTTGATTGCTTTTGCTTCGCTATTCCCGATTATGAGCGTGTTGGCTTACGCACAAATTACCCATTATTTAAACAGGAGAAAAAACAATGCAATTTAACAATCAAATTCATTATTGCCTTTGTCAATCTGACTCATACATAATATTTTAATAAAAGGAGAAATAAATGCACTTTAAATTAATTATTGCCTTTGTTGATAGTGACAAAACTGACGACATCCTGCATGCTGCCAGAGAAGAAGGTGCAACAGGTTCAACTGTCATCTCTCAAGCGCGAGGGGAAGGGCTAGAAAGCAGTAAAACATTTTTAGGGTTGAGTATTGAAACCCCAAGAGATGTCTTATTATTGCTCGTTGAGCAACATCTTGCCAGAGCGATTATAGAAAGGATTGCCAAAGCAGGCGAGTTTGACCGCGACGACCAAGAGGGAATCGCTTTTCAAATCGATGTGGAAGATGCCGTTGGCATTGCCCATCAAATTAAAGCATTAGAAGCAACCGTGGAGGAAAAAATATGAATACCCCAGTATTAGTAAAAGACGTCATGTGGCGAGAAGTAGATATTATTGACAGTAAAAGCACCGTGCAAAGTGCCTTAAACGATATGCAGCATAAAAAAACCAAGATGCTAATCGTTGACAAAGCACACGACCATGATGAATATGGTGTGGTTTTAATTGCCGATATCGCCGCCAAAGTGATTGCCGAAGGGCGCTCTTTGGAGCGTGTCAACGCTTATGAAATTATGAGCAAACCTGCGATTTCCGTCCACCCTAATATGGACATTCGCTATTGTGCTAGATTTCTCACGCGTCTTAATTTGTCCCGCTGCCCTGTTTTGGACAATGGCAAAATTGTTGGTGTGGTGAGTTTGACAAACATCGTGCTGAATGGCTTACGGATTGTATAACAGACATTGGGACCACTGCATTAAGCCAGTGGTTTCATATTAGAAAATTACCATATAGTGATAGACTTGCACTATATTTGGATACTGTTAGAATAGTCCGCTGTTTTAACTTAATAAATAATACGGAGAAAAAAATGAGCATAATTAAAAGCCTACTGATGATAATTGGCGCAATTGCGACTTACTATATGGTGTCGTTGCAAGTCCAATACGGCGTTACAACGAAAGTTATCAGTGAGATGATTTCACCAACCTTGCACCCAGATGCAATGGCAAAAGTTTATATGCCAATGACGAATATTTTATTAGACACGGGTGATATCACTATGGCATCTATTGTGCGTGATAAAGTTGACCCTGAAATGTCAATCGAAGACATTGAAGAGGCAATGGCAGAAGTTGTCATAGAAAGAAACATTAAAGATGTAGGTCAATTACCGCTTTCTGAGCAAGTTGAACTGCAACTTGACAAAAAACAGCGTTTTTTAAAGATTTACCAATTCTGTAAGCCAACAACGGCAATGATTATGGTTGACCATTCAGATGCATTCTCTGCTTATTTACCTTGTCGAATCGCCTTGATTGAAGATAAGCAAGGTCAAAAATGGCTGTATTCCTTAAATATGGACTTTATGATTTACGGTGGTGCGCCATTACCGCCAGCGTTACTTGAATTAGCATTAGAAGTAAAAGCAACAATGAATGCCATTCAAAAAGCAGGTGCGGGCATAGAAATAGAGGATGAATAATTTTACAATTATTTAATTTTAAAAAACCGCTCTTTTGAGCGGTTTTTTATTGTCTAAAATAACCCTTATGAATTCTATTTACCACGACCTCGATTTTGGCATCACTTGCATCGATACGCAACATATGCGTGATAATTTCGTTGCCGCTTATTTAATTGAAGACAACGGTCGTGCTGCCTTTGTAGATACTGGCTGTCACTTGTCTGTACCAATGTTACTCGCCACTTTGGTGGCAAAAAATATCCAAGTAGAAAATGTGGATTACATCCTCTTAACCCACATTCACCTCGACCACGCAGGTGGTGCTGGCGAACTCATTAAGCACTTGCCCAATGCTAAAGTCTATGTTCACGAATATGGTGCCAATCACATAATTGACCCATCTAAATTGCGAGCTGGTGTTATCAAAGTGTATGGCGAATTATTTTTTAAACAATTCCTTGGTGATTTAATCCCAATTCCAAAAGATAAGATTGTCATTGCCAAGGATAACGATGAGATTATTCTTGGTAAGCGCGTGCTAAAATTCATCAACACCCCAGGTCATGCCCGCCACCATATCTGTATTTGGGATGAAAAATCTCAAGGTATTTTTAGTGGCGACACCTTAGGTGTAAGTTACCGTGAATTTGATACCGACCAAGGCGAACTAATATTTCCACCAACCACGCCGATTCAATTTGACCCCGATGCATGGAAAAACACTCTTAAAAAATTGATGCAATATCAGCCAAAATATGCCTATTTGACACACTTTAATCGCATTGAATTTACTCAAAAATCTGCTAATATGTTGATTGAACATATTGATGGCTTTGTTACTATTGCCGAACAATTTCAAAACGAAAAAAATCGCCACAAGAAAATCAAAGAAAGTTTATTAAATTATCTACTGGAAATAGCCAGTAAACACGGCGTCTCGCTCGACGAAGCGCAACAAGTCAAACTGTTCAAAGGCGATTTAGAAATCTGCGCCCAAGGTTTGGGTGTCTGGTTAGATGATTCGTATTTGCGTAAAGGTCTCTAATAATATGAGCAGCAATAATCAACCACTGTTTTTACCTTTAACTTAAAACTGGCATCCTTTGGCACTTCAAATGAGGTGCCTTTTATGAAAGTTTGCCATTCGCTTTTTTCTGGCAATAACACATCCATTTCACCGGCTTGAATTTCCATTAATTCATTGTCGTCGGTACTAAACTCGTAGTCGCCTGGCATCATAATGCCCAAAGTTTTTTTACTACCATCGGAAAATTGGACAACGCGACTGGTAACATTGCCGTCAAAATAAATATTGGCTGCTTTAACAATAGTAACATTTTCAAAATTTGACATTACATTGTATCCATAATATATTGCGTTAATAGTGGCACTGGACGACCTGTTGCCCCTTTACTGTTACCACTAACCCAAGCCGTTCCTGCAATATCTAAGTGCGCCCAACGATAATCTGTGGTAAAGCGAGATAAAAAACAAGCGGCAGTTACCGTTCCTGCCTCACGCCCACCAATATTACCCATATCAGCAAAATTTGATTTTAATAATTCATCATATTCATCGTCTAATGGCAGTTGCCACGCAGTGTCCAACGCTGTTTTTCCCGCTGTGATTAAATCATCTGCTAACGCTTGATCGTTCGCCATCACACCACAATGATGCTTGCCAAGTGCCACAATCACCGCCCCTGTTAAAGTGGCAGTATCAATCACCACTTCTGGGTTAAATTTCTCCACATAAGTCAGCGCATCACACAAAATTAAACGCCCTTCCGCATCAGTGTTCAAAATTTCAATGGTTTTCCCCGACATCGAAGTCACCACATCGCCAGGCTTAGAGGCGTTATGCGCTGGCATATTCTCAACTGTTGGCACTACAATAGTTAAATTCACTTTAAGTTGCATCTCTGCCACCGCACGCATCACACCCAATACACCTGCCGCACCGCACATATCGTATTTCATCTCATCCATACCCGTACCTGGCTTCAAAGAAATGCCACCCGAGTCAAAAGTCACGCCTTTGCCCACCAAAACAATCGGCTTGGCACTGCCATTAGCCACATAACTCAAACTGATTAATTTTGGTGCTTCAATCGAGCCTTTAGATACCGATAACAGCGAACCCATACCCAATGCCGACATATCGGATTCTTCCAATACCTCACATTCCAGTCCAAATTCCTGTGCCAATCCCTGCGCTGTTTGCGCCAAATAAGTCGGTGTACAAATATTCGAAGGCATATCACCAAGTGTGCGTGCCAGTGCCATACCGCTTGCAATTGCCAACGCCTTATCAATCTCAGATTGTTTGCCATTTTCAAAAGTAACACTTTGTAAAGTGTTTTCATCAGGATTTTTTAAACCCACTTTTTGTATTTGGTAATCGTTATTTGCCATTGCCTGAGTCACAATAGCAACAAAACCATCCACTTCAAGCGTTGGTAAAAATAAGGCTGATAGATTAAACTTATTAGCCATTTGCGCTAAACTGATGGCCATTTTTTTTACCGTTTTAGCGTTAAGATTATCATCTCCTAGTCCAAATCTAAGGCTACTATCCACCTCAAAAATAATCTCATTTGACGCCAAAGTCATATCAAATATTACCTGTGTTTGCCCATTGGCAATTCGTTCACTGATTTTAAACTTCATACTCTTGCAACCTATTCGCTGAATTAAATGTATAATTTTACCAATTACAATCAGCCTTAATACTATGTTTAAAAAAATACTACTTGTTCTTATGCTTGCTAGCACCCAATCTATTGCCGACAAAGACAATATCATTAAAAACCTTGCGCCTTTTTTTGGCGAAATTAATGCAAACGATATCGAAGAAACTAACTTTAAAGGTGTCTCTGAAGTGCTGTTACGCTCACCCATTATTAGATCTGTTCTTATCTCCAATAACGGTCGTTACCTGATTGAAGGCGATGTTGTTGATTTATTCAACAGAAAAAAAATGACTGCTAGCAACAAGGTCAAGCAATTAAAAAAATCACTTATTGACACTCTTAATGATAAAGATAAAATCATTTTTAAGGCTGAAGATGAAAAATATGTCGTCCATGTGTTCACCGATGTGGATTGTCCATTTTGTAGAAAATTACACGCCGAAGTGCCAACAATGAATGAGATGGGCATCACCGTAAAATACCTCGCTTCGCCCCTGGCTTCGTTACACCCAACTGCACAAGGTTCAATGGAGAAGATTTGGTGTGCGCTTGACAAGGCAAAAGCCATGGATGATTATAAAAAGTACAAAACCATTCCCGATTCAAAAAACTGCGACAACCCAGTTGCCGAGCAATTGGCCCTCGCTAGTAAACTTGGTGTGAATGGCACGCCTGCTATTTTCCTCTCTGACGGTACGCATATTCCTGGATACGCTCCAGCCGACAAACTTCTAAAAGCAATTAAAACGCTTGGAAAATAACAATACTCGCAGTGTTGCTTTAGCGGCAATCTACTCGGTTGTTTTAGAGAAAAAATCACTTTCTGCTTTCCCTTACCCAACTGATGTTAGTTCACTGACAAAATCTTTGGTTTTTGGTACGCTGCGTTTTTACCATCAACTGAACGATATCGTTACCGAGCGACTCAATCATTCACTAGAAAAAGAAGATTTAGATATTCACTGTCTAATGCTATTAGGTGCCTATCAAATCCTACACAGTAATATTGCCGAACACGCCAGTATTTTTGAAACTGTTAATGTTGCAGAAGTCATTGGGCAACCATGGGCAAAACCCTTAGTCAACGCTATCTTGAGGCAGGTCCAACGCGATAAAGAAAAACTCCTTGCACAAACCCATTACTCTCACCCAACTTGGCTGTTAAAGAAAATAAAGCAATATTATCCAAATGATTTTGAACAAATATTTACACAGAACAACACTCAAGCGCCAATGACTCTACGCCTGCACCCTGCACATGACATTGATGCCCAGCTTGATGCTACCAAAATCTCTGTCGCACCTCAAGCACGCGTGCTTAATCAAGCAATGGATGTCTATGATATTGCTGATTTTGAACAAGGTTCGTGCTTCGTCCAAGACGCTTCCGCCCAACTCGCTGCCCAGCTATTAGCACCCACAAATAATGACAAAATCTTAGATGCCTGTTGTGCCCCAGGTGGCAAAACCACCCACATCAGCGAACTCGCCCCAAACGCCAAAATCACCGCTCTTGACAGCGATAATGACCGGCTAAAACGCGTCCAAGAAAATATTGATAGATTCAACATTAAAAACATCAGTCTTGCCCAAGGTAACGCCCAAACCCAAGATTGGTGGAATGGTCAATTATTCGACAAAATTCTGCTTGATGCCCCCTGCTCTGCCACCGGCGTCATCCGTCGCCACCCAGACATCAAACTACTGCGAAAACCCAAAGATATCAGTGCTTTAGTTACTCTGCAAAAAGACATTCTCAATAATTTATGGGTAATGCTTAAACCAGGTGGCACATTACTCTACGCCACCTGCTCCATCCTAAAACCCGAAAATGAACAACAAATTGCCACCTTTCTCTCCGCCCACCCCGACGCTATTGAAGAAAAAATTAATATAGATTGGGGCGTTGAAACCACCCATGGCAGACAACAACTACCTTGCAGAGAATTCGACGGATTTTACTACGCCAAACTTAAAAAGCTTTAACAAAAAAAAACAAAGTAATTTGAGTGAATACTATTTTTCTAAGGCAATATCCAAAACTTCGTCAATCCATTGGACTTTAATGACATTCAACTTTCCTTTGATTTTATCGGGGACTTCTGAGAGTTCGCGTTCGTTGTCGCTGGGGATAATGACGGTTTTAATGCCACCACGGAGAGCAGCGAGCATTTTTTCTTTGAGTCCGCCGATTGGGGTGATTTCTCCACGCAGAGTGATTTCACCCGTCATGGCAACATCGGCTTTGACTTTTCTACCTGTTAGCACAGAGACCAATGCGGTGCACATAGCAGCGCCAGCGCTTGGACCATCTTTTGGTGTTGAACCATCGGGGACATGAATGTGGATATCGAGTTTTTCTTGGAAATCATCAGCAATATTAAGGTCTTTAGCACGAGTGCGGGTGACGCTCATTGCAGCTTGGATAGATTCCTTCATTACATCACCGAGTTGACCGGTGTAGTTAAGCTTGCCTTTGCCTTTGTAAGCGGCGGCTTCAATGGTGAGTAAATCACCACCGACAGAAGTCCAAGCTAAACCAGTGACTTCACCAACTTGGTTTTTTTCTTCTGCCAGTCCGAAACGATGTTTGTGAACACCTAAATACCTTTCCAAAGTCTTGTCGCTGATAGTGGCTTTGGTTTTGCGTTTTTTCAAGACCACTTCTTTGACGACTTTACGGCAAATAGTACTGATGGTTCTGCTTAAACTACGCACACCTGCTTCACGCGTGTAGTAGCGGATAATATCAAGGATAGCAGAATCTTTGAATGAAATTTCTTTGGCGGTAACGCCGTTGTTTTCCATTGCTTTTTTGATGAGGTGGCGCTTGGCAATCTCTAATTTTTCATTTTCAGTATAACCCGATAATTCGATAATCTCCATTCTATCCAGTAACGGTTGTGGTAGGTCTAATGAGTTTGCAGTTGCTACGAACATCACTTGTGAAAGGTCGTAATCAACTTCTATGTAATGGTCGTTAAAACTGTTATTCTGCTCTGGATCTAAAACTTCTAACATTGCACTGGAAGGGTCGCCACGAGCATCAGATGCCATTTTTTCTATTTCATCCAATAAGAAAAGTGGGTTTTTGACTTTCGCTTTTTGCATTTTTTGAATGATAGAGCCTGGCATTGCACCAATGTAAGTGCGACGGTGTCCACGAATTTCCGCTTCATCTCTGACGCCACCGAGTGCCATACGCACGAATTTACGGTTGACAGATCTGGCAATGGATTCGCCCAATGAAGTTTTACCAACGCCTGGAGGTCCAACTAAACATAGGATGTTTGCCTTGTTATGGGTGACGCGTGTTTGTACGGCGAGGTGCTCTAAGATGCGTTCTTTGACTTTATCTAGACCGTAATGATCGTCATCTAAAATCTTTTTTGCTTTGGCTAAATTGCTGTTGATTTTAGTTTTCTTTTTCCACGGTACATCGCATAAATTTTCAATGTAAGTGCGAATAATGGAAGCATCGGAAGATTGCGAGGACATTCTGGACAACTTTTTCAATTCAGACTCAGCCTTTTCCTTGGCTTCTTTAGGCATTTTGGCTTTATTGATACTTGCTTGCAAGTCTTCAATTTCGTTTTCATCTTCTGCTTGTCCAAGTTCCTTTTGAATAGACTTCATTTGTTCATTTAAATAATAGTCTCTTTGGTTGGATTCCATTTGCTTGCGCACACGGGATTGGATTTTGCGCTCAGTACCTAAAACATCAATCTCACCTTGGATTGCAGAGAGAATTTTTTCCAGTCTAATTTGGGCGCTATCACCGCCTAATAATTCTTGTTTTTCATCAGTTTTCAAAGTTAAATTAGCAATAATAATATCGCTGAAACGCTCAATATCGCTCACATCTTTAAGCATGTTTAAAACTTCTTCTGGGATTTTTTTGTTGAGCTTAATATATTTTTCAAAGTTTTCTAATGCCAAACGCATCATTGCCTCTAGCTCCACATCTGCGCCGACTTTGAGTTGAAGTTCGTTGACTTTCACTTCGGTATAACCCTCAGCTTCGACAAATTCTTCAATTTTTGCACGCTTAACACCCTCAACTAAAACTTTAATGGTGCCATCAGGCAGTTTTAGCATTTGTAAAATCGTTGCCAAGGTGCCAACGCTATGTAAGTCTTTATTAGCTGGCTCTTCGGTTTTTTCGTCTTTTTGGGCGACCAAGAAAATGTATTTATTGGTGCCCATTGCCTGTGTGATGGCGTTAACGGATGATTTTCTGCCGACAAAAAGGGGTATAACAGTGTGCGGAAATACCACCACATCACGCAGTGGCAATAATGGCACCAACGCTTGATTTAAATCAATGATATCTACTGTGCTTTCTGTTCCCATAATAGTGTTACACCTTTTAAACTTAATATTTTAGATAGATAGTGATGAGTGACATTGATTTCAAGTACCCATTGCCCAAAATCATCCACTTTTTCATTGTGGATATAACCGATATTATGAATTTCGCTGCGAATATAGGCACTTTTAACATCAATTTGTATTTTGGCGCGTGTCATCATTCCGCTCAATTGTTCTGCCAATGCTTGATACAATAAGTCGATGCCATCACCTGTCTGTGCAGAAATCCATACTCGAAAAATCCTGCCATTTTCGTCACGGTCTAATCTGGGTTCAAGATTTTCTACACAATCAATTTTATTCATTACTAGAATACTTGGAACCTTGTCGGCACCAATGTCGGTAATAATTTCTTGCACTTGCTCGATTTTTTCGATGTTGTATTCGTCGGCAGCATCAACGACATGCAATAACACATTCGCCTGACTGGTTTCTTCCAAAGTAGATTTAAAAGCAGCAACTAAATCGTGGGGTAGGTTTTGAATGAATCCAACGGTATCGGCAATGACGGCTTCACCTGATGCGGGTAATATTACGCGTCTAATAGTAGAATCCAAAGTGGCAAACAGTTGGTCGTTAGCAAAGACTTCTGCCTTGGTGATGGTATTAAATAGCGTGGATTTTCCCGCATTGGTATAGCCCGCTAAAGCCACCATTGGCAGTTCATTCTTGATACGAGATTTACGCCCTAAATCTCTCTGTTTATGGACTTTATCCAATCGTTTGGTGATATTCTTGATACGCACGGCAATCAATCGTTTATCGGTTTCTAATTGCGTTTCACCTGGGCCACGCATACCAATACCGCCTTTTTGCCTTTCAAGATGTGTCCAACCTCGGACTAATCGAGTCGATAGATGTCGGAGTTGTGCCAATTCGACTTGTAATTTGCCTTCGAATGAACTGGCTCTAAGGGAAAAAATATCTAAGATTAAACCTGTGCGGTCCATGACTTGGCATTTAAGGTCTGCCTCTAAATTGCGCTCTTGCGAGGGGGATAATTCGGCTGAGAAAATAACCAAATCTAGCTCTAATTCTTTAACAAGTTCCGCTAATTCTTCTACTTTACCAGAGCCGATAAAATGTTTAGCTTTGGCGTTGTTACGAGAGACCTTTAGATTTTTGAGAACGCTCAAACCAGATGAGCTTGCCAATTCGGCAAACTCATCCATACCATTATGAATATGTCGGTTATTAGGGAGTTCTACATAGACTAATAGCGTGCGTTCGCCTTGACCGACGGCGTCTTTTTGCTTGTCAAATAATTCCAAAAAATACCTAAGAAGCCTTTTTGGCGCTCTTGGTTTTAGTAGTCTTAGGTTTTTTTACTTTATAAACAATAATTGGGTCTTTGGTTTTTTCAACCACGGACTTATCAATCACCACTTCACTCGCATCTTCTAATGAAGGCAATTCAAACATTGTGTTTAATAGCAAATCTTCCAAGATAGAACGCAAGCCTCTGGCACCTGTTTTACGCTTAATCGCCAATTTTGCAATCGCAGCCAACGCAGGTTTTTTAAAGATTAATTTAACACCTTCCATTAAAAATATTTCTTGAAATTGCTTGACCACTGAGTTCTTCGGCTTGGTGAGAATTTGAATTAAAGCCTCTTCATCTAATTCTCCCAATGCAGTTTGCACTGGCAAACGACCAACCAATTCTGGAATTAATCCATAACTAATCAAGTCTTCTGGCTCAATTAAATTAAATAAATCCGTGAGTGTCTTTTCTCCGTTCAAATCTTTGACATCTGCTGAAAATCCGATACCTGTGGCTTTTTCAACGCGCCTGCCAATGACTTTGTCCAAGCCATCAAACGCACCACCGCAAATGAATAAAATCTTAGAGGTGTCAACATCAATGGTTTCTTGATTTGGATGCTTGCGTCCGCCTTGTGGTGGCACAGAAGCGATTGTCCCTTCGATCAATTTTAACATTGCCTGTTGCACGCCTTCACCCGAAACATCGCGGGTAATTGATGGCGAATCTGAACGACGGGAAATCTTGTCAATTTCATCAATGAAGATGATACCGCGTTCAGCACGGTCAGCGTCAAAATCACATTTTGATAATAGACTTTTAATCACATTTTCCACATCATCGCCCACATAACCAGCTTCCGTTAAAGTAGTTGCATCTGCAACAGTGAACGGCACATCCAAAAGCCGTGCCAAAGTTTGCGCTAATAATGTTTTACCCGAGCCTGTTGGCCCAATCATTAAGATGTTAGATTTATCTAATTCTACATCATTAGAAATATAACCACTTTGCAAGCGTTTATAGTGGTTATAAACTGCAACTGATAATACTTTTTTTGCATGTGCTTGACCAATCACATATTCGTTTAAAAAATCGCGTAATTGCTTAGGTGTGTAATCCCAATCTTGGTGCGCCTCAGTCATTTTTTTTATGGTTTCTTCTTCAAGTAAACCATGACAAGATTCAACGCATTCGTTACAAATATAAACACCAGGACCTGCAATCAAACGCGCAACGGCAGATTTTTCTTTGCCGCAAAATGAACAGTTTAATCCTTTGTTGCTTGTTGTTTGCTCTGCCATAATAAATCCTTGGTGCTGGGTTATCGCTTGTTTAAGACTTTGTCAATCAGTCCATATTTAGCCGATTCGGCTGCTGACATAAAGTTGTCTCTGTCTGTGTCTTTTTGGATATTTTTAATCGATTGACCCGTGTGTGTTTTCAAGATGTTATTGAGTTTTTCTCTCACCTTAAGAATCTCTTGTGCATGAATATCAATATCACTGGCTTGACCAGAAAAACCACCCAATGGCTGATGAATCATCATTCTTGCATTTGGCAAGGCAAAGCGTTTATCTTTGGCACCTGCGGTCAATAACAAAGCACCCATACTTGCCGCTTGACCAATGCAAAGCGTTGAAACATCTGGCTTGATAAATTGCATGGTGTCATAAATTGCAAGACCCGCAGATACCGACCCACCTGGAGAATTGATATACAAATGAATGTCTTTGTCTGGGTTTTCAGATTCTAAAAATAGCATCTGTGCGACAATAACATTTGCCATATAATCTTCAACAGGGCCCACCATAAAAATAACGCGTTCTTTTAGAAGGCGCGAATAAATATCGTAAGCGCGTTCACCGCGGGCAGATTGCTCCACCACCATTGGAATTTGATTTAAGTTTTCTATTGTCATTATGCTTGTGCTTGTGTAACTTCCTCAAAAGTTTTTGTAATTTTGGTTACTTTTGCCTCTTTCAAAATAAGCGCTTGAACCATTTCTTCCACAACCATTGACTCAATAGAAGTCATCCTTGAAGGATCTGCGTTGTAATAATCCATAATTTGTTGCGCTTGTTCACCATATGAATCTGCCATTTCTTTCAATTTGGCGTCTAACTGCTCTTTAGTTGCTTCAATTTTATTTTCAGTTGCGATTTGATTAACCAATAAGCCTAACTGAACACGGCGTTTTGCTTCTGGGTTGAAAGTAGAAGCAGGCATATCACTCTGGGATGACATACCTTGTTGCTGCATACGCTGTTGCATATCTTTCAATAATACTTCCGCCTCTTGGTCAATGCTTGCCTGTGGCACTTCAAAATCATTCGCTTCTAATAAGGCTGTAAATAAAACATCTTTATTTTGGTTGGATAAACGAGTCGCTAATTCAACCCCCATTTGTGTGCTCATGCTTGTCTTTAAATCGTCTATTGATTTTTCACCGAATTTTTCTGCAAATTTATCATCTAATTTTGGCAATGTTGGCGCTTCAACCGTTTTCATGTCCACTTCAAATACAACGGCTTTACCTGCTAATTGCGGCGCATGATATTCTTTCGGGAAAGTTAAATCCAGTTTGGTAGAGTCGCCAGCAGATAGACCTTGTAGCCCCTCTTCAAAACCTGCAATCATTGAGCCCTTACCCAAGACCATTTTAAAATCAGCGGCAACACCACCTTCAAATATTTCGCCATCTAGCATACCTTTAAAGTCGATAACGACTTGGTCGCCATCCTTAGATTTTCGTTTAACTGCTTTATATTCAACCGCTTGATCGATCAAGCCTTTTAATGTTTTCTTTTCATCATCTGCAGTAACTACGGCCTCTGCTTGCTCAACCTTCAACTTGGAAAAATCATTAATTTTAATCTCTGGATATACTTCAAATTTAACGGTATAAGAAAAAGTTTTTTCATTATCCGCATCAATTTTTGTAATATCTGGTCTAGAGGCGGGGTTCATTTTTGCATCTGTTAATGCATCTACTAAAGTGTCATTGACAACATCATTAACCGCTTCTGAACTCGCTTGAGCGCCAAACTGCTTACGCAATATAGACATAGGCACCTTACCTTTTCTAAAGCCGTCAATTTGTGTATTGGCCGCTATTTTTTTAAGGACGGCGTCCGTCTTTTGCTTAAATATGTCAACTGGTAATTCAACCGTTAACGCTCTTTCTAGTCCGTCCAATGTTTCTAGTGAAGTTTTCATATATTGTCAATCCGATATTACTTTTTAAAAAAGGCTAAATTATACCTTATACTGAGACAATAAAAAAGGCAGTAAAGACTGCCTTTTTTTATAACCTAATGTGTGAAGTTTAGTACAAACTAGAGATGTAAGCCGAAACCGCATCAATCTCTTTATTGGTCAAGTTCTTAGTAAAGTTAATCATCATGCCTTCGTAATCATTGGTTCTACTAGGTAGTGTCTCACCCGTTTGCTGATTAATTGAATGTTGACGAAACAATTTAAGTTGTTTGGCAACATAAATTGCATGCTGTGAGGACAACGACGGAAAACCTGCTGATGGAACGCCCCTGCCGCGTGGACCATGACAAGCGATGCAAGCCGTTACCCCTGTTGATTTCTTGCCACCACGATAAATCTTTTGACCTAGTGCTATATTAGCACTTGGATTAACTATACCTTTAGACACTTTTTGTGATGCGTAATATGCCGATAAATTTACCATATCTGTGTCTGTCAATGGTGCAACCATGCCCAGCATTATTGCATCTTTACGCTTGCTTGCTTTAAAGTCTTGCAATTGCTTTAATAGATAAGCCTGACTCTGCCCTGCTAACTTTGGAAAAGTAGGTGCCACTGAATTGCCATCAACACCGTGACAACCAATACAGGTAACTGACTTGGCTTTTCCTGCGACTGCGTCGCCTTTAGCGAAAGACTGAATTGAAATTAAAGACAATACCACGGTAAAAATTAGTGCTAATTTGTTCATAAGCGTGTTTCCTTTTATGTGAAAAAATAAAGCAGTATTATACTCAATATCGACTTATTATAATATAGAATTTAAGTTTTTAGGTGGCTATTCTGCAGCTAGGTAATCAGCAATTGCTTGCTCTTTACCAGCGACCATCGGTGCTATTGCATTCATAGTAGCATTTTTACGTGCACCAGACTGAAAATCTTTTAACTGCTTAACGATATAGGCAGCAGGTTTGCCTGCTAATGATGGATAAGCTGTAAGCGTAGATTTACCATCAGGACCATGACAACCTATACAACCTAAGGCTTCATATAACAAACCACCATTTGCAAAAGATTGAACCGATAGTAGCGTTAATGTTATTACGCTCATTGTTGTTAATTTATTCATATTTATACAAAACTCTCTTCTTCTATAAACAAAATAAGCCGATATTACATCCAAGAAAAAAAGGATTAAATATCGGCTTATAATATAAGACCTTTTTATGACTAAAAAGCCATACGAGGCAAATGTTACTGCTTGGCTAACCAATCAGCAATTTCTTGCTCTTTGCCTTTGGCTAGAGGAGCCATTGCACTCATAGTTGGATCTTTACGCGCGCCAGATTGAAAATCTTTTAATTGCTTAACGATATAAGCAGCATGTTGGCCTGCTAAATTCGGATAGATTGGTACCACTGATTTACCAGTAGCACCGTGACAACCACCGCAACCACCAGCAGCATAAGCACCTTTGCCATCTGCTTGAACCATTGAACTCATTGACATTACTGCCGCCGCTACTACTAAAACTTTCTTAATCATACTGTCTCCTTATTTTTTAAATATATATAATAATGACTCATCGTCACAATTTTTTATTATACGCTTGTTAAATTAAATGCACAATAATTATCATCCCGCAAAATTTTTGCTTTCCTGTCCATCACTCAAAGGCTGTCCAGATGACCGCGGTTACGAAGTCATCTTCGCTGGTCGCTCTAACGCTGGAAAGTCTAGTGCCATCAATACTATTACCTTACAGAAAAAACTTGCAAAAGTGTCTCGCACACCAGGTAGAACACAACATTTGGTATTTTTCGAACTCGATGAAGACCGTCGTTTGGTAGATTTGCCCGGCTATGGTTATGCCAAAGTTCCGGAAGCCGTGAAAAAGCAATGGCAAATTGATATGGGCGAATATTTTGCCAAACGCCGCTGTTTGTCAGGGGCAGTTTTGGTGATGGATGTGCGTCGTCCATTGACACCATTTGATCAGATGATGTTAGATTGGTGTGTCAATGTAAATTTACCGACACAGATTATCTTAACCAAATCGGACAAGGTTAAAAAAGGCGCTGCCAGTAATTCATTGATGAAGGTTAAGCGTGCAATTGAGCCATATCCTTTCGTGCAAGTGCAGCTATTTTCCAGTTTGAAAAAACAGGGGTTGGATTTGTTAGGTTCTCGTTTGGATACTTTTTTTGCCTATGTGGATTAATGTAAATACGGAAAAACTCACGCAAGATGATATCATTATTCTAGCAAATAATCGTCAGGTCTTGGCGTTCAAAAAAACTTGGGGAATGCAAAAAAGAAATTCTGCCTTGCCAAAAGCTATGTCTTGGCAGCAATATTTGCAAGAATCTTGGATGAAAATCAAATCAAATTCCTCTAAACGATTAATTTCAAATAATGAATCTCGCACTTTGATTGAACGCTCAATGTTGAAATTAAAACAAGGGAAAATTGACAATCGTTTGTTGGATGAGGTGATAAAAAATAACGACTATTGCATGGCACATTTGATTGATTATGCAGAATTATCGGAAACCAACATTGAAAACGCTACTTCGTTTGTTGCTTGGATGGAAGATTATCAACAAAGCAAATACGATAAAAACTTATTAGACGCGAATGATTTACCTGTATTGGTGCTTGAATCGTGCATTGACTTTGTCAAACCTTATATTTATGGCTTTAAAACGCTGACACCTGTGCAATCATTATTACTCAATAAAATTGGTTATCAAACACTTGAAACCATACAAGAAAAACCACAGAACACACAGCAAGTCTTTCAAACAACCGACGATGAGATTCTAGCAACGGCTTTATGGGCGAAGGGCTTAAATAAACAAAACCCAAATCAGCATATTGCTATTATTTGCCCTACTTTAAATAAAAATCACTATCAAATAAAATCTATTTTTGACCAAGTATTTTCCGACACGCTAGTGGAAACAGGGAAAAAATCTTATAACATTTCTTTGGGTTTGCCGTTGAGCGACTATCCGTTAATTCGCCATATTATTAACATAATAAAACTCAGTCAGCAGTTTCAAAGTAACCATATTAGCACCGAAACTTTTAACGCTGTGGTTACATCACCCTATATTGCCTACGCACAAGAAGAGCAATCTGCCCGTGCTTTATTGGTTAATAAGGTACTGAGTTTTTCCAAAATGCACTTTAAATTTTCGCGCCTGAAAGACCATTTAGACACAGTGCCACAACTGAAAAATATTTTAGAATCTATCCTTATTCAAGCGTCAAAACCAAAACAAGGTCACGACCAATGGCTGTCTTTGTTTGATCGTTATTTACAAACTTGGGGGTTTGCCACAGACAGAACCTTATCCAGCACCGAATATCAACTGTTTAATAAATACCAATCTGCCCGCTCTGGACTGAATCAATTGGCACAAATCAGTGATTCTATAAGTGTTTCAACTGCTATTCTTGATTTAATAAAGTGGCTATCGCAAGTAATTTTCCAACCACAATCAGCAAAAACACCGATTCAAATACTCGGCAGTTTGGAAGCCGAAGGTTTGTTTTTTGACCATGCTTGGGTGGTCGGAATGAGTGATGAATTCTTACCCGCTTCAATCAATACACCGCGTTTTATCCCCAATGACATCGCTCAGGCACATAAAATTCCGCACAGCAATTTTGAGTTAATTGCCAAAGATGCAGAGGACACACTGAACAATTTAACCCACTTAGCAGGCAGTGTGATTTTTTCGTATGCTAAAACCCATTCTGAGAATGAGCGGCAGCCTTCACCGTTACTGACATTTAGCGACGAGAATGCGTCACCTCAGCATAAACACCAGTCTACAATCTTAGAAACTCTATTAGATATTAAAGCCAATTCTGTGTCAGATACACAAGTTAACGGCGGTGTCGGTATCTTAAAAGACCAAATGGCATGTGAATTCAAAGGCTTTGCACACCGATTAAATACTCGCACTTTTGATACCCCTCATATTGGACTCAACAGAATGGAACAAGGCTATATTATCCATGCTACTTTGCAATATTTTTACCAAGATATTACCACGCAATCGGCATTATTGGCATTGCAACAGGATGAATTAAAAGTGCTAATTAAACAAAAAATATTGTCTGCATTGAAACATTATGAGCCATCGGGCTTTAAAGAAATTGAAAAAATCAGAATCTCACGCATCCTTCATCAATTCCTCGAAGAGGATAAAAACAGAAGTGCATTTACGGTATTGTCCACCGAGGAAAAATTAGAAACTAACATTGCCGGACTAAAGTTTAGCACCCGACTTGACAGATTAGATGAGATGGAAAATGGCGATAAAATCATTTTCGACTACAAAATTGGCAACCCTACAGTCAGTCATTGGTGCGGCGAAGTCATTAAAGAGCCGCAACTGCCTATCTATGCGATTAGCAAAGACACACAAGGCATTGCCTTTATTCAACTCAACGCCAATAAAGTCAGCATCAAAGGTCTGTCAAAAGACGAAGAATCTTTGCCTAAACAACGCACTAACAATTCGTGTACACAATGGGATAAACAGATTGTCAATTGGAAGCTGTTATTAGAATCTGCCAGTCAAAATTTCCAAGTAGGCAAGGCACAAGTTAATCCAACCAATAGTGCTTGTAACTACTGCGATTTTGACTCGCTGTGTCGTGTTGAAAAATAATAACTTGATAGTTCATTAAAATACCATGCATTGTTAAACTATAATATCCCAACAAATTAACAAGTTCAATTATTAGGAGTTAAAAATGAATAACTATCGCTATTTATTAATATTTATTATTGCCGTATTTTCAAATGCTTATGCCTTTCAATTTAAAGTTGAAACAGTTGAACAGTTTGACGACTTAAATATAGTCACCTTTACCAACCCAGAAGATATGCGTAATAACCCTGAATGGAACCCTAACTTGGAAGCGCCGCCTTTAACGGTTAATGAAGCCATTCAAGCTGTTAAAAAATTCACAAAATCACTAAAACCAATCAAAGAAATTGAAATAAGAACAATACCAAAACATAAAAACCAGTGGCACTATCTAATTAAAGTTGCTAACAAATCCATGAAGTCAAAATACAATATTTATATGGTTTTAATGAATGGAAAAGTAATCCCAGCAATCATTCAACCACAAGGATATAAATAAAATTTTCCAGTTTTATAAGTTATCGAGAAGCGAGGAGATAATACGGCGCTTCTCAGTTTGAATAGCGGTGGCAATATCGATTTTATTGAATTGAGAGGCGTCAATTGTATCTAGCAAATCTCGACATTTAATCATATTGCTCACATCAATACCTAATAACTCAAAAGTTTCAAGTAACGCTACAAATCGCTCTTTGCGTCTGAGTGCATCAGTTTTTTTAAAAAAATCGAAAATTTCATCTGCAGTTTGAGTGCTGAATTTTTCAGTAAATTTATAATAGGTATTGGTCAATTTTGCTAATTCTTGATATTTCTTTGGACACTTTATAGACTTACACAATTCAGTAATGGCAATTGATTTTTCATCTTTTAGCCAAATTGCAAATTTTATCCGTGGATTACTCGTCTTTAAATCGTCTAAAAATTCAAAAGGATTTTGATGACTTTGGTTATTATGTTTTTCAAGTGCTGAAAATATCCTGTCATAAGCACCGCACGCTAACAGCACTTTAAAAAATGCAGATGGTGTTGTTGACAATAAAGATTTTTCCAATTCTTTGAAAATGCGTTCGGGTGTCAACGCATCTACCTCGCCCGAAGTCACCATTTCTTTCATTAATTTGTGGGTTTTATGTGCAACCTTAAAGCCAAATTTTTTAAATTGTGCTGCAAAGCGTGCCACGCGTAACACGCGCACAGGGTCCTCACTAAATGCATCGGACACATGTTGGAGTAAGCCATTATTTAAGTCTTCTTGCCCATTGAATGGATCAAATAATTCGCCGTTGCACTTAGCAATGGCGTTAATGGTTAAATCTCGCCTGGATAAATCTTGCTCTAGGGTAACGCCTTTGGAGGTATCAAATTCAAAACCTGTATAACCTTTACCAACTTTGCGTTCAATTCTAGCAAGCGCGTATTCTTCTTGTGTGCCTGGGTGTAAAAACACAGGAAACTCTTTGCCAACTTGACGATAGCCCAAATCCAACATCTCTTCAGGCGATGAGCCAACAATAAGCCAATCGTTTTCAGTATTCTCATCAGCAATACCTAATAATTGATCACGGACTGCGCCGCCGACTAAATACTTTTTCATTGTTATTACAAATCAGAATAAATAAATAAAGGATTTGCATATAATACACGAATAGAATTTTAAAAAGGGTGACTAAAAATGCATGTTCACATTCTCGGTATTGCTGGCACTTTTATGGGCTCGTTAGCATTAATTGCCAAACAACTCGGACATACTGTCACTGGGCAAGATCAGGGTGTCTATCCACCGATGAGCACCCAACTCAATGAACAAGGTATTACTTATACCCACGGCTACCAAACCAAAGATATGCCCAAAGCCGATGTTTATATCGTTGGCAATGCGCTTTCGCGGGGTAATGCGTGCGTAGAAGAAATTTTAAATAAACAATATACTTATACATCAGGCGCACAATGGCTAAGCGAATGCGTGCTACAAAATAAATGGGTGCTTGCTATTTCTGGCACACATGGTAAAACTACAACGGCGAGTATGTTAGCGTGGATTTTGGAAGATGCAGGCTACAACCCCAGTTTTTTAATTGGTGGTGTGGTAGAAAATTTTGGCATATCATCGCGACTAACCGATTCCAACTTTTTTGTCATTGAAGCCGATGAATATGACACTGCCTTCTTCGACAAGCGTTCAAAATTCGTGCATTACCATGCCAAAACTTTGGTGATTAATAATATAGAATTTGACCACGCCGATATTTTTGATTCCATTAAAGATATCCAAAAACAATTTCACCACCTAATTCGCACCGTGCCAAGTCATGGCGTTATTATCCACCCACAGGGCAATGAAAATATTAACCAAGTCATTGAAATGGGTATTTATTCAGAACAACAAATCTTGCCAACTGCTGATTTATCATTGAGTAAAAATGGCACAACCTTCACTGTTGAAAATAGCACGGTAGATTGGAATCTATTGGGCGAACATAATATGCAAAATGGGCTTAATGCCATTTATGCTGCGCATCATATCGGTGTACCTTTTGATGTCGCCTGCGAAGCGCTGAATACATTTCAAGGTGTCAAACGCCGCTTAGAAATTAAACACCAAACTAATGAGATTACTCTATACGATGATTTTGCCCATCACCCAACTGCCATCCAAACCACGCTGTCGGGATTGCGCGTTAAAGTTGGCAGTGAAAGAATTATCGCGATTTTAGAGTTGCGTTCTAATACAATGAAATCCGGGTTCCATCAACAAACTTTGGTAGACGCCCTTAGTGAAGCCGACCAAATACTTATCTTAAAACCAGACAGTCTAGATTGGGATATTGGTGCTTTGTTTGATAAAGGTAGTTTGTTTAATTCTGTTGAGGACATCGTTACTGCACTCGGTCAAATCAAAAAAGGTCATTTTGTGGTAATGTCAAACGGTGGGTTTGGAAATATTTTCAGCAGACTCATTGCTCAATTAGAAACTTAAAACTGAAATTGCTAATATTACCAAAAATAACGCAAAAAATTTCTTTAGTTTTTTCCCGTCTACACTATGCGCAACTTTAACACCAAGTGGGGCAAAAATCACACTCATCACAACTATGCTAAATAACGCTTGAATGTGGATAAAACCTAGACTACCCACAACATTTTTGGTATTCCAGCCAGCCACAATAAAACCAATACTGGCAGCAATTGCAATCGGCATGCCCACAGCTGCTGAAGTAGCAATAGCATTTTTAATATCGACCTTATTGTAAATTAGAAATGGCGTGGTCATTGTACCGCCACCAATACCAACTATGGCTGAAACCAATCCGATAATGTAGCCTGTTACCAACCAAACCCATCTGTTTAAATTATCTACATGCCCAGCAGCACTGATACCAAACCACATAATCATTGCAACCATTATTTCAAAGATTGCAAAGAAAATTCGCAAGAAATCAAAACTCAAATATTGGGCAATAATCGCTCCGCTAAAAGCACCCAATAAAATAGTAGGCGTGAGTTTTATAAAATATTGCCAATAAATAGCACCATGACGATGATGCGCCCAAACGCTAGATATAGAGGTAAAAACAATCACCGCAAGTGCGGTGCCAATCGCTGTATGCATTAACACCGCCTCTTGAACCTCAAATGCCAATACATACAACAATACCGGCACAATAATCAAACCACCGCCTACGCCCAGTAATCCAGCAATAAAGCCAGAAAATGCACCGAGCAATAATAAGAGCGCTATTTCAACCAGGTGCCAACCTCGTCAATTAACAAGGTATCCTTGTCGTTAAAAAAATGATCGGCATCCACTCTTTTTTGTGTGTAATGTTTATTTTTTTTAGAGGCTTGTGCTCGCTCTTTAATAGATTTAAGCACCGGCTCAATATCATCCACACCATATAAATCCAACATTGGAATGCGAATCTTACCCAAATATTTAACCGCTAAATCTGGCATCCCAATAGCAATAAAATATTTGAATGAATGCTGTTGATTGTCCAAATAATGCGCACTCATTAGACTGCCTAAACTGTGAGACACAATTGCATCTGCATTTAATCCTTGTTGCTGCAGGTAGTCAACTGCGGCTTTAATGCGATTGTCAGCTTGAGTTAGTAAAGGTATATATTGCATTGCATCTTTATCGTTTGCCAATACTGGCATTTGAATAGACAAGGTATGCCAGCCTTTTTCACTAAGTGCAACGCGTAAAGGTTGAATAACTTGCGCCCAATCTGGGTGCACACCTAAACCATGAACAATTAATGCCGCACGCTTAGTATTAGTTTCACTAGGCGTATAAAGCGACATAAATTGTCGTTTGTTGGCATTTAGCCAAACTACATCACCATCCATCAAGCCATCTTCTACTTGTGATGCCCAGCGTTTTTCTTTGGCATAATTTGGCACAACCTGTGCAAATGCAAAATTACTGATTAGCAATAAAATTAATATAGACGAATTATTCAAAGGTCTCATTGTATATTTTCCTGCTGTACAGTTTTTTATAAGATTAAAAGGTGGTTAAGGTTAACGCACTCTTTTGATCAGTTATTACACTAATATAAATTCAAGCTATCTTCTAGAATATCTAGATAGTTTATCACGACTCTTCTTAAACTCTTTTATATCTTTCTTTAATTGTTTGATAGACTTAGCGTTGAATGAGCGCCCTCCAGTAGTTTGCATGGATGCCCTAGACGGCATTCCCCGAGGGCGAACTATTCTTGGTGTTACAAAAACCAGTAATTCACTATTATGCTGATTGTTGCCCATCTCTCCGCCTAAAAAGCCAAATGCGCTATTGGACATACCTGGCAAGGTATCATTATTCTTATTATTAGATGTAGAAGTTAAACTACCTATGATAGAAGTATCACCATCACTGACTGTTAAAATTGTTTTTATATCTCTATTGCCAAGAAGAGCCTTCCTAGTGCCGCGTTCAGTAACTATATCGCGCACATAATTTAAAATAGAGATATCTAAATCAAGCCTTACTTCATTATTAGATAAAATATCCGCTTTAACTTTAACTTTAACGCCAGTGCTTAAATAAGATGGTGACTCTTTTATTACTCCATTAGAATTTACTGTAGTAGTAAATACAGGCACTTTATTACCAACATCTATTGTGGATTCTGTTCCGTGACGAACACGCAGCGTTGGTTTTTCAATAATCTGAATTCTTTCATTTTTTTCTTGCATTGCTAGACGAAAAGCTGGGTCATTAATTGTCGCCTTCAGGACATCACTTGTTTTTTGCTTAAGAATATTGGTGAGATTTGCGCTGTTGACAATTGCATTAGAAACAATAACACCGTTATTTCCAATTTCTCCTCCATAGGTGCTATATTTACGATAAGTAGGATTGCTTAAGCTTAATTCTACAAGATGAGGAATGCGCAAACCTATATTACTTAAAAAAGAACTCTCCACTTCTACTATTTCTATATCAACAATGACCTCTGCACTGTGGGAATCAGAAACGGCAACAATCAACAAAGCGCGCAAATATTCACCATCATTTCCATGAAACCATATAACATTTGAATTAAGATCGAGCCCAGAAATATTTCCACCAAAACCAGAGGCTTCAAGTGCAATAAAACTACTTTCAATATCTTGAAATTCAGAACGAATCACATGAACACTTCGTTTATTATTAAGATCTAATGGGATTTCCTCAGTGCCATAAACATAAACTTTATCTTGATTAAATACAAAGTTTATGTGGTTTTGAGTTGCTATTTGACTTAATACATCAATAACCAACATGTCGCTGTTAATTTTAATTGTTGCTTTAGGGTCATTTAAAACTCTTGATGCGGATTTATGAGTTACGATGTGATAACCAAATTCATGAGAAAGAACATTATAGACATCTTTAATTGGAACGGCTTCATTGCTCTTATTTAAAACAGGTTTTTCATATTCAGGCAAAGTTATTGTTTCTTTCTTTTTTCTCTTAGTTTCGCCTGTACGGTAATTTAAAGTAATTCGTCCATAGGAGATGCTTTTAGAGGTGCTTTTAGAATCATTTTTAGTGTTCTTAAAAGCCTTCTTAGAAGTGATTTTAGATTGATTCAATTTTTTCTTTTTATTTAAGTCTGTATTGTGTTTATTTTTTGCAATTTCTTGATAAGGTATAAATAACTTATTAATAACTTTCGTGTAGACTGAACTGTTATAATCAGTAAAATCATCTAATGACCTTAATTGCTTAGGTTTATTTCCCGCAAAAAACAATGCATGACGAAAAAACTTTTCGTTAATAATAACACCATTTTTTGAGAAAGGCGAAAGCTCTAAGGCAATTTTTGTCGCTTTGTCTGTTCCTTTTAAACGATTCAATGTGAGAATATGCTTTTGACTTGATGGGTCAATTTGGATTATTTCTTCTAAAAATCTTATAGTGTCTTTGATATTATTATTTTGAGCGCTCAAATTTGCTAATTTTTCCAAATTAGAGATACTAGAAAATTTAATATATTGATAATCTACAAAATCAGTAAGATCGTTTGATTTGTTAAATTTATCTTTATATGTATTAACAACATTAGCAAGTGTTTCTCCTGTTTTTTGATTTTTTATTGCTTCTATTGCTGCGTGAACAACTTCATTTCTTTTAGAAAATATATTTGGCGCCTTAGTAGGGGTACATCCGACAAATAAAAATGATGTCAATATAATAAATACAAGTGTTTTTTTCATTGTTTTTTTAGTTTAATTATGGGTCTTAACTAGTTAAGCGGATCTTTTTTAAAATTATCAAGCAAGATTTTATACACATCTTGCTTGCGATTATTAAATCTAAATTCACATTCTTTAAGGTGGTATTTAAACATTTTTTTATTCATTCCTTTAAATTTAACTAGTCTAATTTTAGCATAGCCCCAAAAAGATTCAATACCGTTAATATGAGAATTTCCTCTGGCAAATTCATTCTTGCCGTGATGAACACGGTAATGCTTTTTATAGCCAAAATCTACTAAGCCATTATATCCACGCCATCCATCAGAATTAATAATACTATCGGTTGATGTTTTGTCTTTTATTGAGACCTTTGCATAAATCAACCCAAAGCCACCAATATGGTAAAATAACACCCATCTAAATCAATCATAAAAATACTAAAAATGTCTTGGAAGAACACAAAGCAAAACTCATTTGCAGATTCTCTCGTTGTAGAGCACAAATCCCTATCAGAGCTTGATGATGTGCATAACATTATCAACTGGGATGAGATAGAGCAAACACTTTCAAACTTATATTCATCTGTACGCGGCGCACCCAGCTATCCGCCACTGATGATGTTTAAAATCCTCATCCTTCAAGCGTGGTACAATCTGAGTGATGAAGCCTTAGAAAAACAAATAGCCAGAGACTTAATGTTCAGGCGTTTTATTGATTTATCATTATCTGAGAGTGTGCCAGACCATTCCAGCATTTGGCGTTTTAGACAACTACTCAATACTGAAAAACTCTTAGAACCTCTACTAGAACAAATCAACACTCATCTAGAACAAAATTCAATCATTGTCTCATTAGGCTCAATTAACATTATTGATGCCACTGTCATTGAAGTCAAGCAATGTAGAAAGCACAAAGGCAAGGATGGCAACAATACCCAAGACCCTGAAGCCAACTACAATGTCAAAATAGCAGCCGATGGCAAAAAGAAAACCACCTATGGCTTCAAGATGTATGCTAATACTGATGAAGATGGCTTTGTTAAAAAGATGACCTATACCCCTGGCAATGTGCATGACTCAAAAGAATTTGACAAACTGCTTGATATAAGCAAAAGCAAAACCTGTGGACAAGTCTTTGCTGATAGTGCCTATGCTAATAAAAATAATAATGAAAAATTGGGTAAAGAAAACAATAAAATATTGCACCGTGCCTACAGAAACAAGCCTTTAACCAAAGAGCAGAAACAAGAGAATAAACAACGCTCATCTATTCGCTATATTGTTGAGCGAACCTTTGGCTTGCTAAAGCTTCATCACGGTTTAGGCAAGGCAAGATACCTTGGGTTAGAACGAAACAAGACTAGAGCGCAACTGATTGCCATAAGTCATAATCTTAAAACTGGGATGAATATTTTTAAGCGAATGCGCAACCTGAGGGATTGTTGTATCCAATGAACGGAGAAAGCGTAAAAATAGAGAGATAAAGCGATAAAATCTAGATAAATCAAAGATTTTTATGAGAAAAATACAGTAGATTCTAGAAAATATTTTTGAAAAACAGACAAACTGAAATTAAGGCAATAAATTATGAATTACGCAAAGGTCTCTTATTATACTGTGAAGCGTTATTCTATCACACTTTTCTATAATTTGAGTATAGACCTTATCTCCTCGTTTTAATAAGCCAAATACTATTGTTTTACCTCTGGCGCCTCTACCGCGTTTCCCGCGGACGCGCCGTGCGCCAAAGTAACTTTCATCAACTTCAATCTGCCCCACTAGTGGGGCAGATTGAAGTTGATCTTGGGCTGATAATTCAAAAATTCTTATTCTTACAAGTGTCAAAATTTATTAACAGTATTTAAATTTGTGTGTGCAATTTGTGTGGCACTTAAATCTAGAGAAAAATATTTAATTATCTCTCTAAATTTTGCCTCTGAAAGTCTTGAACGGTTGTAATACTTATTTTTCCTTGTCATAACTAGTATTTTAAGCAATTAAAAATTACTTAACTAGTTAAGACCCATTTTTTTTATTCAAGTTTTTGGATTAACACAATCTGTCAAAATTGTTATATTTTACAGAATATAAGATGGTACATGGTCTTATTAATTGCCATCTTGATTAACTTCATACCAAATATTACTCTGTCCTGGCTCCGATCCAGGATCAGCATACCATTTATTCTTGTAGTATTTACCATTATGTACAACCAATGTTACTGATTCGTATACAATATCAGACTGCCAAATAATTGCACCGTTTTCATCGGTTAAGTTGCTACCATCTTGATTAACTTCATACCAAATATTACTCTGTCCTGGCTCCAATCCAGGATCAGCATACCATTTATTCTTGTAGTATTTACCATTATGTACAACTAATGTTACTGATTCGTATACAATATCAGACTGCCAAATAATTGCACCGCTTTCATCGGTTAAGTCGCTACCATCTTGATTAACTTCATACCAAATATTACTCTGTCCTGGCTCCGATCCAGGATCAGCATACCATTTATTCTTGTAGTATTTACCATTATGTACAACCAATGTTACTGATTCGTATACAGCATCAGACTGCCAAATAATTGCACCGTTTTCATCGGTTAAGTTGCTACCATCTTGATTAACTTCATACCAAATATTACTCTGTCCTGGCTCCAATCCAGGATCAGCATACCATTTATTCTTGTAGTATTTACCATTATGTACAACTAATGTTACTGATTCGTATACAATATCAGACTGCCAAATAATTGCACCGCTTTCATCGGTTAAGTCGCTACCATCTTGATTAACTTCATACCAAATATTACTCTGTCCTGGCTCCGATCCAGGATCAGCATACCATTTATTCTTGTAGTATTTACCATTATGTACAACCAATGTTACTGATTCGTATACAGCATTAGACTGCCAAATAATTGCACCGTTTTCATCGGTTAAGTTGCTACCATCTTGATTAACTTCATACCAAATATTACTCTGTCCTGGCTCCAATCCAGGATCAGCATACCATTTATTCTTGTAGTATTTACCATTATGTACAACCAATGTTACTGATTCGTATACAGCATTAGACTGCCAAATAATTGCACCGTTTTCATCGGTTAAGTTGCTACCATCTTGATTAACTTCATACCAAATATTACTCTGTCCTGGCTCTAATCCAGCGTCAGCATACCATCTATTCTTATAGTATTTACCATTATGCACAGCCAATGTTTTTTCATAACCGACCTCAGACTGCCAAATAATAATTCCATTGTCATCAATTAAGTGCGTGCCATCAACATTGGTGTCACTCCAAACATCATCTATTCCTGGCTCATCACCTACGGTATACCATTTGTTGTGCCAGGTTTTTCCATTGTGCGACACAACCGTACCTGGATTCCGATAAATTTCAAAAGGCTGCCAAATAAGAATACCATTCTCATCAACATATTTATCAAGTAAAACCCAATTTATACCTACTCCCGGAGTTTCTCCTGATGAATAATATAAGTTTTCCCATCTTCTTCCTTTATAAACAACTCTACTATGTTCTGGATATGGTTTATTTATGTCCCACTTTGTAAGACTATCTGTTTGAATTCCAACTTGTTCGTTAATGAAATTTCTGGTATTTTTTTCAAAATCTGAATCTATTACAATACTACTCCATACATCTTCCGCATAAGAAGGTCTTTCCCCTATATTTTTATATGCAGCTTGCCAAAGTTTATTGTCGTAAATTACGATATCATTTATATTGTAATTTCTATCATTCAACCATTTGGTTGCTGGATTGTCAGTAGCTATTGAAACTACAACCCATGCGTCAGTAGTGCCAGGCTCTTCTCCTATTGATAATCGACGACTAGAATAAATAATAGAATTATGTTTTACAACAATACCAGTATGATTGTATGATTTGTTAGCTTGCCATGTTATTTCATCATCTTTAGTGTTATTTTCAACATAACCAATTCTTTCCCAGTCATTAAACTTACCAGGTTCAGCCCCTTTAGTTGGACCTATACTACGCCAACTTCTTCCATTCCAAAATACAACTTCACCGGCTTCTTTATAAAATACATCAGGGGACCATTTACTAATCGTATTACGCCCAGATAAGCCGATTTTTTTCCAAACTTCACTCTCACCCGGTTCTTCATTTATAGTGTAAGCAGTATTTCGCCACACAAATCCTTTCCAGTAAACCGCAGTATCTATATCCTGATAAATATATTCAGAATCCCATGAATTAAGATCTTTAGAGTTAACGCCTACTTGATGCCATACTTCAGATACACCAGGTTCTTCTCCAATAGTGGAAAAAATATTTTCCCATATTGCACCCTTCCATAAAACCTTAATATAAGGAACATCATACAAAGTCTGATTAGACCAAGTCATACTACTAATAGTTTTTTTGGCTTTTGTCTCTTGTTGTGAGTTTATCGTATGACCAATTGTTTTCTCTAAATTAAAATCATTCTCATATTCTTCTAAATTAATTTCTACAAAAGCATCATTAAAAATATTATCAACTGTATTTACATCTTCTATCTTTTGAAACTTAAAGTTATTTTTAGTAATATCTAAAAAATTATTATATTCAGCATAAGAGATATTATTAACAGCCAAAACATAAATTGCTAATTTTAGAATTAAATGTAGTATCCATTTTTTCATTATTTAATAAAAAAGGGTCTTAACTAGTTAAGCGGATCTTTTTTAAAATTATCAAGCAAGATTTTATACACATCTTGCTTGCGATTATTAAATCTAAATTCACATTCTTTAAGGTGGTATTTAAACATTTTTTTATTCATTCCTTTAAATTTAACTAGTCTAATTTTAGCATAGCCCCAAAAAGATTCAATACCGTTAATATGAGAATTTCCTCTGGCAAATTCATTCTTGCCGTGATGAACACGGTAATGCTTTTTATAGCCAAAATCTACTAAGCCATTATGTCCACGCCATCCATCAGAATTAATAATACTATCGGTTGATGTTTTGTCTTTTATTATACTGTGAAGCGTTATTCTATCACACTTTTCTATAATTTGAGTATAGACCTTATCTCCTCGTTTTAATAAGCCAAATACTATTGTTTTACCTCTGGCGCCTCTACCGCGTTTCCCGCGGATGCGCCGTGCGCCAAAGTAACTTTCATCAACTTCAATCTGCCCCACTAGTGGGGCAGATTGAAGTTGATCTTGGGCTGATAATTCAAAAATTCTTATTCTTACAAGTGTCAAAATTTATTAACAGTATTTAAATTTAAATTTGTGTGTGCAATTTGTGTGGCACTTAAATCTAGAGAAAAATATTTAATTATCTCTCTAAATTTTGCCTCTGAAAGTCTTGAGCGGTTGTAATACTTATTTTTCCTTGTCATAACTAGTATCTTAAGCAATTTTTAATTGCTTAACTAGTTAAGACCCATAAAAAATTTTATTTAAGAAATTCACACAACTGTAAACGATTATCAAAATATCATCTCGCTATTTTCAATAATCATTCACAGTTATTTGGATTCCTATTTAAGTAAAAAAAGCAGGAGGTTTTACCCTCCTGAAATATTAATTACTTAACTTCTGTCCATTCAGACGCCGGAGGAGGGTTTCCTTGTGTCCACCATTTAGCGGTATATTTCTTACCGTTGTGAACTATAGTATCGCCTCCATTGTAGACATCACTAGCCTTCCAAATAGCAACACCAGAAGAATCAGTCTCTGCACTAACACGACCCCATTCAGGTGCTGGAGGAGGATTTCCTTGTGTCCACCATTTAGCGCTATAAACAACGCCTTTATACAGCACTTTATCGCCATTATTATAGACTTGTAGAGAATCCCAAGTATCGGCACTTGATGTATTGTCATTGACATTGTCATTGTCGTTGTCGTTGTCATTGCCATTGCCATTGTCATTGTCATTATTAGCAATACCGATCTCTTTCCATTCGCTTGCAGGTGGAGGATTTCCTAATGACCACCATTTAGCACTATAGACTTTTCCCTTGTACGATGCCTTGTCATCAGTATTATAGACTTTTGACACATCCCAACTAGCAGCACTTAATGTAGTATTGTTATTATTACCATCGTCGTTACCATTACCATTGCCATTGTCGTTGTCGTTGTCGTTACCATCGTCGTTGCCATTGCCATCGTCGTTGCTATTATAACCTGTGTAAACTCCAGGATTTTTAGCTCCCAAAGCATAACGACCAACTCCGTCCATTAGATGATAATTACTAGAATCACTTATATCAATATCACCATAAGAAATTGCCTCTTGCCAGCCTTTATCGCAACTCTGAGTCCAACTAGTACTCTCCATAACTTTACCTTTATGGTAAGAATAAGCACCAGCTAAAATTTCTACATTAGCATTAAAAATTGCCTTACACGAAGGAGCGAAAACCCAAGGTGTGCCATCGTCAATTTGCTCTTGAGAATGTCCATAAGATTGATGAATTTTTTCTAATAACATACCATTATCATCGTCAATTTGCCATGCAAATATACCTTTAGCACCAATTTCTTTTGCGTAAGCAACAATATCATCTATGCTTTGTTGAGAGGTATAACTAATAACATCACCTGTTTGACGATTAAAAACTAGATTAGATTTAAATTCAGGATAGTAGTAACTTTCCCAACCATTAATACCATCTAAATTTTCACCTAGTATATTTTTGTGAAGATCAAAATAAGAATAAACTCCTTCCTCGACTGACCCTTGTCTTTTACTCATACCTTTACTAGGCATACCTGGAACTTTACTAGGATTAGTTATACTGGCAGCAGCTTTTTGTCCACGACCATAAAAACCCACACCAAGTGATACTTTAGAGAAATCAGTAACATTGTGTTCATTACGCAATATTTCAATAGCACCATTTATAGTTTGAGCATCATTAGCAACTTTGCCATCAACACCAGCATTAAATCCAATAGTATTACTCCAACCACCGCTAAAGTCATAAGTCATAAGTCCCAGTCTATCAAGGTATGGCAACATATCACCAACAACAGCTCCACTAGCCTTGAAATTAGCTAACTTGTCAGTACCAACACCAATTGCAGCACTAAGGTCATAATGACGATCATTCTTCAACTTACCTAAACCATCAAGTGCTTCTCTAAGTTCTTCTAATAATAGAACATAATTTGCACCATCAGATGAAGGATCGCCTACATCGCTATCAAGACCTAAACCGCCAGGAAATTCCCAGTCAATATCAATACCATCAACAAAGTCCATTACAGGTTGAGACAACCACAAAACAACAGATTTAACGAATTGTTTGCGGCTTGCTTCAGTACTTGCCATCTCGAAAAAAGGACGACTATAAGACCATCCGCCCAAAGACCAAATAACCTTTAGGTTTGGGTTTCTAGTTTTCCAGTCAATCATGCCGCTCATTTGACCTTTGGTAATTGGTCCAACGCCAACGCCACCTTTTTGCCAAAAAGCACCAACATCATCAACAAGCGAAAGGTCGCCCTTGCTTAGAGATTTTATACCTGGCATCCAATAACCACCGTTACTTGACTGCATATTACTACAGGCGGTTTTAGAACCCGATCCGCCGCCATAAGCACCTGGATTGTCACCACAAATAGAGCCAAAAGCAACATAAACATGCGATAATTTCTTAACAGGAACATCGCTTGGCTTGTAATCACGACCACCATATACACCCCAAGTCGCATAGTATGCACTAACTTCTCTGCCTTCAGGAATTATATAATCCCTATCTTCAAAATAGACATAGCGTGGCGTCTTAGTTTTAACCGGTTTCCCAACAACATTTGGATCTGGTAAATTTTTTAAATTATCACTATAAGCACTTGGCTTGACAGCGACACTCGTAGCATGCACATTGACAGCGCCAATTAATGATAATGACAGTACAGCGGGTGCTGTGATTTTTGATAGAATTTTATTCATATTAATTTCCTTTATATTATAAGTATACTAATTCTATGTTTGCTACAATGAATTAGTAACTTAATATTATATAGAGGCCTTTGCATAAATCAATCCAAAACGACCCTGTAAACCAGATTGTGTAAACACCTCTTTCAAAAATCAGACATAATCCTTTAATCTATCCTCATGTAAGATTATAAACTGATTCATTGCTTGTGACCAATTTCGTATTGGCATTGTCCATTTCTTACTGGCTGCTTCAATGGCTAAAAAGACCACTTTAAAAGCAGAGTTATCATGATTAAAAATCTTTCTGTTTTTGATAGATTTTCTAATCACTGAGTTTAAGGATTCAATGGCATTAGTGGTATAGATTGCCTTTCTGATTGCCTCAGGATAAGCAAATAGAGTAGCAACATTATCCCAATTTCGTCGCCACGATTTGGCGATACTTGGGAACTGCGTATCCCATTTATACTCAAACTCATCTAACGCCAATAAAGCTTCTTCTTCAATAATAGACTGATAGATTTGCTTTAAATCACTAGCAACATTCTTACGTTCCTTATAGCCCACATATTTAAGCGAGTTGCGAACCATATGAACAATACACAGTTGTACATCAGCCTGTGGGAACACGGCATTAATAGCTTCGGGGAATCCCGTTAACCCATCGACTGAGGCGATCAGAATGTCTTTTACGCCACGATTAGCAATATCGTTAAGAACGCCCAACCAGAACTTAGAAGATTCATTTTTGGACAACCATAAGCCAAGACATTCTTTTTTACCCTCAAGATTAACGCCTAGGGCAATGTACATGGTCTTTTTAATGATTTGTTTATCTTGCCTAACTTTAATGACAATACCGTCTAAATAAACAATGGGGTAAATCTCATCCAATGGACGATTACGCCACTCTGTGGCTTGAGTAATAACCGCTTGTGTTACATTGGACACCAACGTTGCTGAGATGTCAGCGTCATACATCTCTTTAAAGGTTGTGACAATATCACGGGTGCTCATGCCTTTGGCATACAGGCTTAATATTTGATTATCAAAAGCGCCTAATCTGGTTTGACCCTTCTCAATGATAGCAGGCTCAAAGTTAGCATTGCGATCCCTTGGAATAGCAAGTTCAACTTCGCCATGATTACCTTTAACAATTTTAGAGTAGTAGCCATTGCGAGCGTTATTACTGGCATTAGATTCATTGCCATTTTGTCCATATTTTGGATAGCCAAGGTGATGTTCCATCTCAGCACCAAGTGCCGCTTCTATGGTCATCTTAACCAATGATGCAGACAAGTCTGCCAAGTCATCTTGGGTGTGGATGTCTTTGGCAAGCTCACCAGCAAAAGCACGGAGTTTTTGTTGGTTAATGCCTGTGTTGTTCAGTTGGTTCTTTTGGTTTTTTCTTAGTGTTGCGTTACTCATGTTTTTTCTCCTTTTTAGGGATTATAAAATATGAGGGTTTACACAATCTGTGTTTACAGGGTCTCCAAAACCACCAATCTGGCAAAATAACACCCATCTAAATCAATCATAAAAATACTAAAAATGTCTTGGAAAAACACAAAACAAAACTCATTTGCAGATTCTCTCTTTATCAAACATAAATCCCTATCAGAACTTGATGATGTGCATGACATCATCAACTGGGGTGAGATAGAGCAAACACTTTCAAACTTATATTCATCTGTATGAGGCGTATCTAGTTATCCGCCACTGATGATGTTTAAAATCCTCATCCTTCAAGCGTGGTACAATCTGAGTGATGAAGATGGCTTTGTTAAAAAGATGACCTATACCCTGGCAATGTGCATGACTCAAAAGAATTTGACAAACTGCTTGATATAAGTAAAGCCAAAACCTGTGGGCAAGTCTTTGCTGATAGTGCCTATGCCAATAAAAATAGTAATGAAAAACTGGGATGAATATTTTTAAGCGAATGTACAATCTGAGGGATTGTTGTATCCAATGAACGGAGAAAGAGTAAAAAATAAAGAGATAAAGCAATAAAATATAGATAAATCAAAGATTTTTATAAGAAAAATACAGTGGATTATAGAAAATATTTTTGAAAAACAGACAAACTGAAATTAAGGAAACAGATTATGAATTGTGCAAAGGTCTCATATAGAGTTTCATGATCTACCTTATTTAAGCAATAAGTAGTTTTAAGCCTGTATTACGAGAATTTAGATTTAATAACCGCTGAGACTACACCCATATCGGCTTTACCAGCCAATACACCTTTTAACGCACCCATTAACTTACCCATATCCGCCATAGAACTTGCGCCACTATCGGCAATAGCTTTGTCAACTGCTGTAACAATTTCAGCCTCTGATAGTTGGGCTGGCATATAGTTATTAATGATTGCCAACTCTGCCTCTTCCACTTCTACCAAGTCGATGCGACCCGCTTCTTTAAACTGTGAGATTGAGTCTTTGCGTTGCTTGACCATTTTTTGAACAACAGCAAGCACCTGGTCATCACTAACTTCGATGCGTTCATCAACTTCTTTTTGTTTGATGGCACCCAAAATCATACGAATGGCTTTTAAGGCATCTTTATCTTTTGCCTTCATTGCCAATTTCATATCGTCAGTGATGCGTTGTTTCAACACTCTTTTCTCACCGCTCTAGCGCCCTCTTGCATGCCTTTAATAAAGGTATATACAGGTATAATTTGCTCTTCCTTTATAAGGTTTTCACAAACTTTTATAGATTGATTTAATTCTTTACGGTCAAAAGTAACAGAATATGTCTCTTCTAAATAAGAAAATATACTTCTAATATAACGCTCGATGATAATACTGCCTTGAAGATGTTGAATAGAAAACACTAATACCTTTACAATATCAAGTTCAGTAATATTAATTCTAACTTCTTTAACGTAATTTGCTATGTCTGGCAATGAATGACTTATTGCAACATAAAAAATTTCTTTAAATCCCTCTTCTTCTTTAAAAAAATTGCCTTTGGTTTTATAAATTTCATAAATTAAACCGCAATAAGGGGCGAGAGTTTCTTCTGTTATGTTTATATTCATATTTTTTAAATTATAAGATTGTTTATGTAAAAAAAAAGGCTTTGTCAAGCAAAGCCTTTTAAAAAAAATAATGCATTAAATTACTGGTATTCTTTTAAATCTTCCTTGATTTTTTCACACTCATGATTATCTTTAACACATGTTTCTTCTATTGTTCCTGCAATTTTATTAAACTCATTAATATTTTCATTAATTATTACCGAACTCTCTTCTGAAAACCCATAATTTTCGACCCAAATACTCATAACCTTCTCCTTTTCTAGTCACGCCTATATATCTTACCTAAAAAATCCTTCTATTGTAAACATTAATACATGCGCTTACGATGAATGCGGTTTTTAGCCATTTCTTTATGGGTACGCTTGACGGCTGCTGCCTTCATACGCTTATTAACCCAAGTTGGCTTTTCATAGAATTCTTTCTTACGAACATCAGTAATAACACCAGCTCTGTCACAAGTGCGACGAAAGCGTCTAAGTGCGATATCAAATGGTTCGTTGTCTCTTACTTTAATTGAAGGCATATTAAATTTCCTTTATGAATCTGCAGAATCGTTAGCAGCGCTATCGAAATCAACTAATTGAACAATCGCCATTGGCGCTTTATCGCCAGTGCGAAAACCGGCTTTAAGAATACGGATATAACCACCTGGGCGCTTCTCGTAGAATGGACCTAATTCAGTGAACAACTTAGCAACCATTGCATCATCACGCAACCTTGCAAACGCATAACGACGATTAGCAACGCTGTCTATCTTAGCCTTAGTGATTAATGGTTCAACAACGCGACGAAGTTCCTTCGCCTTTGGTAAAGTTGTTCTGATTGTTTCGTGAAGAAACAATGAATTTGCCATATTCTTAAACATCGCTTTACGATGAGAAGAGTTACGATTTAGCTGTCTACCTGACTTTCTATGTCTCATACTATTTCCTTATTCACTCATTAAATCAACTGGCGGCCAATTTTCAATGGCTGTACCTAATTCTAGGCCTTTGTCAGTTAATACTTCTTTAATTTCATTCAACGACTTACGACCTAAGTTAGGGGTTCTTAGTAAATCTTGTTCAGATTTCTGGATTAAATCACCAATGTAATAAATTTGCTCAGCTTTTAAGCAATTTGCACTACGAACCGTTAACTCTAACTCGTCTACTGCTGCTAACAATTGTGGATCAAAATCATCTGAAGTAGGTAATACCTCTTCTTCTTCAACTAATTCTAACTCAACAAATGAAGACAATTGGTCTTGTAAGATAGTTGCTGCACGCTTAATCGCTGCTTCAGCATTAACAGAGCCATTCGTTTCAAGTTCAATGTTTAATTTGTCAAGATTAACCTTTTGCCCAACACGCGCCGCGTCAACTGTAAAGCTAACACGCTTAATTGGGGAAAAACTTGCGTCTAGTTGCATACCGCCGATGGCTGATGCTTCATCATCGCGTGCTGCAGCGGCATCATAACCAGTACCCGTAGCAATCTTAAGCGTCATGCGTATATGTCCACCAGCATTTACCGTGGCAATCACTTTATCCTTATTAAACACCTGAACATCAGTACCATTTGCTTCAATATCAGCCACTGTGATTTCACAAGGGCCTTTTTTATCAATAACAACTTCAGCTGATTCAGAAGTATTTAGTGCAACTGAAACCTCTTTAAGGTTTAATAAAATATCCAATACATCTTCTTGGACGCTATCAATAGTTGAAAACTCGTGCATCACACCGTCAATCGCCACTTCAGTAATCGCTGAACCCACCATAGAGGATAACAGTGTTCTCCTGAGTGCATTACCTAGTGTATAACCAAAACCTTTTTCTAAAGGCTCAAGAATAACTCTATATTGGTTGGTTGCCGTTTCTGTTAAATCAACTAACTTTGGCTTTAAAAAATCTTTTGCTTTTCCTTGCATAATAGTACCTTTATTTTGAATATAGTTCAACAATTAGATGCTCTGCGATGTCAGACGACAAATCATCACGGGCAGGAACATTTTTAAATACACCCTTAAGTGCTTTAGTATCAACATCAATCCACTCGGGCTGCTCACCTTGTCCAGCAAGTTCTACTGCCAATTGAATGCGACTTTGTTTTTTTGCTTTTTCTCTAATAGAAATCTCATCGTTAGCACTCACTTGGTAAGAAGGAATATTAATCACGCAGCCGTTGACTAAAATAGATTTGTGAGACACTAACTGTCTAGATTCAGCACGCGTAGAGCCAAAACCCATACGGTAAACCACATTATCAAGACGACACTCTAAAAGGCTAAGTAAGTTTTCACCAGTTGAACCTTTCTTTTGAGATGCTTTCTTGTAATATGAGCGGAATTGCTTTTCTAAGATGCCATAAATGCGTCTTACTTTTTGCTTTTCGCGTAATTGCAAACCATACTCAGTAGGTTTCGCTGGACGGGCAGTTGCACCGTGCATACCAGGGAGTTGCGTTACTTTACATTTAGAATCTAATGATCTAATGCCACTTTTTAGAAATAAGTCCGTGCCTTCGCGACGCGCTAATTTACAAGTAGGTCCAGTATATCTAGCCATAATTTATCCTTATACTCTGCGTTTCTTAGAAGGACGACAACCATTATGAGGGATTGGCGTCACATCTGTGATTGATTGAATTTTTAACCCTTGTGCGTTCAAACCACGAATGGCTGAATCTCTACCAGGACCAGGACCTTTAACACGAACATCTAAATTCTTCATGCCGAAAGTCAATGCTTTTTCACCACAATTACCAGCTGCTACTTGTGCTGCAAATGGGGTTGATTTTCTAGAGCCTCTAAAACCAGAACCACCAGAAGTCGCCCAACATACTGCATTACCATGACGATCAGTAATCATAACAATGGTGTTGTTGAATGTTGCGTGAATATGCGCAATACCGTCGGTGACGACTTTCTTTGATTTTTTCTTTACTGGTGTTTTAGCCATAATAGTTACCTAATAATTATTTAATTAAACGACGAGGACCCTTGCGAGTTCTAGCGTTTGTCTTAGTTCTTTGTCCACGAAGTGGCAATCCTTTTCTGTGACGAATGCCACGATAACAACCTAAATCCTTCAAACGCTTAATATTCATTGCGATCTCACGACGAAGGTCACCTTCAACTTCAAAGCTTGCAACAGCAGCACGAATTAACTCCAACTGGTCTTCAGCTATGTCTGACACCTTGGTGCTTTCATCTAATTTAAGTTCTGTGCAAATCGCTTTTGCACGCGTTGCGCCAATACCAAAAATTGACTGTAAGCCAATAACAATATGTTTATGTGTTGGAACATTTATTCCCGCTATTCTAGCCATTTACCTTTTCCTTTATATCTTATTTTTATTAAAATCCATCCTGTTTCTTTCTTCTTTAAAAACAGTAACGAAATTAAAATTTGCAAAGCGGGCAATTATACCTTGCCAGCCTTCCCCTGTCAATTCTCAATTAACCTTGTCTTTGTTTGTGCCTAGGCTCTTTACAAATAACACGAACAACGCCGTGTCGCTTGATGATTTTACAATTGATACAAATTTTCTTAACTGATGCTCTTACTTTCATAATACTTACCTTCTAATTTAAACCTGATTTTTTCATTAATGACTCATACTGATTAGACATTAAATGTGATTGCGCTTGAGTAATAAAATCCATTACCACAACCACAATAATTAACAAACTGGTACCACCAAAATAAAAGGGTACATTCCAATATAAAATCAAAAATTCTGGCAACAGGCAAACTGCAGTAATATAAACCGCACCTGATGCTGTTAAACGCGATGTTACTGCGTCAATATAATCCGCTGAATGCTTACCTGGGCGGATGCCTGGAATAAAGCCGCCTGACTTACGCAAGTTATCAGCCATATCCTTTGAATCAAAAGTTAACGCCGTGTAGAAAAATGTAAAAAATACAATTGCTAAACCATAAAACATAACATACAACGGCTGACCTGGAGAAATACTCGCCGTCAAATCAGCTAACCAACCCAAGCCATCCGATTGTGAAAACCAGCCGCCTAAAGTTGCTGGGAACAAAATAATCGAAGAAGCAAAAATTGGTGGAATCACACCCGCCATATTAATCTTTAATGGCAAGTATGAACTCTGTCCACCTACCATACTACGGCCTTGCTGACGCTTAGCGTAATTCACCGTAATACGGCGTTGCCCTCGTTCCATAAATACCACAAAAGCCGTTACTAATAAAGTCATTGCCAATAAAATAACAACTAAAATAACCGCCAATTCTCCCGTAGAAACCAACGATAAAGTTGAGCCTATTGCCTTAGGCAGACCCGAAACAATACCTGCAAAAATAATCATCGAGATACCGTTACCAATGCCTTTTTCTGTAATTTGTTCGCCTAACCACATTAAAAACAAAGTTCCCGTGGTCAAAGTAACTACTGTTACCAAACTAAAAGTAAAACCACCACTTGTTACTAAAGCCACGCCACCTGCGCTTTGTGATTGCAAAGCAATAGAGATACCATATGACTGAAACACCGCCAATAACACCGTGCCCATACGCGTATATTGGGTAATCTTTCGTTTTCCAGTTTCACCTTCTTTTTTAAGTTGCTCTAATTTTGGCACCACTGAAGTCATTAACTGAATGATAATTGATGCCGAAATATAAGGCATAATACCCAATGTAAAAATCGATAATCTTGCTAAAGCACCACCAGAAAACATATTGAACATATCTAAAATCGTGCCTTGCTGATCTTGCACCAATGACGCTAGCGCAGTTGAAGAAATAAAAGGGATGGTAATATGTGTACCCAGTCTGAAAACAATTAACGCACCCAATAAAAAGAAAATGCGCTTTGATAAATCTTGGGAAATTCCAGACTGACTCATAAAATTACTCTTTTATTGTGCCTTTGGCCGCTTCAATCGCTGATTTTGCACCTTTAGTTGCTTTAATACCTGTTAAAGTAATTGCTCTATTGATTTCACCAGAAAGCATCACTTTGACACGCTTAATATTCTTAGTCACTAAATTATGCTGCTTTAATACATCAATCGTAATTTCTTTTTCCTCTAACTTGTCAAGTTCAGACAAAGTAACTTGCGAAGTAATGATTGAAACACGGGAAGAGAAACCAACCTTAGGAAGGCGTCGTTGCAGGGGCATCTGACCACCTTCAAAACCGATTTTAGTAAAACCACCAGAACGAGCCTTTTGACCTTTGTGACCACGACCACAAGTTTTACCAAAGCCACTGCCAATGCCACGACCAACGCGTTTTCTAGATTTTTTCTCACCTTCTGCAGGAGACAATGTGTTTAATTGCATAGTATTCATAATTTTAACCTTCTACCTTTAATAGGTAAGCTATCTTGTTAATCATGCCTCTGACTTCTGGCGTATCAACCAACTCTACTGTGTGATTAATACGCTTAAGCCCAAGACCTGTTACGGTTGCACGATGCGATGGTAGGCGACCAAAGAAGCTCTTAACCAAAGTAACGCTTACCGTGTTCTTTTTAGGTGCCGCTTTTTTAGCGACTACCTTTTTAGGTGCTGTTTTTTTAGCAGTGGCTTTCTTTACTGTTACTTTTTTCTCTTCAGCCATTACACTTCTCCAGTAATTTCTTCAACACTCTTGCCACGCTTGGCTGCTACCAACTGTGGAGATGACATTGTCGTCAAACCTTCAATCGTTGCACGAACAACACTAATAGGGTTGCGGGTACCGTTACATTTTGCTAAGATATCATGAACACCAACTGCTTCCAATACACTACGCATTGGACCACCAGCAATAACGCCAGTACCTTCTGATGCAGGTTGCATATAAACTTTTGCAGCACCGACACTTGAAGTAATTGAATAATAAAGGGTGCCATTTTTAAGGGGAACTTTCTTCATTGCTTTCTTGGCTTTGTCCATTGCTTTTTGGATGGCAATAGGCACTTCACGAGCTTTTCCCGTACCATAACCTACTTTACCATTACCATCACCAACAACAACCAATGCTGAGAAGCCAAAGATACGACCTCCTTTAACTACTTTTACAACACGACGAATGTTGACCAATTTTTCAATATAGTCATCGCCGTCTTCTTTATTTTTTTTTCTAAAATCTGCCATTCTCTATGCCTTTTTATATTTTTTTAAAAGTCTAAGCCGCCATCTCTAGCTGCTTCTGCTAATGCCTTAACACGACCATGGTATTTAAAACCAGAGCGGTCAAACGCAACCTTGGTCACTTTTGCTGCTTTTGCTAATTTGGCAATCTCTGCACCAATCTTAGTTGCTGCTGCGACATTGCCGCCATTTTTTTCTTTTAAGCTAGACGCTTGAGCCAAAGTCTTCGTGCCACAAGCACTAATCACTTGCACATAAATATGTTGAGAAGACTTATAAACGCATAAACGCTCAACACCCTTCTCAGCATGCTTTGCTCTAAACTTAGTTGCTCTTCTTAAACGAGCTTGTTTTTTAGAAAGTTTCATACAATACCTTTAATTAATTATTCGCTCTATTTCTTTTTCGCTTCTTTACGAACCACATGCTCATCAGTATAACGAACACCTTTGCCTTTATAAGGCTCTGGTGGGCGATAAGCACGAATTTCCGCAGCTACTTGACCTACTTTTTGCTTGTCCATACCCTTAATAACAATCTCTGTTTGAGAGGGTGTTTCAGCGCTAATGCCTTCTGGCAATGTGTACTGAACAGGATGTGAAAAACCCAAAGTTAAATCTATTACTTTACCTGCTGATTTTGCACGGTAACCAACACCAATAAGTGTTAGTGTTTTTACCCAGCCTTCTGAAACACCTTGAATTAAATTCGCTGTGTTGGCTCTTGCGGTACCCGCTTGCGCCCAGGCTTTCTTTTGATCTTTTTTATCAAGTTTGGCAATATCAAAGGTTAAAACATTCTCCGCATTGGTAACCGTTACTGACGGATGAACGACCATCTGCATTTGACCTAATTTACCTTTAACAATCATTGAAGAACCGCTTAACGATACTTCAATACCAGTTGGTATTGTAATGGGTGCTTTTGCTACTCTAGACATCTTATAACTCCTTTAAGAAACGCTGCACAAAACTTCACCACCCACATTTTGGGCCGCTGCATTTTGTCCAGTCATTACACCCTTAGGCGTTGAAACAATAACAATACCTAGGCCATTCATAACACTTGGCATTTCGGTACTCTTCGCATAAACACGCAAGCTTGGCTTTGAAATTCTTTTCAATGTTTCAATAACAGGCTTCTCATCATAATACTTTAACTTAACCGTTAAAGTTTTAGTGGCCTTTTCACCTGCAACACTAAATGATTCAATATAACCTTCTTGTTGCATAACACTTGCAATAGCAGACTTTAAATTTGATGCTGGAATGTTAACTTCTTTCTTTTCAACCATATGTGCATTACGAATGCGGGTTAACATATCAGCGACTGGATCAGACATACTCATAATCTATTCTCCTACCAACTTGCTTTAGATAAACCAGGAACTTCACCGTTCATGGTGCGCTCTCTTAATTTGATTCTTGACAAACCAAACTTACGATAAAAACCGTGTGGACGACCTGTCAAACCACAGCGACTACGCTGCCTAGTTGGCGATGCATCACGCGGTAAACCTTGTAACTTAATAGTCGCTTGGAAGCGCTCTTCATCAGAGGAATGCACACTCTTAATTATTTTTTTGAGTTCGAGGCGTTTCGTTTGGTATTTTGCAACCAACTTCATGCGCTTGATGTCTCTATTTATCATAGACTTTTTAGCCATTTTCTTTATCCTTTAAATGGGAAATTAAACATTGCCAATAGTTTCTTAGCGTCTTCATCATTCTGTGCACTGGTAGTGATAGCAATATCCATACCACGCACGCTTGTTACTTTTTCGAAATCAATTTCTGGGAATACGATTTGCTCTGTTAAACCCATATTGTAATTACCGCGACCATCAAATGATTTCTCATTCAAACCACGAAAATCACGAATACGCGGAATCGCAATGTTAACCAAGCGATCCAAGAATTCATACATCTTTTCTTTGCGTAAAGTTACCTTGCAACCAATAGCGTTACCTTCTCTTAACTTAAAGCTTGCTACTGATTTTCGTGCAATACAGGTCATTGGTTTTTGACCTGCAATTAAACTCATTTCTTCTAATGCACTTTGCAAAATTTTCTTATCACCCAAGGCACTACCCAAACCCATATTGATAGTAATTTTTTCAATCTTAGGGATTGCCATTGGATTCTTCTGACCTAACTCTTTTTGTAAAGCAGGTAGAATCTCATTCTTATATTGTTGTTGTAATCTAGACACTGTATTTTCCTTTATCCTTTAACTGTCTCAAACGATTGCATCGCCGTTTGATTTAAAAAATCTTTCTTTGTTGCCGTCTTTGTCAGTACGAATACCAACTCTATCGGCTTTCTTAGTTTTTGCATTGTAAAGTGCGACATTTGAAATTGCCATTGGCATTTCAGTATCAACAATACCGCCTGTAACACCTGCATTTGGATTAGGACGAACATGCTTTTTAGCAATATTCAAACCTTCAACAATAACCTTAGCACCGATAACTTTTGTTACTGTACCTTTTGAGCCTTTATCTTTACCTGCAATGACGATTATTTCATCGTTTAATTTAATTTTTTGCATTATAGTACCTCGGGTGCTAATGACACAATCTTCATAAATTTAGCGTTACGCAACTCACGAGTTACAGGACCAAAGATACGCGTGCCAACTGGTTCAAGTTTTGTGTTTAACAATACCACGGCATTATTATCAAAACGAATACGCGATCCGTCAGCACGACGAACACCTTGCGCCGTACGAACAACAACAGCGTCATAAACATCACCTTTCTTCACTTTAGCGCGCGGTGCGGCTTCTTTAATACTGACTTTAACCACATCACCGATATTCGCATAACGACGCTTAGAGCCACCTAATACTTTAATACACATTGCTTTGACACCACCACTGTTGTCGGCAATATGAAGTTTTGTTTGCATTTGAATCATGTCTTATTCTCTTTTTATTATGCTAATAATTAATCAATCGCAACTGATTTTTCAAGGACTTCTAACAACGCCCAACATTTAGTTTTTGAAAATGGCTTCGCCTCAACTACTCTTACTGTGTCACCTAAACCACATTCGTTGTTTGCATCATGTGCGTGCACCTTAGTACTACGCTTGATGTACTTTTTATAAATCGGGTGTCTTACTTTACGCTCAATTTCAACCGCAATTGTTTTATCACGACTATTGCTAACAACTTTACCTGTTAATACGCGTTCTACTTTATTCTCACTCATACTTGTTTCTCTTTGATAATAGTTTTAACTCGTGCAATTGACTTTTTAATCTTTCTTAACTTAGATGCATCATCTAATTGTGAACTTTTGTGTTGCATGCGCAACTCAAAGTGCTCTTTTAGAAGTGTCATCAAAGTTTCGTTAAGTGCAGAAGTGTCTTGACCTCTTAATTCTTTTGCGTCCATTACATTGCCATCCTTTTAATTACTTTTGTTTTTACTGGTAATTTTGCTGACGCAAGTGCAAATGCTTCAACCGCAACAGCCTCATCAACCCCTTGCATTTCAAATAACATTTGACCCGGTTTAATCTGCGAAACCCAATATTCAACGCTACCTTTACCTTTACCCATACGAACTTCTAATGGTTTTTTGGTAATAGGCTTGTCTGGGAATACACGAATCCAAATCTTACCTTGGCGTTTTACATGACGCGTCATCGCTCTACGAGCAGATTCTATTTGTCTGGCAGTCATGCGACACCTACCAACAGCCTGCAAACCAATTTCACCGAAACTAACCTTGTGACCAGTTGCGAGACCGCGGTTGCGACCTTTCATCATTTTTCTAAATTTTGTGCGTTTAGGTTGTAACATTTCTCAATCCTTTATTTCTTGCCAATTTGATTAGTAGCACCACGACGAGCAACCTCATCTAATGTGCCTTTCTTATGGTCTAAGATTTCACCTTTAAAGATCCAAACCTTAATACCAATTACACCATACTGTGTGTTTGCACCATAATGCGCATAATCAACATCCGCTCTAAATGTATGTAATGGCACACGACCTTCGCGATACCACTCAGAACGAGCAATTTCTGCACCGTTCAAGCGACCACTAACCATAACTTTAATACCCTGGGCACCTAAGCGAGTAGCATTACCCAATACACGCTTAACAGCACGACGATACATCACACGCTTTTCTAACTGTTGTGCAATATTCTCTGCCACTAGGCGCGCATCTAATTCTGGCTTTTTAATTTCTTCAATGCTAATATGTACCGGCACACCCATCATCTTGGTAATGATGACTTTTAATGCTTCAATGTCTGCACCTTTTTTACCAATGACGATACCTGGGCGAGCAGTATGAATAATTACTTTAGCATTATTTGCTAGGCGTTCAATTTGAACACGACTAACAGAAGCCTCTTTTAATTCCTCAAACAAGAAATCTCTAACTTCGATATCAGATAATAAGTACTTAGGGTAGTCTTGAGAATTCGCATACCACTTAGAATCCCAATCTTTAACGATGCCTAATCTAATACCTTTTGGATTTACTTTTTGACCCATAATTAACCTGCGCTTACGCCAACTGTAATGTGGCTTGTTCTTTTTAAAATACGATTCGCACGACCTTTTGCTCTTGGACGAATTCTTTTCATTGTTGAGCCTTCGTCAATATAGACGCTGCTCACTTTTAGTTCATCAATGTCTAGTCCGTCATTGTTTTCAGCATTTGAAATCGCCGAATTTAAGACTTTCTTAACAAGCACTGATGCTTTTTTATTGCTAAACGATAAAATATTAAGTGCCTCTTCAACTGACTTTGAGCGAATTTGATCCGCTACCAATCGCGCTTTAAAAGCCGAGGTTTTTGCATATTTATGACTTGCTTTAACTTCTTTCATTTTTAATCCTTTAATTTACGCCTTGCGGTCGCCACTGTGTCCGTGAAATGTTCTGGTTATTGCAAATTCGCCTAATTTATGACCAACCATTTGCTCATTAATAGAGACTGGTACATGCGCTCTGCCATTGTGCACTGCGATTGTCAAACCAATCATCTCAGGTACAATTACTGAACGACGCGACCAAGTTTTAATTGGTTTTCTATCATTGTTCTCTTGAGCAGTTAATACTTTTTTGATTAAATGTTCGTCAACAAATGGACCCTTTCTTAATGATCTAGCCATGATTATTCCTATTTATTTCTACGGCGCACGATAAGTTTATCAGTGCGCTTATTACTGCGTGTTTTATAACCCTTAGTTGGCGTGCCCCAAGGAGAAACCGGATGGCGACCACCACTGGTTTTACCTTCACCACCACCATGTGGGTGATCAACTGGGTTCATTACAACACCACGAACTGTCGGTCTAACACCTCTCCAGCGTGTTGCGCCCGCTTTACCTAATTTTCTCAAACTGTGCTCTTTCTTAGACACTTCGCCAATGGTTGCACGACAATCTGCTAATACTTTACGAACTTCACCAGAACGCAATCTCAAAGTCACATAAGCACCCTCTTTTGCAATCAACTGCGCAGAAGTACCTGCACTGCGTGCCATTTGCGCTCCCTTACCTGGCTTAAGTTCAATACAGTGAATAACACTACCAAGTGGAATGTTTGCACATGGCATTACATTACCAGCTTTAATAGCAACACTGACACCTGAAATAATTTCATCACCTGCATTCAAGCCATTTGGTGCAATAATATACTTACGCTCACCATCTGCATACAAAACCAAAGCAATGTTGGCACTACGATTTGGATCGTATTCTAAGCGCTCAACTTTTGCAACCATGTCATCTTTGTTTCGTCTAAAATCGATAATGCGATAGCGACGCTTATGACCACCACCTTTATGACGAACCGTAATCTTTCCACGGTTATTACGACCGCTGATTCTATTTTTGCTTTCTGTCAAAGGTGCATAAGGCGCGCCTTTATGTAAATCTTTATCAACAATATTGACAACAAATCGTCTGCCAGGTGAAGTTGGTTTTCTTTTAATTACTTGTGCCATAATCTCTCTCTTAAGATGCGCTTACGTCAATCATTTGACCTTCAGACACTTTTATCATTGCCTTTTTCCAATTAATACGACGACCTTTTTTTCCTTTATAAACTTTTACCTTGCCTTTAACAACAGAAGTGGTTACATTTTCTACCGTTACACCAAATAAGGCTTCAACTGCTGCTTTAATTTCTTTTTTATTACTATCAATGCGTACTTTAAAGGCATACTGATTGCTTGTTGATGACAACATTGTCGTTTTCTCAGAAACAATCGGTGCCAACAAGGTTTTTAATACTTTTTCTTGGTTCATAATTGCGCCTCAATTTTCTTTAATGCCGCTTCAGTGATCACCACATTCTTGTAACCAATCAAACTAACTGGGTCAATACTTTGTGTGTCACAAACACCGACATGGTATAAATTGCGTGAAGAAAGATATAAATTCTCATCCAATTCTTCTGTCATCAATAAAGCGTCTGTTACATCTAATGCTTTAAGTAATGCTGTTATATTCTTTGTTTTTGCGTCTGTAACACCAAAATCCTTAACAACCTTTAAGCGCTCAGTGCGTGCCAATTCAGAGAATATAACAGAAATTGCACCTTTGTACATTTTCTTATTAACTTTCTGTGCAAAACTTCTTGGTTGTGCAGCAAATGTCACACCACCTGAGCGCCAAATAGGACCACGCGAAGTACCTGCACGAGCACGACCTGTGCCTTTTTGCGCCCAAGGTTTCTTACCGCCACCACTCACTGCCGCACGATTTTTCTGCGCCTTAGAACCTTGACGACCCGTTGCCATATAGGCGGTTGTCACTTGGTGAACCAACGACTGATTATAGTCTCTTGCAAATACCGCATCAGCAACTTCGGTAGAAGTTGATTTCTTGGCACTGATATCTAATACTTTTAATTTCATTTTAAAACCTTATTCTTCTGTTTCAGCTTCAACTGCTGTATCAGCAGTCTGTTGCTCTTGAAGTTGCTTACTAACGCCAGTGTTAATCTTATCTTTCTTAGTAGAAAAATTAACTTTAACGAAACCTTTAGTAGCACCAGGAATTGCACCTTTTACCAAGATTAGGTTTCTTTCGTTGTCAACACGAATTACTTCTAAACATTCTTGTGTTACTTGCTCATCACCCATGTGACCAGCCATTTTCTTACCTTTAAATACACGACCAGGCTCTTGACACTGTCCAGTAGAACCAATTGCCCTATGAGAGATTGAGTTACCGTGCGTCGCATCTTGCATTTGGAAATTGTGTCGTTTAACACCACCTTGAAAGCCTTTACCTTTAGATTGTCCAGTGACATCAACGAAATGGCCTGCACCAAAAATTGATAAATCAAAACTTGTTGCACCTGCGATCTCATCGGCATCTGCTCTGAATTCCCAAAGACCTAAACCAATGTCTTGTGAAGCTTTTGCATAATGACCCTTAGTTGCCGAAGAAACACGACGCAATTTTGCTTCGCCTTTCTTGTTAACTTTAGCGCCAGTAGTCACTTGAACGGCACTATAACCATCTACTTCTACTGTTTTTGTTTGAACAACACGATTAGGCTCAACTTTAATAACGCTTACTGCAGTCGCCGAACCATCGTCAGCTAAGATGCGAGTCATTCCTAATTTTTGTCCTACTAAACCAATTGCCATGATATTTCTTCCTATTACTTATTCGTTTGTTAATTAAGCTGGATTGCTACATCAACACCTGCTGCCAAATCTAACTTCATTAAAGCATCTACTGTTTTATCAGTTGGGCTAATAACATCCATTAATCTAACATATGTTCTTAATTCGTACTGGTCTCTCGCCTTCTTGTTAACATGCGGAGAAGTTAATACGGTAAAGCGTTCTTTCTTCGTCGGCAAAGGAATTGGACCCCTGACACTTGCACCTGTACTCTTTGCAGTTGCTACAATCTCAATGGCTGACTTGTCGATTAAACGATGGTCAAATGCCTTTAACTTAATTCTAATATTTTGATTGCTCATGTGTCTAATCCCTATTTAAAATCGATTTATGTCTTTCAACGAAAAAGCGAACATTATACAAGAATATTCACCCTTAAATTAACTATTTCCTTTAATCTGTCACCTTAGCAACAACACCCGCACCAACCGTACGACCGCCTTCTCTAATGGCAAATCTTAAACCATCTTCCATAGCAATCGGAGAAAGTAATTCTACTTGCATTTTCACATTGTCGCCAGGCATTACCATTTCTACGCCCTCAGGTAATTGACATGCGCCAGTTACATCTGTTGTTCTAAAATAAAACTGTGGACGGTAGTTGTTGAAGAATGGTGTATGACGACCACCTTCATTTTTGCTTAAGACATAGATTTCTGCTTCAAACTTTGCATGTGGTTTGATAGAGCCTGGTTTCGCCAATACTTGACCGCGTTCAACTTCTTCTCGCTTGGTGCCACGAAGAAGCACGCCAACATTGTCACCTGCTTCACCAGAATCTAATAACTTACGGAACATTTCAACACCTGTACAAGTGGTGGTTTTTGTTTCTTTGATACCAACAATTTCTAATTCGTCACCAACATTAACAACCCCTGCTTCAATACGACCTGTTACAACGGTGCCGCGGCCAGAGATTGAGAATACATCTTCAATTGGCATAATGAATGTCTTATCTGTGTCGCGCTTAGGGGTTGGAATATAAGTGTCTAATGCTTCAACCAGTTTGACGATTGAAGGCACACCGATGTCTGAAGTATCGCCTTCTAATGCCTTAAGTGCAGAGCCAAAGATAACTGGCGTGTCATCACCTGGGAAATCGTATTCTGTTAATAACTCACGGATTTCCATTTCAACCAATTCTACCAATTCTTCATCGTCAACCATATCGGCTTTATTCATATAAACAAGGATGTATGGAACACCAACTTGCTTAGACAAAAGAATGTGCTCACGGGTTTGTGCCATTGGGCCATCTGTGGCAGCGATAACAATAATAGCGCCGTCCATTTGGGCAGCACCGGTAATCATATTTTTAACATAATCCGCATGTCCTGGGCAATCTACATGAGCATAATGACGCGTTTCACTTTCGTATTCTACATGGGCTGTTGAGATAGTAATGCCGCGTTCTCTTTCTTCAGGAGCGTTATCAATATCTGCATAGTCGTTAAATTCACCGCCGTTTGCTTCTGCCATTACTTTGGTGATGGCTGCTGTTAGGGTAGTTTTACCATGGTCAACATGACCGATTGTGCCAACATTGACATGGGGTTTGTTTCTTTCGAATTTTTCTTTTGACATTTTAAGTTCCTGCTACTTTAAGTAAATTTATTTGTTTAATTTTTCAATGACATCATCGGCAACATTTTTCGGTGCGGCTGTGTACTTTGAAAATTCCATTGAATAACTTGCACGCCCTTGAGTCATAGAACGCAAATCATTAGCGTAACCAAACATTTCAGCTAGTGGTACATCTGCTTTGAGTTGTTTGCCATTTGGCAAGTCTTCCATAGCACCTACTAAACCACGACGACGATTAAGGTCACCCATAACATCACCCATATACTCTTCAGGGGTCACAATCTCGACTGCCATCATTGGTTCAAGTAACTGAGGGTTTGCCATTCTAACGCCTTCTGCCAAACATTTACTCGCTGCAATTTTAAATGCCATTTCGTTTGAATCAACATCATGGTAAGAACCATCATAAACGGTAACTTTCATATCCACTAACGGGAAGCCTGCTAATACACCATTCTCCATTTGCTCTTGAATACCTTTGTTGACCGCAGGAATATATTCCTTAGGGATTACACCGCCTTTAATTTCATCAACAAACTCATAACCTGCACCAGGCTCCTGAGGTTCAATACGCAAATGTACATGCCCGTATTGACCACGACCACCTGATTGCTTAGCGAATTTATGCTGATGCTCAACCAAGGTTGTAATCGCTTCACGATAAGCTACTTGCGGTGCGCCAACATTACATTCAACATCAAATTCACGACGCATACGATCAACAATAATATCCAAATGAAGCTCGCCCATACCTGCAATAATCGTTTGACCTGACTCTTCATCACTAGAAACTCTAAATGATGGGTCTTCAGCAGCTAATTTACCCAAGGCAATACCCATTTTTTCTTGGTCTGCTTTAGTTTTTGGTTCAACCGCCAAGGCGATGACTGGCTCTGGAAACTCCATTCTTTCTAATATGATTTTTTCTTTCATATCGCACAAAGTATCGCCTGTGGTTACATCTTTCAAGCCAATTGCCGCTGCAATATCGCCAGCACGCACTTCTTTAATTTCATCGCGTTCATTAGAGTGCATTTGCACCATGCGACCAATACGCTCCTTTTTACCTTTAGATGAATTATAAACAAAATCACCTGCTTTTAAGACGCCTGAATACACACGGAAAAAGGTTAGGTTACCCACAAATGGGTCGGTGGCAATTTTAAACGCTAAGGCTGAAAAAGGCTCATTATCATCAGCATTTCGTGGCACTTTGGTCTCATCTTTGTCATCTAAAATACCCTCAATCGCATCTACATCAAGCGGTGATGGCATATACATAATGATTGCATCTAATGCTGCTTGCACGCCTTTATTCTTAAAAGCTGAACCACAGAACATAGGAATAATTTGGTTGTCAATACATTGCAGACGAATACCTTGTTTGATTTCGTCGTTCGTTAATTCGCCTTCTTCTAGGTATTTTTCCATTAACTCATCATTACCTTCTGCCGCTGCTTCTATCATATCTTCACGCTTTTCGTCTGCCAAGTCTTGTAATTCAGCAGGAATTTCTCTGGCTTCGTAAGTTGCGCCCTGGTCTTCTTCATTCCAGTATATTGCTTTCATAGTGATTAAATCAATCACACCTTTAAAGTCTTCTTCAGCACCGATGGCAATTTGCATTGGCACTGGATTAGCACCTAGGCGCGTTCTAATTTGCTCACAAACACGCAAGAAATCAGCACCTGCACGGTCCATTTTGTTAACAAAACCAATTCTTGGCACATTGTATTTGTTTGCTTGACGCCATACTGTCTCAGATTGTGGCTCAACGCCGCCAACTGCACAAAATAAAGCCAATGCACCGTCTAATACTTTAAGAGAGCGCTCAACTTCAATCGTAAAATCAACATGACCTGGAGTATCAATAATATTAATACGATGCTCTTCAAACTGATCATCCATACCCTTCCACATACAAGTAGTCGCCGCAGAAGTAATGGTAATACCGCGTTCTTGCTCTTGCTCCATCCAATCCATAGTGGCGCCGCCATCATGCACTTCACCAATTTTGTGTGTACGACCTGTATATAAAAGAACGCGTTCAGTAGTGGTTGTTTTACCAGCGTCAATGTGTGCCATAACGCCAACATTACGATAATGCTTCAGTGGGTGATTTCTTGCCATTTTCTTAAATCCTTATTATTACCAGCGGAAGTGCGCAAACGCTTTGTTTGCCTCTGCCATTCTGTGTGTGTCTTCTTTTTTCTTAAATGCAGTACCACGGTTCTGAACAGCATCTAACACTTCACCTGCCAATCTTAACTTCATGCCTTTTTCGCCTCGTTTGCGTGATGCTTCAATAATCCAACGCATTGCCAATGCAATTTTACGCTCTGCCCTGACTTCAACAGGCACTTGGTAAGTAGAGCCACCAACACGACGAGACTTAATCTCAACTTGTGGTCCAATATTTTCTAGTGCTTGTTTGAAAGTATCAATCGGCTCAACATTGCCTTTCGCTTCAATTGTGTCTAACGCATCATAAACGATCTTCTCGGCTACAGATTTTTTACCATCTAACATTAAGATGTTTACAAACTTAGCCAATACTAAATCGCCAAACTTAGGGTCTGGTAGGATTTCTCTTTTTGGTGCGGATCTTCTTCTCATAGTATTTCTCTTGTTTTAAGTTAGTTTATTTCTTTGGTTTTTTAGTGCCATACTTAGAACGCCCTTGCATTCTGCCATCAACACCAACTGTATCTAATGCACCACGAACTGTGTGGTAACGAACACCTGGTAAATCTTTAACACGACCACCACGAATCAAAATGACCGAGTGTTCTTGTAAGTTATGACCTTCACCACCAATATAGGTCGTTACTTCAGCAGCGTTTGTTAATCTAACACGAGCAACTTTACGCAATGCCGAGTTAGGCTTCTTAGGGGTTGTTGTATACACACGAGTACATACACCACGCTTTTGCGGGCAACTGTCCAATGCAGGTACACCACTCTTTGTTACTTTCTTTTTACGCGGGTTACGCACTAATTGATTAACCGTTGACATAAATCTGAACTCCAATAATTGTCTAAATATTTTTTTAAATACATACCAATCACTCCTCTTTCAAGGAGCAATAAAGGGTCATATTATACTGTGCAAAATAATCCTAGTCAACATATTTACCGATTTTTATTCACTTGCGTTGAAAGACTGTTTTTATATAACCTTAATCCAAAAATAGAAAACAAAAATCTGACGCCAACCCTTACCACCATAGCGCTTTCAAAAAATCGCCGTAGAACCACTGGATTTTGAAAGCACTTTGATAGCAAGGCTTAACGCCATATTCAGACTTTTTATCTTTGGATTAGGATATAAGTAATTTATTCAACAAAAAAGTACTTGCCCTATTCAACATTTCAAAAATGGCATCAAATCGCCCTTTAAAATAGGGATCAGGAACACCTTTGCCGTTGTTGTTCGGAATATTATCAAGCATCAAAGAAAGTTTGTGCTGATGCTCCGCTGGGCAAATATCCATCATATCCGCTAAATTACTAGCGTCCATCGCAAAAATATAATCATAATGATAAAAATCTGACTCATGCACTTGACGGGCGCGTTGCGTTGATAAATCCACGCCATACTTATTCGCCGATAATTGTGAACGAGCATCTGGCTGTTCGCCAATATGATAAGCATGAGTTCCTGCCGAATCAACCTCAAACAAATCTTCCACACCGAGTTTTTTCATTTGCACCCGAAAAGCACCTTCCGCAGTCGGCGAACGACAGATGTTTCCCATGCATACAAATAAAATTTTGATTTTTTCGTTGCTCATATACATATTAATTAGATAAAATCCAACATTATATATATTTAACTTACCAATATGTCTGACTCACTCCTACAATCCGCCAAACAAGTTATCCTCACTGAAGCACAGGCTGTCACGCAACTAGCTGACAAACTTGATCAAAGTTTTGTTAATGCCTGCCTCTTAATCCAAAAATGCACTGGCAAAGTCATTTTAATAGGTATGGGAAAATCAGGACATATTGGCAACAAAATTGCTGCCACTTTCGCCTCCACAGGCACCCCTGCTTTTGCTGTCCATCCTGCTGAAGCAGGACATGGAGACTTAGGAATGATTGAACAAAATGATGTTGCCATTTGCATTTCTTACTCAGGTGAATCCGATGAAATTATGACTTTGATACCTGTTATCAAACGCCTCGGCGTGTCAATCATCAGCATGACTGGCAATGCAGATTCTTCTATTGGAAAAATCAGCGATGTACATTTAGATGTCAGCGTCGAAAAAGAAGCCTGTCCGCACAATTTAGCCCCAACTTCGTCAACCACAGTAGCATTAGCGATGGGCGATGCATTGGCAGTCAGTTTGCTCAATGACAAAGGCTTTAGTCCCGACGACTTCGCCCGCTCCCACCCATCGGGCGCACTTGGCAGGCGCTTGCTTACTTTTGTTAACACTATTATGAAAACGAGCGATGATATCCCTTATGTTAGCGCAGATACTAGGTTGTTAGATGCTTTATTAGTCATGAGTCAAAAAGCCTTAGGCATGGTGTTAATCACTGAAGAAAAAAACCTTAAAGGAGTATTTACTGATGGCGATTTGCGTCGCGTTTTAGAAACACATGCCAACATTCAAGACTTGACTATTGGCGAAGTAATGACCTCGAATTGTAAGTCCATCTTAGCCGACAAACCTGCGATGGCAGCGGTCGCAATGATGGATAAATTTAACCTAAATTCACTGCCTGTGGTTGATGAAAATAATCAAGTGGTCGGTGCAATCAACACGCATACCTTAATGCAGGCGAAAATTATCTAACCAATAATCCGCTCAATCCCCCACCAAATTCCAATCAAAGCAATCAATACAGAAATAGGCGTCACTGCCACTTTTCGATAATTTAAACTTAAAGCGCGAATAATTAAAAGAACTGCTACCACACTTAACACAATCATAATCTGAGCCAATTCCACGCCCACATTAAAACCCATCAAAGTGGTGGCAAAGTTATCATCAGTCATTTCAAAAGACTTGAGCATGGTCGCAAAACCTAGTCCATGAATCAGACCAAAACAAAATACAACAATACTTTTCCGCTTGATAGATTGATTTAAAAATAAATTCTCAATAGCAACATAAGCAATTGAAAATGCAATCAACGGCTCAATGATGCGCGCTGAGATTTCTACCACCCCTATCATTGCCAATCCCAATGTTAGGGTGTGTGCAAGGGTAAAGGTCGTTACTAATAGCAATAATTTACGCCATAAAAGTGAGGAAAGCGCCATGCCAATAATAAATAAAATATGATCCCAACCTAAAGGAACCACATGGTCAAAACCAATGGCAATAAACTGCGTCAAACGCTGCATGGCACTTACAGACTCAGGATGTTCAATATCAATCACGCCACTGGGCTTTCCATTATTCAGCCATTGCCATTGACTCCAATTATATTCATCTTTTTTAAATATTTGATAGCGCAACGCACTATTACCGGATGCCTTATCATATTGCCAAGAGAATGTTTTTGGCCATTTCTCAAGTTGGGTTGCATAGGTCAGCAGCGTTTTTCTTGGGCGTTTTTTATAGCCAATAATATCAATAAATATCTTTTCCAGATGTAGGACTTGAACTTTTTGATTAACCGTGAATTGAATTTTTTTTAGAAACTGTGACTCAAATACTTCAAATCGTTTGCGCAGTTCTGCTGGCTTTAAGGCGCGCAATTCGTCATACTCGACTGAGTTTGGTGCATCCGTGGTTTTTTTGTATTGTGTACCAATACCTGTCATCATTGCTTCAAGGTTCAAATCAATGACAATTTCAACTTTTTTATCGGGATAAATTGAGATTTCAACCAAAGCAGGTTTGACCACATCGGCAACTGATGCACTAACAAACAGCCAAAATAAAACAAAAAATTTAAACACTTTTTCTACTATTTTTTATCTAATTTTTGCTGTTTTTTGCGTTTAATTTCATCCCAGTCAATATTTTCACAAGCATCACAATGACGATTAGCAATACCGATTTTGACCAATAATGCATACACTTTGCAGCCCACGCAATAACCCACAATCGCTTCCAACCACATAAACGATAAACACAATGCCACCAAACTCAATGCTAATGTAGATGGCACATAATTTACATCCACTGGAATACTTGTGCCCAATACCCCGTTAATCGCATCAGCAATCGCATCAGGATTAAAAAACACAATGCACACAGAAATAAAACTCGCCCCCATAATCCACGCACAACGCTTGGGTCCAATTGGCTTCCACTCAGGTGGTTTGTTTAGCGTTAAAAAACTTGCCAACAAAATTGTCGGCGAAAACCGAGCGCCAATCACTGACATACCCAATAACATTTCAATCAAAGCATAAACCAATAACTTTGTCTGAAACGCATACTCAAACACCCGCTTCGTCGCTTCAACAACATATAGCGTGCGGTCCTCCATATCAGTTTCATAAGTATCTGCAGCAATAACCTCAGGTGATACCTCCCAAGTTGGACCATACACCACATTCACAAAAGTGAACACCATATAAATTGGAATAATCAATAAAATCCCCGCACGAACTTGCACAGCAGCATCATTAATATGTATTTTGTCCTCGCTTAAATCACGAAACCACAAATTTTTAAAAACCGTTGTAATTTTCATTAAGAGATCACTGCATTAACCCAGTACGACTTAGGGAATATAGAAAATAGTGCATTTTTTACCCAAAAATGAGGAGAATAGCCAGCTATTTGACGAGTTTTTGGGTAAAAAAGGCGTTGTTTTATGTGTTTCATAAGTTGTGATGGGTTGATGTAGTGGTCTCCTTAGAATTTAAATTAATTTACCTGCATAGTTTTCAATACCTGGATTATCCTGCACGCCTTTAATGGTCGGATGGTTAACTTTGGTCAAATTCAAATGCTTCTGCTTACGCAAATAATCTGCTGCTACATCCCACATCAAACGACCATTGCCCACTGAACCAACCTGTGCCCAACCTGCGACTTTATAAGATTTATTCATATCAATTGCTACACCTTCATCATCTTTAATGTCGCTAATACGATTACCCAAACTTGCTGCCGGATCAATCGTATAGTCCAAGCCACCGATACGCACCATATCACCGCCAGATTGCAAATAAGGATCTTGGACAAAGAGATTCTCAGCAATACCTTCAAAAATATCTTTAAGTTGCGAACCTTTTAACTCATTCACATAAGTCTCGCCATAAGTCATTGAAGTATTGGTCATCAAATCTTCCATGGTTACATCATGTCCCGCTGGCACTGAAGTGCCCCAACGCACACCTGCCGACATGGAAAAATCTGCATTATGCTCTTCACGCAACGAATTCACCAACACTTGATCCCAGGTGCCCATAAAGTTGCCACGACGATAGAGTGTTTGTTCCGTAGTACAGAGTTTTTCAGTCAAAATTTCATCATAAGTTTTACCAATACGGTTTGGATTGTTGCTCATTGTACTACTGCGCGCTTCCACCACATTCTTATCATACTTAGTATTACGCATTTTATTAATATATGACACAACAGTTGCATCCGGCTTAATAAAGTCTGTCAAAATCGGCAACATTTTATAATTGTAACCAACAACCTTATGGTTTTTAATGTCTAAATCCATTACCCCGATATATTTACCTGAACAACCCGCATTGGTTACCACGGTTACGCCACCAGCATTCTTCACCTCGATAGGTTTCGGCATGCCATCATGCGTATGTCCACCAAAAATAGCATCAATACCAACGACTTGCGATGCCATCTTGATATCCACATCCATACCATTATGAGAAATCACAATCACCGCATCTGGCTTTTCATTTTTACGAATATCAGCGACTAATTCTGCCATCTCGTCTTCACGCAAACCAAATGACCAGTCTGGAAAGAAGTATTTTTGAGGGTTTGCATTTGAGGTGCGTGGAAACGCTTGACCAATTACAGCAATACGATGCCCGCCCACATTTTTAATTACATAAGGTTTAAACGGCAATGCATCATCTTCGTTATAAAGACCTCTACCATCATATTTTTCTGTCATTGTAATATATTTGTCGTCTAATAAAGCATCTTCTAAGATACGCACATTTTGACCCAAAAAATCCCCCTTAAAGAACCCGACATTTTTCAATACTTCTTGCTCTTTATAAGTAAACTCCCAATGCCCAACCATCACATCAACACCCAACATATTACAAGCTTCCACCATATCCGCACCACGCGTCCACAACGATGTACCTGAACCCTGCCAAGTATCACCACCATCCAGTGTTAGCGTGTTTTTCACACCGCCCGCACTTTCACGCAACGAATCTAAAACGGTTTTAATCTGTCCAAAGCCACCGGTCTTACCGTATTTAGCCGCTAAATCTTCAAAATTATTATAAGTAAAAGCGTAAGCTTCAGGAGAACCTTTTTTATAACCAATTTCTTTCAGTAATTTATCCCCCACCACATGTGGTAATTGCCCAAAAGTGGATCCAAAACCCAAATTCACATTTGGCTCACGGAAATAATTTGGCAACAAATTACCATGCGTATCGGTAATATGCAAAATACGCGCACTGCCCGTCTTTGCCACCTCATACATATTCTCTTGCGACGATAATTTATCCGCATCGTTCCCACAACCACTAATCAAACCCGCTGCCGAACCAGCGCCCAATACCTTGATAAACTCTCTACGCGTTAAAGCCATTTTTTTTCCTTATATAATCAAGATTGTAATTCTACTATGTTTGCCGACAAAACACAAAACTATCATTACATTATAATATTCTGAAATAGTTTTAACGCCCGTGGTTTCGTTATAATACCCCCCTATGAATATCAAAAAACTTCTGCAAACCATTGCCCCTACCGAATTCGATTTTTCTATAGAAGGTCTCTGTCTCAACTCCCGCCAAGTCCAAAATGGCGACCTCTTCATTGCCCTACAAGGTGCGACTGGACACGGTAGCGACTACATAGACCAAGCGATTGACAAAGGTTGTGTTGCTGTTTTAGTCGATTCAAAAGACATAGAGTGTAGCGTCCCTTCTATTCGAGTTGACAACTTATCAAAACATTTAGCAACATTAGCCACCACTTTCTACGATAATGCCATCAAAGTTGATATTGTCGGCATCACTGGCACCAATGGCAAAACCTCTGTGGCGTGTTTCATTTCGCAACTATTGGCTGCATTAGGTATCAAAAATGGACTCATCGGCACCTTAGGCATTAGCAATTCTGAGCAAAATTCAGCACAAACTACCCCCGATATTCTCACGCTGTATCGCACTTTGGACGGCTACGCAAAAGATGGTATTAACACCGCCGTTTTAGAAGTTTCCTCTCACGGTATCGACCAAAACCGCATCGCAGGTCTCAACATCCGCACTGCCGTTTTTACCAACCTAACCCAAGACCATTTAGATTACCACTCAGATTTAGCAAGCTATAAACAGGTCAAAACCCGCCTATTCTCACAGAGTAGCGTACAATCCGTCGTCCTCAACCAAGACGATGCCAATTATGCCGATTTCCTCACCGCCGCCAAAAACAAAAAAATCAGCACCTACGCCTTATCCGATTTCACCGATATCAAAACCACTGAACAAGGTTTTTTAGCCACACTAAACGGTTTTGTTTTCGAAATTCCCTTCTTAGGTAAGTTTAATTTACAAAATGTTTTAGCTGCATTCCACACCCTAAAAACTTTAGGATTTAGCGATGAAGAGGTTATCCCTCTACTCCACAGGCTGACCCCACCCCCAGGTAGAATGCAAAAAAATGCCAGTCAGCCAATTTGGGTTGATTACGCCCACACCCCTGATGCCATTGAGAATGCCATTACCACCCTACGCACCCACTACCCAGAATACGCTATCCGCGTCGTCTTCGGTTGTGGTGGTAATCGCGACCAAAACAAGCGTGCACAAATGGGTAAAATTGCCTCAAAACTTGCCGACACCCTCATTCTCACCAACGACAACCCACGAGACGAGGACCCACGCGCCATCATTGATGACATTCTCGACGGCATCGATGACAGCTACGAAGTCAACATCACCGAAGACCGTCAACTTGCTATTGAGGGCGCTGTCATTAGCCTCGGCGAACAAGAATGCCTACTCATCGCTGGCAAAGGCCATGAAACCACCCAAACATTTAAAGACAAAACCCTAAAATCTAACGACAACGACATTATCATTGCTGCCATCATTGAAGGCGCAAGATTGGCAAAAATAAAAAATAGGCAATAACATCTTTTTTTATTGCAGGAACAGAGTTTTTAAAAGGAAAAATGAATTTGGTTTATAATAAACCCTATGTTAAAAACCACAACCTGCACCCTTGCCAAAATTTTAAAAACGGAATGTTCTGTCGATGTGGCAGTAACTGGTATTTATACAGATACTCGAAAAAGAATGGATGGCGGCGTGTTTGTGGCGTTGGTGGGGGAGAATTTTGATGCGCATGACTATGTAGAAAAGGCGCAAGAAATGGGGGCTGTGGCAGTTGTAGTGCATCATTCTGTGGTGGTGGATTTGCCATCGTTAGTGGTGGCAGATACGCAGGTTGCATTTACGCAGATTGCACGGTGGAATTTAGAAAGGCTGAAGCCGAAAGTGGTTGCAATTACGGGTAGCAACGGTAAAACCACGACCAAGAATATGTTGAAAAACATTCTTAAATTAAAAGCACCCACTTTGGCAACCAAAGGCAATCTCAATAACCATCTCGGTGTACCAATGACCTTGCTTAAATTAGAAGAAAAACACCAATATGCCGTCATTGAAATGGGGGCGAATCATTTGGAAGAAATCGCATATTTGCGTGACATGGTTAACCCCGATATTGCACTTGTTACCAATACTTTGGATGCGCATATAGGTGAATTTGGTGGGTTTGAGAATTTGGTGAAAGCGAAAGGTGAAATTTACGCATCGCATTCGCAGAATATTGTGAATACGCAAACAGGGTTTACGGGTGATATCAGTTTTGGCGAAGGGGGTGATATATTTGCCAGTGAGATTAACAATAATCAATTTTGCTTGACGATTTTTAATGAAAAAATTACTGTAAATTTACCGCTATTAGGCAGACATAATATTGATAATGCTTTGAGCGCAAGTGCTTGTGCGGCTGCATTGGGGGTGAATATTGCGACTATTAAACAGGGCTTGGAAAATACGCAGGCGGAAAAAGGTCGGCTGAATGTTATTCATTATGATGAAATGACGATTATTGATGATAGTTATAATGCCAGTCCAAGCTCAAGTCAATATGCACTAGAAGTATTAAAGGGTTTTGCAGGTGAAAAAATTGCAGTATTGGGGCAAATGGCAGAGCTTGGCGATAAATCTGAGGCTTATCATCAGCAAGTGGGTGCATTTGCAAAGTCATTAGATATTGAATATTTATACAGTTATCAAGCAGATTATGGTGTGCAAAATTTTGATAATGCAGAGGAACTAGTGGCAACACTGAAACAACACAAAAATGCCACCCTTCTTTTTAAAGGCTCAAGAGTTGCAAAATTAGAACGAATTATTGAAAAAATTTGCGTATAATTCCCCATCTTGTGAAAAGTAACGCTTTACGCTCTATAACAATTTTTGTTTGAAGGCGTAAAATACAAGGCATTTTTCAACAGGTAGTATTACATATACACCAGTTGGAAAATAACGCAGTAGCTTGCATTTTCAAGCAAAAATTTGCGCCCGTGGCTCAACTGGATAGAGTACTCGGCTACGAACCGAGCGGTTGCTGGTTCGACTCCAGCCGGGCGCACCATATTTTTAAAACCCTTGCAAATATGCAGGGGTTTTTTGTTTATACTGATTATTATCTTATGATGACAATACCAAATATTTTAACTTTATCAAGAATTGCGCTCATCCCGTTATTTGTAGTATTGTATTATTTTCAACCCGCTTATACTGACACGCCGATATTTACTTGGATAAATTTTGCAGTCACGCTAATCTATGCAATGATTAGCGTGACGGATTATTTAGATGGTTACCTTGCAAGAAAATTAAATATGACTTCGAGATTAGGTGCGTTTTTGGATCCTGTTGCAGATAAATTAATGGTTTCAACAGCACTGGTAATTTTAGTTGATTTTTATCCAAGTGATACGCACTGGTATATTAGTATTTGTGCGTTGATTATTATTTCCAGAGAGATTTTGGTATCTGCTCTTAGAGAATGGATGGGTACGATTGGCCAGCGTTCAACGATCAATGTATCATTTGTTGGCAAGGTAAAAACCTTCGTGCAAATCTTTGCCATTCTATTTTTACTTTATCAGCAGCCATTTTTTGGCTTGCCGAGTTTTGAGATTGGGGTGAGCTTATTGGTTGCTGCCACTTTGTTAACTTTATACTCTGGGTTTATTTATTTAAAAGAAGGTATAAAAACCTTCAAACCCCAATAAAAACACATTATAATATGTCGCTTATGCGGGAATAGCTCAGCTGGTAGAGCATCACGTTGCCAACGTGAATGTCGCGAGTCCGAATCTCGTTTCCCGCTCCAAATTTAAAAAAAGCCTGTGAGAACAGGCTTTTTTTTATTACCGCTTCCACACCTTGGCCGGATAGCAAAGCGGTTATGCAGGGGCCTGCAAAGCCTTATAGACCAGTTCGACTCTGGTTCCGGCCTCCATATAAAGTACAATAAAAAGCCCGGTGATTATCGGGCTTTTTATTGTCTATTATTTAAATTTAAGGTTGAATATCAACTTAGTGCCTTAAGGCGTAAACGCAATGCATTGAGTTTAATAAAACCTGCTGCATCTTTTTGGTCATACGCACCTTGATCGTCTTCAAAAGTTGCAATTTTTTCACTGAACAATGAGTTGTCAGATTTACGACCGACGATGATGACATTACCCTTGTAAAATTTAAGGCGCACGGTGCCGTTAACGACGGATTGCGTTTGGTCAATGGCAGCTTGTAGCATTTCTCGCTCTGGCGCAAACCAAAAACCGTTATAAATCATTTTGGCATATTTTGGCATTAATTCGTCTTTTAGATGTGCCGCCTCTCGGTCGAGAGTAAGACTTTCCATAGCCCGATGGGCTTTTAGCATTACTGTGCCGGCTGGTGTCTCATAGCAACCACGAGACTTCATACCAACAAAACGGTTTTCAACAATATCATCACGGCCAATACCGTGAGCACCTGCGCGTTTGTTCAAATCTTCCATTACGGTTGCGGGGCTCATCGCCTTACCATTGATGGCAATAATGTCGCCCTTTAAATAAGTAAGTTCCACATACTCGGCTTTGTCAGGGGCATCTTCAGGGGAAACTGTCCAACGCCACATATCGTCTTCTGGCTCTGCCCATGGGTCTTCCAAAATATCGCCTTCGTAAGAAATATGCAATAAATTTGCGTCCATTGAGTAAGGAGATTTTTTGTTTTGTTTTTGGTAATCAATCTCAATGCCGTGCTTTTTTGCGTAATTCATCAATGACTCTCGTGATGACAAATCCCACTCACGCCAAGGGGCAATTACTTGAATATCGGCATTCAGCGCATAAGCGTTTAATTCAAAACGCACTTGGTCATTACCTTTGCCTGTTGCGCCGTGGCTAATGGCATCGGCACCAACTTCGTCGGCAATTTCTACCAAACGCTTAGAGATTAGCGGACGCGCAATTGAAGTGCCTAATAAATATTCGCCTTCATAAATTGCGTTAGCACGGAACATTGGAAAGATAAAATCACGAGCAAATTCTTCACGCAAATCTTCAATATAAATATCGGTTACACCAGCGGCTTTTGCTTTAGCGCGGGCGGGCTCGACTTCTTCTCCTTGACCAATATCCGCTGTAAAAGTAACGACTTCACATTGGTAAGTGTCCTGCAACCATTTAACGATGATGCTGGTATCCAATCCACCTGAATAGGCTAATACTACTTTATTCATGATTTTTTATACTCGAATGTTTTTGTTAATAAAATTTCTGCGTTTTGATTGACAACTTCAACCGTCCATTCCCCTGTCCATCTGTGCCAAAGGTTTTTACTTGACCAAACGCGCCATCTATTGCCTTTGATGTCAAAACTGATTTCTGCCTTTACTTTGCTTTTATACAGCCAACGATGGGTAATTCTATCCCCTTTTAAATGACGGATATTGGTAAAAAAATAGACTTTTTTTACGGAGTTATCGATTTCGGTAATGATGTCAATTGGCGCTCTTTCTTCTACTGATTTTGCAAATACCGCTTGTGAAATGTCTTTATGTGGCCATGCGGCGAATGCTTGCGTGGTAAGCAATAAAGCCAATAATAAGATTTTTTTCATTGCAAATTCTTAGTTTAAAATATTAAAGACAAATTTTAACAGATTTTTTTCATCAATCAACCCAAGTGATAACATGCTTATAAATGTCTTCTGCCGCTACTTCTTCATCGCTGAATGTCCGTCCGCGAACAGAAATCCCCGCCAAATGTACAGAATCTACATTACCACTAATCAATGGGTGCCAATCGAATAAGGGCTTACCTTCGGATAATAGGCGGTAGGCACAACTAGCGGGCAGCCAATTAAATTTTTTACCCCAATCTGGGTAGATAGTTAGACAATCAGGTACGAAAGATTGTCGCATTTCGTAGTGCGGGCACTGGCAAGTTTCTACATCAAGATATTGACAAGCAACATCAGTGAAATAAATTTCTTCAGTGTCCTCATCTTCGATTTTGTGCAGGCAACAGCGTCCACAATTGTCGCATAACGATTCCCATTGCGTACGAGTCATCTCTTCAAGCGTAAGCACTTCCCAAAAATTATTTTTCAATGTTCAACAGTCTCATTATTTAAAAGCTTGCTATTTTCTGCTAATGAGTCTGAGATTTCTTGCAAACTTGGTCCGTTGATTGATTTTTTGTCACGAATAAGTTTGTTTAAATACGCTTGCGCTTCAGCGTTGAATTGCATTGCAGCTTTTTCATACCAATGTTGTGCCAATTTTAAATCTTTGTCAATACCCAAACCCACTTCATATAATTTTGCTAAGTCTAATTGTGCACGGACAAAGCCTAATTGTGCAGATTTTTCATACCAGTATTTGGCAGTATTTTCATCACCTTGCTGATGATAAATTTTGGCCAATTTATATTGTGCTTTAATCAAATTTTGGTTGGCAGATTTTTCATACCAAAATATCGCTTGTTGAAAATTTTTCTGAGTACCGATGCCTTCATAATAAAAATTACCTAAATTAAATTGTGCGCTCGGATAGCCCAATTCAGCCACTTGAGTGTACCAATAAAGCGCCAACTTGACATCTTGATTGGTACTAATACCATGGTAATACATATTTGCTAAACTAAACTGTGCTCTTGCATTGCCTCGTTTGGCATCTTTTTTTAATTGCGTTAAAAGTTTGCTGGCCGATAGGGTTGATTGCTCCGATTGTTGCTTGATGGTATTGTGCCCGCTCTTAGGCTGCAACAGTTGCAATGCATGGGTATTTAGACTGATAATCAGGATAATTAAAAATTTCATAAGTGTTATTTTACCGATAATAATCGTTCAATGCCAATTGCCACACCTGAGCATTGTGGCAAAGGATTGGCTAAACTTGATAAGAAATCTTTGTCTAAATCAACGGAGGTTTTGCCCAATACAGCGCGCTTACTGATTTCGTCTTCAAAACGCTGTTGATATTCGCCCGCCCCTTGTAATTCATCGTAGCCGTTGGCGATTTCAATGCCGTGCGCATATAACTCAAAACGCTGTGCCACTTGCCCTTTAGCCTTAGCAAGGGCGGATTGCTCTACAGGATAATCGTAGATGAAACAAAAGGGGATATCTTCCAATTCTGGCTCTATTAAGTGGGTAAATAGTAAGATTTGCAAGTCTTCAATCCACTCAAAATCTGTACACAGTCCATAGGTTTTAGCGATGGACTTAAGTTTATCAAAATCGGTATTTAAAATATCAATATCAGCAAACTTTCTGAACGCTTGTGCATAAGATAATTTTGACACTTCACCTTGAAAACCCAAGTGTTGCAACAGTTCTACAACCTCATTCATCAATTGGTGCATGTCAAAATCCACACGATAATATTCCAACATTGTGAATTCATTAAAGTTTTGAGCACCTTGCTCATTGTCACGGAACACAGGGCAAATCTGATAAATATTACCGCTACCGCCCGCCAACAGTTTTTTCATTTCCAATTCGGGGGAGGTGTGCAGGTATTTGGCTTGTGGTTCAATGTCTTGATTGACTTGCATGGTAATGCTGTCAATATAAACATCGGTAACGGGGTAGTTTAAAAGTTGCGGAGTTTGCACCTCAACGACATCTCTTTGGGCAAAAAATTGTCGTATTTGATTAAAAAAAACGCTATTTTTTTTAAGTGCGTCCCGCATACTCGTTCGTGCGCGTATCAACCTTAACTTTCTCGCCAATGCTGATGAATAAAGGTACTTGTACCACCGCGCCCGTGTTCATTGTCGCTGGTTTTCCGCCTGTACCTGCGGTATCACCTTTGAGTCCAGGATCTGTGTCCACCACTTCCAACATCACATGATTTGGTGGTGTGACTGAAATCGGATTGTCATTCCAAAGCGTAATAACACACATATCTTGCTCAACCAAATATTTCACCGCATCACCCATACCCACTTCACTCAGCGTATATTGTTCAAAAGTTTTGGGGTCCATAAAATTATAACCATCGCCGTCATTATACAAATATTGCATATCTGTTTCCATCACATCAGCACCTTCCACAGACTCGCCAGATTTAAAAGTTTTTTCCAAAGTTTTACCCGTGATTAAATCTTTAAGTTTGACTTTATTAGACGCCTGCCCCTTGCCAGGTTTGCGAATTTCGTTATTAATAATCGAACAAGGATTACCATCCAAAATAAGTTTTAAGCCGTTTTTGAACTGACTAGTGGAATAAGTTGCCATTTTTAAAAATTACGAAAAATAAAATATCTTATTTTACTTAAACTACACTGTATTTTGTTTGTAAAATAATGCTATGCTAAAAATAAAAGATGTTAACTACATCCAAGAAAATTCCCTCAAAAAAAACACTGACTGTGTAGAGGACGCCTTTCAAATGGGATTATTAGATCGCTTCGAGACAAAAGAGTCTGATGTCAATAAAAAACCCAATTTTACTTTTATTGATTTATTTGCAGGTATCGGTGGTTTTCACCTAGCAGCTTCAAATTTAGGTGGTCAATGTGTTTTCGCTAGTGAATTTGATGATAATGCTAGAAAGACTTATGAGGCTAATTTTTTAAAACACAATAAAGATTTATTTTATTCAGGTAATTTTGCTGGCAATATCATCGAAGTTAAAGCAAAAGATATACCCGATTTTGATTTTTTATTTGCAGGCTTTCCTTGTCAACCATTTTCTATTGCAGGTCATAGACAGGGTTTTGATGATAAAAATGGCAGAGGAAATTTGTTTTTTGATATAGTTAAAATCCTTAAAGAAAAAAAACCAAAAGCCTTTATTTTGGAGAATGTAAAAAATTTAAAAACTCATGATAAAGGTAATACAATCAAAGTCATTTATAATAAATTACAGAAATTAGGGTATAAAGTTACTGACAATGTTTTGAATGCCATGAAATATGGCAACACGCCACAAAATAGAGAAAGAATATTTATTGTGGGTTTTCTAGAACAAAAAGCATTTAATAATTTTTCATTTCCGAAGAAAATAGAACTCAAAAAAACCATTAGCAGTTGTTTGGAAAAAGCAGTTGATGAAAAATATTACTACAATAATAAACCCTTGCATAAAAAATTAAAAGATGATATTACTAAAAAAAATACTATTTATCAATGGCGTAGAAAATATGTTCGAGAAAATAAAAGTGCTGTCTGTCCAACATTAACAGCAAATATGGGTATGGGTGGACACAATGTGCCAATCATTTTAGATAATAAAGGAATTAGAAAGTTAACACCTAAAGAGTGTGCGAATTTTCAAGGGTATCCAGAAAACTATATACTGCCAAACATAACTGACTCTAATTTGTATAAACAATTTGGCAACTCTATCTGCGTTCCTTTGGTAGAGAGAATTATAAATAATATAACTTTAGCCTTGGAAACTTAATCAAATGTTTTTTGAAAATCAATCAAATAATCAACAAGGAGACTATCAGAATTTTTTAGAAATAGTTGGCTCTTTATCAAACTTATATTCGGATTCAAAAACACCATATCTTTATTATAGAATAGCTGAAAAATTATTTTGCAGAGCATTCAAAGCAGATGATTTGTCTAGAGGTGATGTATCGATAGATGCCAAAAAGGGCCTTATTGGTATAGGGCTAAAAACATTTTTAGCAAATAATAATAAAACCTTTCAAAAAATCGCAGAGTTTAATAATGACAGGGAACTATATATAGGTTTAAGCAACAAAAAACTCATTGAAAAGGTAGCAAATCTCAGAAATGCTAGAATTCAGTTTGCCAAAAAAACCTATCAAACACAAAGTTCTATTTATCATTGTGTTTTACGAGAAGAAAGTAAGTTTAAAATATTTGAAAGTAACATGGACAAAATTGCTATTAATAATATCCAACACATTAAAATCAATGCCAAAAAAAATGTCATCAAATTTGATGACGATATTAATGATTATTCTTTTTCACTTTCAAAAAGTACCCTATCGAAAAGATTCGATAGTACCAATCCTAGCCTAATTCTTGATGAATTTGATATTAATATATTAAAAGACCCGTTGTTAACTTTGCAAGAATGTTTTACACAAGAAAAAATATTTTTAACTGACACTAAAATCAAGCAAACTGTTTATTTGCCTTTATACAGTAAAAATATGGAGGTTTTTGAAAAAAGTGGACTTAATCAATGGAATGCAAAAGGTAGAGTAAGGCATGCAAATGAAATTTATATACCTGTCCCTATAGTAATCCATAACAACTTTCCAAATTTTTTTCCAAGTAGAGATATGCCTTTTTCATTAAAACTGCCAAATGGTAAAATAATGAAAAGTAAAATGTGTCAAGATAGCAGTAAAGCCTTAATGTCATATTCTAATAAAGAATTAGGGCAATGGCTTCTTAGAGATGTTTTAGAATTACCTGAAGGTGAATTGCTAACTTACGCAAAATTACAATTTTTAGGAATAGATTCTGTACGAATTGACAAGATAAATGATTTAGAATTTGAAATAAATTTTGCTAAAGTTGGTAGTTACGAAACATTTAAAGAAACATATTTATAAAACCTATAATAAAAATTGCTGACATGGAAGGTCCTAGAAGGGGCCATCACCCATTTTGGGTGTGACATTTTCTTGACTAGTTCTTGATTTTGACTAAGTATCTTATATTTTTTAATAAAAAAAATATTATAAATCAATTACTTATATGTATATTATTTTCTTTACTGGTTCTTGACTCTAACTAAAAAAAACAAACATTATGCACATTCACGAATACCAAGCGAAAACATTATTTAAGAAAAATAACATTCAAACCCCGAATGGTATTTTGATTGACGCCACTGCCCAGGCAAGCGATGCTTGCAATACTTTGGGTGGTGATATTTGGGTGGTTAAAGCGCAAGTGCATGCGGGGGGTCGCGGTAAAGGGGGCGGTGTAATTTTATGTCACTCGGTGGCAGAAGTTGAAAATACTTGCGACAAATTATTGGGCACACAATTGATTACACCGCAAACGGACGCCAAGGGTTTGCCGGTTAATCAGTTGTTAATTGAAGCGGGGCAAAATATTGAACGCGAATTGTATTTAGGTTTATTGATTGATAGGCAGACGCAAAAAATCACAGTTTTAGCATCAACTGAAGGTGGCATGGACATTGAAAAAGTTGCCAGTGAAACACCTGATAAAATTATTAAATTTGGCATTGACCCATTAGGGGTTTTATCTACAAAGGACTGTGCTGAAATTGCAAAAAAATTAGAATTAAACACGGCATTAACCAAGCAATTTAACACTGCATTATTGGGTTTGTATAATATTTTCACGCAAAAAGATGTTAGTTTAATTGAAATTAATCCACTCATTACAACAGCAGAAAACACGCTGTTAGCACTGGATGGAAAAATTGATTTTGACGATAATGCCTTGTATCGCCACGAAGATATTTTGGCAATGCGTGATATTTCCCAAGAAGATGAGAAGGAAATGACTGCCAGCGAATGGCAACTGAATTACATCTCACTCGACGGTACAATCGGCTGTATGGTCAATGGTGCTGGGCTGGCAATGGCAACGATGGACCTGATTGAGCATCATGGAGGTTCACCTGCGAATTTCTTAGATGTTGGTGGTGGCACGACGGCGCAACGCGTTGCAAAAGCGTTTGAGCTCATTCAGAGCGAGGTAAATGTTAAGGGGATTTTAGTGAATATTTTTGGCGGGATTGTGCGTTGTGATTTGATTGCAGAAGGGATTTTGCAAGCGATTGAAAAAGTAGGATTAAATTTACCGATTGTAGTAAGGCTTGAAGGTACAAATGCAGCGGCAGGGCTTAAATTATTAGATGAATCTGGCGTTAATATTCACACCGAAGCCGATTTAACCAAAGCGGCAATTAAAATTGTGGCGTTATCAAAATGAGTATATTAATCAATAAAGACACCAAGGTAATTACCCAAGGTTTTACAGGTAAACAAGGCACTTTTCATTCGCAGCAGTCTATTGCCTACGGCACCCAATTCGTCGGCGGCGTTACCCCAGGAAAAGGCGGGCAAACACACTTAGATTTACCCGTATTCAACAGTGTCTCCGAAGCAATGCGTGAAACTGGTGCAAATGCCAGTATGATCTATGTTCCGCCTCGTTTTGCCTACGCTTCAATTATTGAAGCGATTGAAGCGCAAATGCCTGTCATCACTTGTATTACCGAAGGCATCCCCGTGCAAGATATGCTTAAAATAAAGGCGATTTTAAAAGACTCAAATTCGACCTTAATCGGTCCAAATTGCCCAGGTGTCATCACCCCAAATGAATGTAAACTTGGCATTATGCCTGGCAATATTCATCAAGCAGGCAGTGTCGGCATTGTCTCTCGTTCTGGTACATTGACTTATGAAGCCGTGCACCAAACCACCCAAGTGGGATTAGGGCAAAGCACCTGTATCGGCATCGGTGGCGACCCAGTTCAGGGTATGAATTTCATTGACTGCCTTAAACTATTTGAAGCTGATGAAAAAACGCAGTCCATCATCATGGTCGGCGAAATCGGTGGCATGGCAGAAGAAGAGGCTGCCGAATACATTCAATCCCATGTGTCAAAACCTGTGGTGTCCTATATCGCTGGACTCAGCGCCCCAAAAGGCAAACGCATGGGGCATGCGGGTGCCGTCATCAGTGCTGGCTCGGGTAAAGCCATTGATAAAATCAACGCCTTGGAAAAAGCGGGTGTTGCCGTCTCTCCTACTCCTGCAACAATGGGTAAAACTTTACTTGAGGTTTTAAAATGAAAGAAATAATTATTGGTTTCATCCTGATTTTTATTGCCTTTATTTTATATTTTAATATTGTCACTTCTATTATTGCCGTGCAAGAAAAAGATATTCGCCACTTGTGGATAAAAATAGTCAGAATTGTTTTTATTTGGCTAGTGCCCTTAATTGGATTTGCATTTATATTAAGATTTACCCAGCAAGCAGAAGAATGTCGTTTGCATTACTCATTAATACCAAAATTTGTCCAAAATTGGGTCTACGATGAAAGTATTTATAAACCCAATCAACACCGGAATGATGATGGCACTTCATATATTCCTGGTAGTCGCGGCCCTTGGTAAATAACATGAAGAAACCCATCGTAGTCTTGGGAATCGGCGAACTTGGTAGTGTTTTTGCACGGGCATTTTTAAAAAACAATTACCCCGTTTACCCTATTACTCGTGAAACTAATATTAATAAATTAGCAAATACTATCGACCCAGAACTCATTTTGGTTTGCACTGCAGAAGTGGATTTGCAAAATGCCTTAAAATCCATTCCAAAACAATGGAAGGACAGAGTAGCAATGATGCAAAATGAGCTTTTACCAAGAGATTGGGAGGTGCATAATTTTACAAATCCAACGGTTATTTCGGTTTGGTTTGAAAAGAAAAAAGGTATGGATTCTAATGTGTTAATCTCCTCCCCTGCCTATGGCAAAAAAGCACAAATTTTAGTAGATTCTTTGGCGTTGATTGATATTCCCGCCCGCACACTTAACACCAAGAATGAATTATTATTTGAACTGGTGCTAAAAAATATTTATATTCTCACCACTAATATTGCAGGATTGTCTATTGAAACGGGTGCAACGGTTAATGATTTACGCAACAATCATCTTGACTTAATGCGCAATGTGTCCAGTGATATTTTGAAATTACAAAGTGCACTCACAGGTAAAAATTTTGCCGAAGATGAATTAGAAAAAGGCATGATACACGCCTTTAAAGGCGATTTAGCACACCAATGTATGGGCAGATCTGCACCCGCAAGACTAAAGCGCACACTTAAATTAGCAAAATCGTTTAATTTACCTGTCCCAACCTTAAAAAATATTGCCAATCAAGTTTTTTAATTGTTACAAATAAATTTTAGACCTTAAACTCGTATTTAATTGAATTAATTGTTTGGTCCCGAACAACAATACAAATAGTTTTCAAAAATAAATCACTCTCTGGGGCGACCCTGTAAACCAGATTGTGTAAACCCTCATATTTTATAATCCCTAAAAAGGAGAAAAAACATGAGTAACGCAACACTAAGAAAAAACCAAAAGAACCAACTGAACAACACAGGCATTAACCAACAAAAACTCCGTGCTTTTGCTGGTGAGCTTGCCAAAGACATCCACACCCAAGATGACTTGGCAGACTTGTCTGCATCATTGGTTAAGATGACCATAGAAGCGGCACTTGGTGCTGAGATGGAACATCACCTTGGCTATCCAAAATATGGACAAAATGGCAATGAATCTAATGCCAGTAATAACGCTCGCAATGGCTACTACTCTAAAATTGTTAAAGGTAATCATGGCGAAGTTGAACTTGCTATTCCAAGGGATCGCAATGCTAACTTTGAGCCTGCTATCATTGAGAAGGGTCAAACCAGATTAGGCACTTTTGATAATCAAATATTAAGCCTGTATGCCAAAGGCATGAGCACCCGTGATATTGTCACAACCTTTAAAGAGATGTATGACGCTGACATCTCAGCAACGTTGGTGTCCAATGTAACACAAGCGGTTATTGCTCAAGCCACAGAGTGGCGTAATCGTCCATTGGATGAGATTTACCCCATTGTTTATTTAGACGGTATTGTCATTAAAGTTAGGCAAGATAAACAAATCATTAAAAAGACCATGTACATTGCCCTAGGCGTTAATCTTGAGGGTAAAAAAGAATGTCTTGGCTTATGGTTGTCCAAAAATGAATCTTCTAAGTTCTGGTTGGGCGTTCTTAACGATATTGCTAATCGTGGCGTAAAAGACATCCTGATCGCCTCAGTCGATGGGTTAACGGGATTCCCCGAAGCTATTAATGCCGTGTTCCCACAGGCTGATGTACAACTGTGTATTGTTCATATGGTTCGCAACTCGCTTAAATATGTGGGCTATAAGGAACGTAAGAATGTTGCTAGTGATTTAAAGCAAATCTATCAGTCTATTACTGAAGAAGAAGCTTTATTGGCGTTAGATGAGTTTGAGTATAAATGGGATACGCAGTTCCCAAGTATCGCCAAATCGTGGCGACGAAATTGGGATAATGTTGCTACTCTATTTGCTTATCCTGAGGCAATCAGAAAGGCAATCTATACCACTAATGCCATTGAATCCTTAAACTCAGTGATTAGAAAATCTATCAAAAACAGAAAGATTTTTAATCATGATAACTCTGCTTTTAAAGTGGTCTTTTTAGCCATTGAAGCAGCCAGTAAGAAATGGACAATGCCAATACGAAATTGGTCACAAGCAATGAATCAGTTTATAATCTTACATGAGGATAGATTAAAGGATTATGTCTGATTTTTGAAAGAGGTGTTTACACAATCTGGTTTACAGGGTCTCAAAAACCTAATCATCAATATGCCGCCCCGCATGATGAAATCTTTATCTAGGATAATTTATTCTAAACCTCCTAATCTAGATTTTTATGTCCACCTATAGCGCGACTAGTTTGATATTTGTAGTTATTTGATACTTTTCTTAGAATTTAGATTCAATAATCGTAAGAAAATTTTTTGCAAATTTTGCTTGAAATATTGAGGAAATAGATGTTTAAATGGTTATTATTCACAATTTAAATGGGAGAAATATAGTATGAGTAAGGGCAAGAAACAAGAAAATGCTGATAAAAACTTTATTAAAATCGCAGATGTTTTTATAGCGCAAGCCAATCAACAATGCGAGTCTAACGACCATCAATTGGTTAATGCATCATTACTATATGCAGCGGCGCGTTTTAGTGTATTTATTACTGCATCTTTATCTGAATCAAAAGAGAATTACCAAAAAAATTCTGATGATGCTGTTGAATTTTATACGCAAGAGTTCAGCAAAATGTTAAAAGAACATATGAGGCAATATGAATCCACGTTTGATAAAAAGCCAGCAAACAAAAAAAAATAAACCAAACATTAAAACGCTAATTAGCAAAAAAATAACGATTACTGGCGCTGTTCAGGGTGTTGGATTTCGACCGTTTGTTTATAAAATTGCACGACAATTTAATCTTGTTGGGGAAGTTTATAATGATAGTGCTGGCGTTGTTGTGATTGTTCAATGTACGCAAATACAGCTTGATCAATTCTTATCGTTACTTAAAAGTGATGTGCCGATGCTTGCCAAAATAGCCAATATTAACATTGAGAACGATTATCAAAGTAATCAATTTTATGACGATTTTAGTATTGGACAAAGTAGCAAAGGCGAGATCTCGGCAATTGTTTTACCTGACGCCAGTATTTGTAAGGATTGCATAGCTGATATCACCGATAAAAATAATCGTCGTTATGGTTATGCGTTTACCAATTGTACTAATTGCGGTCCTCGATTTTCTATCATTAAAGAGATACCTTATGACCGAAACTCGACCAGTATGTCGGTTTTTTCAATGTGCGAGCAGTGCAAGAAAGAGTATCAAAATCCTGTCAACAGACGGTTTCATGCTCAGCCCAATGCTTGTGCTGATTGTGGACCACAATTACAATTAACAGATATGCATGGCAATGATATTGTCGTTGATAATATTATCAAGGAAACTGTTTCATTATTAAAACAAGGAAAAATTGTTGCTATTAAAGGTATTGGTGGGTTTCATTTGGCTTGTTTAGCGAGCATTGAATTTGCTGTTGTTGCACTTAGAGAAAGAAAGCACAGAAAACATAAGCCATTTGCTTTAATGGCTAAAAATCTTTCCATGGTGAAGCAATATTGTTTTGTCTCTGACCAAGAGGAGTGTTTGTTAACAGATAAGGCATCACCTATTGTATTGCTGAATAAAGCAAATGATAGATTGCCTGACCAGATTGCCCCTAAACAGAAAAATTTGGGGTTTATGCTGCCTTATTCGCCGTTACACTATTTATTGTTACAAGAGTTGGGCGAACCTTTAGTACTGACCTCTGGCAACCAAAGCCACAATCCTCAAATTATAGACAATCAGCATGCGTTGAATGAACTTGAAAGTATTGCTGATTATTTTTTAATGCACAATCGTGATATTGTCAACCGTGTTGATGATTCAGTGGTTCAGTATGTTGCGGGCGACCTTAGAGTTATTCGCAGAGCAAGAGGTTACGGTCCAACTTCATTATCCTTGCCCAAGGGATTTTCAAGCCATAGTGGGTTATTGGCGGTTGGTGCAGAACTCAAAAATACATTTTGTTTGTTGACTGAATCACAAGCGATTGTTTCGCAACATATTGGTGATTTAAAAACTTTAGAAAGTTATCAAGATTTTCAAAATAATATTGACTTATATCAGCAACTATATAGCGCAAAAATTAAGCAGTTAGCCTGCGATTTGCATCCAGAATATTTATCTTCTAAATATGCTGATAATTATGCACAAACTAACAACATTAAACTAGAAGCGATACAACACCACCATGCGCACATCGCCGCTTGTTTGTTTGAACATGGTGGAGCCATAGATAGCGATAAAGTTTTAGGCGTGGTTTGGGATGGCATTGGTTTAGGTGGGGATAATAGTCTTTGGGGCGGAGAGTTCTTGTTAGCAGATTATGTTGGTTTTAAGCGCTTAGCACAATTTGAATATGTGCCTTTGTTGGGCGGTGATAAAGCAGCTACCCAGCCATGGCGCATGGCATACGCTTACTTCAAACATTATAATTTAGAGTTAGGGGATTTTTTCACCAATAAACCGACTCAAGATTTAGAGGCTTTGCTGGGTAGCAATATTCCGCTTAACTTGACTTCTTCAGTGGGCAGATTGTTTGATGCTGTAGCCTATGTGTTAGGTATTTGCCCAAAACATATCAGTTATGAGGCACAGGCAGCAATTGAATTGGAGAGTTTAGCCAAAAGTTGTTGTTATGATAATAATGCCAAATTAGAGGGATATGAGTTTGAATTAAAAACCACTTCAAGCCACTGCCAAATTGATATTAAGCAAATATGGTTGGGTATTCTATTAGATTTAAAAAATCAAGTAGAATGCTCAATTATTGCTTATAAATTTCATCTTTGTTTGGCTCGGTTGTTATTTGAAATTACACAACAATTAAAACAAGATTACCTATTTGAAACCGTTGTTTTGTCAGGTGGTGTTTTTAATAACAAATTATTATTAGCATTAACCTGTGAGTTATTCAATAAAATAGATGGAATAACATTACTTACCCCGTCACAACTTCCATTTGGCGATGGCGGTATTAGCCTTGGTCAGGCTGCAATTTGTAGAGCAAGGGAGAAAAAATATGGGGAATAAAGACACGCTATCAAGTTTGTATCCATTCTTGGATAAAAATAAAAGTGTAACACCAGATTTATTACAATCTCTCAATAAAAAAGTAGCAGACAGCATTCGGGCTAAGCAAGTTTTTTTTCAAAACAATGCTGATAAATTAATTGATGCCGCACAAATCATTGCTAAAAGCTACCAACAAGGAGGTCATTTATTTGCCATGGGTAATGGGGGTTCGTCTTGTGACGCCGCACATATTACCACTGAATTTATGCACCCAGTAACCACAGGCAGAAAAGCTTTGGCTGCAACTAACTTAACAGCTGATATTGCTACTCTAACAGCTGTTTCTAATGATGTAGGCAAGGAGCATGTTTTTTTACGTCAGCTGGTTTGTTTGGCAAGAAAAAACGATGTGTTGATTGGATTTTCTACCAGCGGTAATTCAAAAAACTTGATTCAGGCTTTTGTTCAAGCTAAAGAAATGGGTTTATCTACCATTGGATTTTCAGGTCAAACAGGGGGTGAGATGGCTAAATGCACTTCCATTGATTTGTGTTTGACTGTTGAGACAGACAGTATTCATAGAGTGCAAGAATCTCATTTAACCAGTTATCATATTCTTTGGGATTTAGTGCATAGCTTTCTCTAAACCTTCTATATGCCTTGAAAGTAGGGTAATTTACCAGTTTGGCATAGTTATTGCTTGAATTAGATATACAACCTTTTTATACCGTTTGGCAGAGCGGGATATTTCCCCCTTAAGTTTGTATTAAATTCTGCCACCTAATTTTTATTGCTGAAAAAAAATGAGTAAAGTTATTGCTTTAACGCCAAAACAAGCCTACCAAAAACTGCAAAATGATAAAAATATCTTATTTTTAGACGTGCGATCTTGTGCGGAGTATAAGTTTGTAGGTCATGCAATTGATAGTGTTTTGGTGTCTTGGTTAGACGAGCCTAATTGGGAGCAGTGTTAATGAATTTATCAAACTTACCTTTATCTATTAAAGGATTGTTTACTGGCTATATTTTGGTCATTGGCGTGGGGTTAATGATGGCAGGTGCACAAATTATGCTGACTCATGGTGCGTCTGATGGCAAAGTTGGATTGTCAATTGATGATGTGGTCTATAGTTATTATGGCAATCGTTCAAATTCTACATTAGAAAACAAACTCAATGGCTCAATGAAAGATAAGGCATCTGAACAAGACCGGAAAGCCATTATCCACTGGGTTAAAAAAGGAGCTGACGAGCAAGCATGGAAAACTGATATTAAACCGATTGTTGCATCAAATTGTGCGGCTTGCCATGCCAATATAGCTACACTCCCAAACCTTACTAACTATGCAGTAATTAAAGAGTTAGCAAAAACTGAATCTTCGGTAGATATATCCAGTTTAACGCGTATTTCTCATATTCATTTGTTCGGCATTGCTTTTATTTTCTTTTTTGTCGGTTTGATTTTTTCGTTAGCAACTGGGTTTAATGAATGGCTCAAAATACTCATTATTTTTACTCCATTCGCTTTTTTACTGCTTGATGTCAGTGCCTGGTGGCTAACGCGCTTAGACCCTGCTTTTGCTTGGCTGGTCATTATTGGTGGTGTTGGTTACAGTCTTGCCTCAACTGTGATGTTATCAACCTCACTTTATCAAATGTGGATATTACCTTGGCAAGGAAAAATCAGCAATGTAGATGCTTGGCATAAGAATACTTAAATGGACTTACAGCACCTTTGTAGACAATAATGTATTATGGGTTGCACAATTACAAGAAAAACATCCTAATTTTTTTTCCAAATTATTCAAGCAGCAAACGCCTAAATATTTATGGATTGGCTGTTCAGACTCTCGAGTGTCTGCTAATGAGATAATAAACCTGCAGCCTGGCGAGGGATTTGAATCATTCAGAATGTGCGAAAATTTATAATAAAAATGGAGTTAAAAAATGCAAAACAGTCTAAGGCCCGTATCAGCAGGTAATATCCCTGATGAAATCAATGTCATTATTGAGATTCCAGCCAATTCATCGCCAGTCAAATATGAAATTGACAAGGAAACAGGAGCAATGTTTGTCGATAGATTTATCACCACGCCAATGTTTTACCCATGCAATTATGGCTTTGTCCCTGAAACGCTTGCTGATGATGGCGATCCTGCGGACGTGCTAGTTATTACCCCCTACCCACTGATTCACGATGCAGTAATTACAGCCCGCCCAATTGGGGTATTGCGGATGACTGATGAGGCTGGTAAAGATTCTAAGATTTTAGCAGTGCCGACAGATAAGCTCTGCAAATCTTATCACGATATTCAAGGAATTAATGATGTTGGTGCAACTTTAAAAGACCAAATTGAACATTTCTTTACTTATTACAAAGATCTTGATGAAGGTAAATGGGTAAAAATTGACGGTTGGGGCGATGCTGATGAAGCCAAACAAGAATTATGCGACTCTTTTGCCGCTTATCAAAAATAGATTTATCATATTCGCTCATTGCTTTGAATATAACATTAAAAATAGAACCTTTTAAATTGATATGAAAATTGCAATTCCAAAAGAACGCTACCCCGGAGAACAGCGTGTAGCAGTAACACCCTCTGTAGTAAGTCAATTAATTGATTTAGGTTTTAATGTATCAATCGAAACGAATGCTGGCATCTCAGCAAGTTTTGATGATATGGCATACCAGTCTGCTGGTGCTGTTATTACAGATGACATCAAGCTACTTTTTGCTGGGGCTGATATTATTTTAAAAGTTCGTGCACCTGAATTAGAGACAGATAATGATTCTGATGAAATCTCGTTGATGGAGCCTGGTACAACCCTAATTTGTTTTATTTGGCCAATACAAAACCCAGCGTTATTACAAAGACTGGCAGACCAAAAAGTTAATACTCTGGCAATGGACACCATTCCTAGAATTTCACGGGCACAAAAAATGGACGCTCTCAGTTCAATGGCAAATATTGCGGGTTATCGAGCAGTGATTGAAGCGGCGAATATTTTTGGAAAATTTTTTACTGGACAAATTACCGCGGCAGGGCGGATTGCACCCGCTAAAGTTTTAGTTATTGGCGCAGGCGTGGCAGGCTTGTCTGCTATTGGCACAGCAAAATCTCTAGGTGCGGTTGTGCGTGGCTTTGACACTAGGCTTGAGGTAAAAGAACAAATTCTGAGTTTAAATGCAGAATTTTTAGAATTGGATTTTGCCGAAGATGCTAGTGGCGAAGGCGGCTATGCCAAGACTATGAGTAAAGCCTTTATTGATGCAGAAATGGCATTATTTACTGAGCAGGCAAAGGAAGTGGATATAATTATTACCACAGCACTTATTCCTGGCAAAGCTGCGCCTATATTGATCACCGCTGCTATGGTGAAATCAATGAAAGCGGGCAGTGTGATTGTTGATTTAGCGGCTGAGCAAGGCGGTAATTGCGAACTAACAAAAGCACATGCAATCAGCGTAGAGCATGGGGTAAGTATTATTGGTTATTGTGATTTACCGAGCAGATTAGCACCACAATCAAGTCAACTTTATGCTGCCAATATAGCGCACTTACTGACTGAATTAACCCCTAAGAAAGACGGGCAGATAGCATTAAATATGGAAGATGAGGTTATCCGCTGTGCAACAGTGGTGCATGATGGTGAGATTGTCTGGCAGCTACCTGCTGCTGCCCCAGTTAAGGTTGCTGCCAAAGAGGAGGTGGCTAAGATGGTTGCTCCTCCAAGTGTAGATGTAACACAATCAACATCAAATAAATCTTTAAAAAATATAGTCCTACTATTGATTATGGGTGGTTTGTTATGGGGTGTTGGTGTCTTTGCACCTACTGCTTTTATGAATCATTTAACCGTGTTTGTTTTAGCCTGTTTTATTGGTTATATGGTGATTTGGAATGTGTCGCATTCTTTACATACGCCACTGATGAGTATCACCAATGCGATTAGCAGTATTATTATTTTAGGTGCGTTATTACAAGTTTCATCTTCTTCAAATACAGTGATGTGGTTATCAGGCATTGCTGTTTTAATTACTACCATCAATATTGTTGCTGGTTTTGCAGTAACCCATCGTATGCTTAAAATGTTTAATAAATAACGATTCTTATGTCTGAAAATCTTACTAGTGCAATTTATCTCATAGCGGCAATTCTTTTTATTCTGGCCTTAAGTGGTTTGAGTAGCAATGACAATGCTCGAAAAGGACTAATGTATGGGATTTTAGGCATGGTGTTGGCAGTCAGTGCGACTGTGGGGGGTAGTGCTGTGAGCAATTATCTAATGATTTTTATCAGCATAGCAATAGGTGCGGTTTTAGGATTAATTTTAGCAGTGCGGGTGCAAATGGTGCAAATGCCACAACTGATTGCCATATTACACAGTTTGGTGGGTTTAGCAGCGGTGCTAATTGGCTATAACAACTATATGGATACCAGTATTCAATTTAGTGGATTGGAAAAGAATATTCATGATATTGAAGTTTATTTGGGTATTTATATTGGTGCGATAACTTTATCTGGATCCATCATTGCCTTTGCTAAATTGAGTGCTATGCTTGGTGGCAAACCATTGTTATTACCTGCTAGGCATATGATCAATTTAGTGATGCTGGTCGTTGTTATTGTTTTAGGCTGGATATTTGTTACTACCCAAACAACAGAAATTGCTTATATGGCATTGTATGTTATGACCGCCATTGGTGTTATTTACGGGCTACATATGGTACTTGCGATTGGTGGTGCCGATATGCCTGTGGTGATTTCAATGTTAAACAGTTATTCAGGTTGGGCAGCGGCAGTGACTGGGTTTATGTTGGGCAATGATTTGTTGATTATTATCGGTGCTTTAGTAGGTAGTAGTGGTGCAATTTTAAGTTATATTATGTGTCAGGCTATGAATCGTAGCTTCATCAGTGTGATTACCGGTGGTGGATTAAACGCCACAATACCTACTCAAAACAGCACTAAAAATAGTCAAGATGAAGTGGTTAGTATTGATGTCAATAGTTTGGCAGATTTACTGAATCAAGCTAAAAAAGTGATGATTGTGCCAGGTTATGGTATGGCAGTTGCACAAGCACAATATGCTGTTTCTGGTGTTGTGGGGTTGCTAATAAGTAAAGGCATTAATGTGCGTTTTGGTATCCACCCAGTTGCTGGTCGTATGCCAGGACATATGAATGTTTTGTTAGCAGAGGCAAATATACCTTATGCGACTATTTTTGAAATGGATGAAATTAATCACGATTTTGAGAATATTGATGTAACCATTGTCATTGGCGCTAATGATACTGTCAATCCTTCTGCGTTAGAAGATACTGATAGCCTTATTGCAGGTATGCCTGTGCTTGAGGTTTGGCATAGCAAGACCACCGTTGTGCTAAAACGTGGTATGTCAACGGGTTATTCGGGTATTGATAATGCATTATTTACCAAAGAAAATACTCGAATGATGTTTGGTGATGCTAAAACCAGTATGGAGGCACTTTTGGTTGCATTGTCTTGACCTATAAATCGTTATGCTGTTTATGCACCTCTGAAATAAGAGTTATTTAGTCAATGGTGAATACATTTAATACAGCCTAGAAATAAAATTACAATGAAAAATCTTAAACAATCCATAAAACAACAACAAGAATTACTGACAAAAACCCTAGGCATGTCGTTGCAGAACTTGGCTGGAAAGCTATCACCAGTCATAAATAGTCAGTTGCTGCTCAATGAACACTTATCAAGTGCCTGTAAGGAATTATCTTTTTGTAAAAACCTCTATGCCCTGGATTCTCAGGGCGTGCAAATCAGCTCAACCATGAATCGAGAAAAGATTGAGCATGATGCCTATGGGCGTAATCGTTCAAATCGCCCTTATATGAAAAATATGTTCGGGGAAAAAGAGTTTAAGCTGTCAGATTCCTACATCAGCAAGAATAAAAAACGCCCCCTCATTAACAGCTATCCAAGTGATTAAGAACGATAAAAATGAGCGCATTGGTTTTCTGGGTGTTGATTATGATTTACGCGAATTGCCTTTTACAGGCAATATTTATCAAGAATCAGATGAATGGCGACAAATGAAAGGAGACCCTTCTATTCGAGGTGGGCTGTTTTTACAAGAGCGCGTTGAAAGTCAGCTTGATCAGTCTATTGATAATGTCTTGTACTTAATGGAAGAATTGATGCTGGAGCATGGTGTTTACCATTGTCAGATTCATTTTTCAAGTAATAGGGCGACCATCTGGCATGCGGATGATTGTTATGTATATCGTATATTGACTATTGATGAATTATGCGACCCCAATATCTGCCTGGCTTATCCACGCCGCCCCTATTTTGAACGAGCCATTGTGCCTTCATTGGATATTATGGACATATTCAATCAATTCAAAGCCTTGCGTTTTATGGATGAAACCATTTATTTACGATCGGCGTCATTAAACTTGGTTAATGGCTTTATTGGTTTAAATTTTTCATGCGATGGTACGCACTATTTACGCTATGATGAATTTAAGAATCAGGGTATTGATTTTTGGTTGTAATGATAATAGGCACTGGTTTTGCTAAACATTCCCTTACTCTCTAAGACGCCGTCTTTGAAATGGAATAAATCAATGAGGATTTTAAAAATATCGGTGTAATCATTAGTGCTCATGACACAGCCTCTTTCTGCGTTAGAAGGCCTTGATACTCCATGCCTGTGCTTGAGGTTTGACATAGTAAGGCCACCATAGTGCTAAAACGAGGTATGCCTAATGGTTACTCAGATATTAACAATCCATTGTTTAATAAGAAAAATACTAAAATACTGTTTGGCGATGCCAAGACTACTATGGAAGCACTATTGATTGCGTTATCTTAATTGGTGATTTCTATCTCTAGCACAAGGAATATTAACAGACTTTCTGTATTTCGTTACCGTCCTTCTACCAATATTGATATTATCTTGCATTAAGATATCAGTTATTTTTTGGTCTGAAAGTGCATTTTTTTCTTGTTGAATAATCTCAATAATCATTTGCTTGACAGATTTTGAGGAATTTTGACCAACATTGGCGGAGAATAAGTCTTGTATTTTAATAGTGCCAATAGGTGTATCAATATATTTATTTTTAATTAGGCGAGATAATGTGGACTCGCCGATGTTTAACTCTAAAGCCATTTCTTTTTGACTTAAAGGTTTTAAAAATCTCTCGCCCTTAATTAAAGCCAATTCTTGTTTGTTAATCAGTGTACTAACAATCACTTGTAAAGACTTATTGCGATATTCAATAAAACTCATTAGTCCGCGTGCACTAGACAAATGCTGATTAAACAGAGCCTTGTCTTTGATTTTTTTACGCAATGCCAAATATTGCTTATTAATCGCTATTGTAGGTAGTGACTTTAGTTTGATGTGCCAACCCCCCTCGTCTTTATAAATACTGGCATCAGCCTGAATAAACTGTGTTTGCACATCGTCTTGGGTATTATCAAGGGGTGTTTTCAGTAGTGATTTAACCACTTTAAGAAAAATACTTTTTTGCGTTGGCGTAATGGTATCAATGCTAATATCCTCAGACAAGAGCCCAATAATCAAAGGTTTCTCAATAATATTTGCCTGCTTGCCAACTTGCAATAATAAAAAATCTTGTGTGTTAAATGAGGCAATACCCAAAGGTTCAAAATTATGCTGCATATAATTTCTAACCACTTCACACTCTTGTATATTGATTTTTTCTTTAGAATATTGTCGCTGATAAACATGAAAAATCATCTCAATGCTTGCTTTTAAAAATCCAAATTCATCTAAGTTGTCAATGATTACTTTGGCAATGGCAAGTTGCTGGACACTTAAATTAGAGGTGAGCAACTGTTTTTCTAATTTAGTAAATAACGATTCCTCAGATTTTATTTGTAATTCATAGGCTTCTTCATTTTTATTCTGTCCTGAATAAGTATTATATTCATGTGTTTTTGGCTCAACTTCAGTTAATAACATATTATTTTCTAGGGCTTTATTTATCTCAGCTGTAAGTTCTATATGCGGTATAGATAAAAGGTTTATTGAATTTTTAAGAGTCGGGCTTAGTTTAAGATTAAACCCTATTTTGGTTTGTAGTGCTATTTTTGGCATAGTTATTGCTTGTATATTAAGTAAGCCATTATAACGTTTGTTAAAAATAATGGGTTTTAATTGATTTTTACAGGAGAGTAGTGTTATGGCCAATACAGAAATAGTTAAATCGCCAATTGAGAGCTTTTATGATGTCATGCGTAGACAAGGCATCAGTCGTCGTAGCTTTATAAAGTATTGTAGTTTGACAGCAACCGCTTTAGGCTTGGGTCCATCGTTTGTCGGTAAAATTGCTTATGCAATGGAAAACAAACCCAGAATACCGGTTTTATGGTTGCATGGTTTAGAATGTACTTGTTGTTCAGAGTCGTTTATTCGCTCAGCTCACCCACTAGCCAAAGATGTAATTTTATCGATGATTTCATTGGATTATGATGATACGATTATGGCGGCAGCGGGTCAGCAGGCAGAAGCCATTATTGATGAAACTATCGAGAAATATGATGGTAATTTTATCCTTGCTGTTGAGGGTAATACACCACTTAATCAAGATGGCATGTCTTGTATTATTGCAGGTAAACCTTTCCATCATCAAATTGAAAGAGTCGCGAAACACTGTAAGGCAATTATTTCATGGGGCTCTTGTGCTTCATGGGGCTGTGTGCAAGCCGCCAGGCCTAATCCTACTCAGGCAACGCCAACACATAAACTAATTACCAATAAACCTATTATCAAGGTGCCAGGTTGTCCGCCAATTGCTGAGGTTATGACGGGTGTTATCACCTATATGTTGACTTTTGACAAGATGCCAACTTTAGACAGACAAGGTCGCCCTAAAATGTTTTATTCTCAAAGAATTCATGACAAATGTTACCGTCGTCCACATTTTGACGCGGGTCAATTTGTTGAAGAGTTTGATGATGAAAATGCGAAAAAAGGCTATTGCTTGTATAAAGTTGGTTGTAAAGGACCAACAACTTATAACGCTTGCTCTACCATTCGTTGGAATGAAGGCACCTCCTTTCCAATTCAAGCAGGGCACGGTTGTATCGGTTGTTCAGAAGATGGATTTTGGGATAAAGGCTCATTTTATGATCGCTTAACCGAAGTTCATGGCTTTGGTGTTGAGGCCGATGCAGATGAAATTGGTTTTGCCGTGGCAGGTGCAACAGGCGCTGTTATTGCAGCACATGCCGCCGCTAGTGCATTGAAAAGTGCTAAGAATAATCAAGAAGACACTAAAGGAGAATAGAAAATGTCAGTTATCAATACACCTAATGGTTATACACTGGATAATAGCGGCAAACGTGTTGTTGTTGATCCTGTTACTAGAATTGAAGGGCACATGCGTTGCGAGGTAAATTTAGACGCAAATAATGTGATTGTTAATGCCGTATCAACCGGCACAATGTGGCGTGGTTTAGAAGTTATTTTAAGAGGCAGAGACCCTCGTGATGCTTGGGCTTTTGTTGAAAGAATTTGTGGCGTGTGTACAGGTTGTCACGCATTAACATCTTGTAGAGCCGTTGAAAATGCTTTGGGTATTGAGATTCCACCTAATGCACATTTAATTCGTGAGATGATGGCAAAAACACTGCAAGTGCATGACCATGTTGTGCATTTTTATCATCTTCATGCGTTGGACTGGGTAAATCCAGTAAATGCTTTAAAGGCCGATCCAAAAGCTACTTCTGGCTTACAACATATAGTGTCGCCTAAGCATGCCAAATCAAGCCCTGGTTATTTCAAAGATATTCAAACCAGAATTAAAAAATTCATTGAATCGGGTCAATTGGGTCCGTTTAAGAATGGTTATTGGGACAATCCTGCCTATAAAATGTCTCCTGAGGCTGATTTAATGGCGGTTGCGCATTATCTTGAAGCGTTAGATTTGCAAAAAGAATTTGTTAAATTACATACAATTTTCGGTGGTAAGAATCCTCACCCTAACTATTTAGTTGGTGGTGTGCCATGTGCTATTAATATGGATGGCGATATGGCTGCTGGTGCGCCTCTAAATATGGAGCGCTTGAATTTTGTTAAGGCTCGTATTGATGAAATGGTGCAATTTAATACCAATGTTTATGTGCCTGATGTGATTGCGATTGCCAGTTTCTATAAAGGTCAATTGTGGGGTGGTGGTATTGGCGCTAAGAGTGTAATGGATTATGGCGCTTACCCTAAGGTTAACTATGATAAGTCAACCGATCAATTGCCAGGCGGTGTAATTTTGAATGACAATTGGAACGAAGTATTCCCGGTTGATCCAGCAGACCCAGAGCAAGTGCAAGAATTTGTGACACATTCTTGGTACAAATACCCAGATGAGTCTAAAGGCTTACACCCTTGGGATGGTATTACTGAAGCAAATTATGAGTTGGGCTCTAAAACTAAAGGCACCAGAACTGACATTAAAGAGTTGGATGAAAGTGCTAAATATTCATGGATTAAAGCCCCTCGTTGGAGAGGTCATGCGGTTGAAGTGGGTCCACTATCTCGCTATGTATTGGCTTATGCACAAGGCTCAGAGTATGTGATAGACCAAATTAATCGCAGTGTGTCGGATTTTAATAGTCTTGCTAAGACAAATTTAAATGCCAAACAAGTGCTGCAGTCAACTATTGGTAGAACACTTGGTAGAGCATTAGAGTCTAAGTATGTGGCTGATATGATGGTTGATGACTGGCACGATTTGATGAAAAATATTAAAAATGGTGACACCTCAACAGCCAACATGGAGAAATGGGACCCTAAAACTTGGCCAAAAGAAGCCAAAGGTTATGGAACAGCCGCAGCACCTCGTGGCGCATTAGGGCATTGGATTAAGATTAAGGACGGTAAGATTGAAAATTATCAATGCGTTGTGCCTACTACCTGGAATGGATCACCTCGTGACCCCGCAGGTAATATTGGTGCATTTGAAGCCAGTTTAATGGGAACGCCAGTTGAAAGAGCCAATGAGCCTGTTGAAATTCTACGCACCATTCACAGTTTCGATCCATGTCTTGCTTGCTCTACTCATGTGATGAGTGAAGATGGTGAAGAGTTAATTAATGTTAAAGTACGATAGGAGTATTACAATGAAAAAATTATTAATAATAGTGTCAAGTTTGTTTTCTGTATCAGTATTGGCACACTCAGGTCATACACCATTTGAATTTGTTGGCGTAACCGAAGTTTTTAAACATTATTTTGCCAGCTCATATCACATTATTGCAATGTTAACGATTGGTGTTGCACTTATGCTAAGCGCAGTTATTGTTTCTAAGAGAAAGCAAATACTGAGTGCAGTGTTGATGGTGTTAGGCCTTGTTGGCTTAATGTTGGGTATGAGTCTTTTATTGTCTTAAACTTTTATTGATTTGAGGAGTAAGTTATGAGCACAAAAAAGATGGAGAGTGCGATTGGTGATTTAAGTTCATCAGGCATTGAGTCTACAGTAGAGGCAACTTATGTGTATGAAGCACCGGTGCGTTTATGGCATTGGGTGAATGCAGCAGCAATCTTGGTATTGTCTATAACGGGTTATTTTATTGGCTCGCCACTGCCAAGCATGTCGGGAGAGGCAAGTGATTTTTATGTTATGGGCTATATTCGCTTTTTTCATTTTGCAGCGGCTTATATCTTTGCTATCGGAATGATTGGTAGAATATATTGGGCATTTGTAGGCAATGGGCATGCTAAACAATTATTTTTACCACCCTTTCTTAGTAAACATTGGTGGTCAGAAGTATGGCAAGAAACCAGATGGTATGCTTTTTTAGAAAAAGAGCCACAGAAATATGTAGGGCACAATCCGCTAGCATCATTGTTCATGTTTTTGATGTTCGTAACAGGTTCTATCTTTATGATTTTTACAGGTTTTGCACTGTATGCTGAAGGTCAGGGTATGGACAGTTGGTGGTATGATGCTTTTGCAGGCTGGCTAATCCCGCTATTTGGACAAAGTCAAGATGTGCACACTTGGCACCATATAGGCATGTGGTTTATTCTGACTTTTGTCATGATTCACATTTATGCTGCGATTAGAGAGGATATCATGTCAAGACAATCACTTGTAAGTACAATGATTAATGGCTGGAGAACTTGGAAGGACGACCGTAGATAATTTTTTTTAATTTGATTCAACCAAAAGGCGTCTAATTGTACGCCTTTTGGTTGTTTATTTTGAGGTTACTTGATGAAAGTTCTAATATTAGGTGTGGGTAACATCCTTTGGGCGGACGAGGGCTTTGGTGTTCGCACAGTTGAGGCCATCAATCAGCAATATGAATTTGATGATGATGTTAAATTAATGGATGGTGGCACACAAGGTCTTTATCTTATTCAGCATGTGCAGGAATGCGATTTATTGATTGTATTTGATGCGATTGATTATGGTTTAGAGCCAGGAACAATGAAGTTAATTCAGGATGAAGAAGTGCCTAAGTTTATGGGTGCTAAAAAAATGAGTCTGCATCAAACAGGCTTTCAAGAAGTCTTATCAACTGCTGAACTAACGGGCGAAACACCGGATCATATTTTTTTGATCGGCGTTCAACCTGTGCAATTAGATGATTTTGGAGGCAGTTTACGCGATGAAGTAAAAGCACAAATTCAGCCAGCAATCAAAGAATGTTTAAAATATCTTAACAGTTACTCAGTTTCTTACAAAAAACGCACTAAGCTACTTGATGGGGATGAAGGCGTCAACAGCCCAACTATTGATATAACGGATTATGAAGCCAACCGCCCTTCAGAGGCATTGGCTTGTAGAAAAGGCGATGACCGGATTTTGTTTGATAATTCTTTTGAACAAAGGGATAGCGAGTTAATAGATGGTAATTGTGCCACCAATGTTTTTGTTGATGGTCGCAAACACTTTGAGGATAAGTAGATGTGTATTGGTATACCCATGCAGGTTGTAGATTCTGTTAGTGATACTTTTGCAACTTGCCAAGATAATGGCATCAATAAAACCATTAATATGCAGTTAGTCGGCCCACAAATTACTGGCACATGGGTGTTGGTTTTTATTGATGCTGCCAGAGAGGTTATCTCAGCAGGCAAGGCTAAAGAAATTGATGCTGCGTTAGCGGCAGTTGCCTTAGCAGCAACTGGCGGACAAGAAGACAGAGTGCAGCAATTGTTTGGCGATTTAATCAATCGTGAACCCGTTAACCCTTTTTTGAATAATAGCGAGTAATTTTATGTTTCCAGAATTAGTACAACAACTTATCACAACCCATCACTATCCACTTTTGGGTGAAAGTGATGTTAGTGAATTTATTAACAAACACCCTTATAGCGTTTTATTTTTTTGTAACGATGCCAAACTTTTTCCAGAAACCTTAGATGTTGCTGTTATATTGCCAGAATTAATGTCTGCATTTAATGGAAGAATCGTCCCCGCCATTATTAGCAGAGATGACGATATGAAAGTTCAACGTAATTACGGCTTTACTACTTGGCCATCCTTGGTATTTTTTAAAGAGGGTGGTTATTTGGGTACGATATCCAAAGTTAGAGATTGGGATGAATACCTTGATGAAATTCAAACACTTATCATGTCAAAACCAACCACCCCACCGATTAAAATCGCTTTATCGCAAAACTAAAAAAAGGAAAAATTATATGTCATCAATACCCGCCCCCCCTATTCCAGCAAATTTTTTACTCGGCGCAGGCTCACAAGAGGTTTCTGAAGAAGACAAGCTTGAGTATATGGAAATGCCTACTGAAATGTCCACATTTGATGTGAATAGCAAGATTTATGAATGGGATGAAAGTATTGACTTGTCTCAATGTAAGGCGTTTTTAGAAAATATCTATACTTCAATGGAGGGTCATAATATTACTGATGATAACCTATTGTTTAAAGTTGAAGGCCTTAATGACGAGAACATTGCTTATTTAAACGCCTTATTAGGTGAGGGTGAGGTTAGTGCTATCATTAACGCTACGGACGAAGTTATCAATATTCAAGAGTCAATTTTTACCGGTGTTTGGCGTATTAGTGTCATTAAGGAGGGTAATTTAGTTGATGATTATGTTGAGGTTGGTGATATACCTTCGGTTATTGTTAATTTAAATCAACAATTGTCTGATAAGGTTAGATTTAACAGTGCTTTATTGCCAGAAAATGTCATTAATGCACCAGCAATTTTGACAGAATTGGAAGACAAAAGAGCAGAATACAATAATTTAAATTCAGACGATTTGATGCCAGAGGCGATTAATTTAACATTATTGCCACATACCGAAGAAGACATTGCCTGTATTAATAATATATTAGGTGTAGGTAATACTGTTATCCTTTCTAGAGGGTATGGTAATTGCCGTATTACCTCTACAGGGATTTCTTCAATCTGGTGGGTCAAATACTTTAATTCTACCGATAATGAAATACTCAGCACCATTGAAGTCGTGGATATCCCTATTGTTGCTTGTGCAGCACAAGAAGATTTAGCGGACAGTATTGAGCGTCTCAAAGAATTTAGCGATGAATTATGAAGACCTTTGAGGGTAGCTATTTAGGTGATAACGAAAAAATAGCAGACGACGCCTGTATGGAATGTAAGATTTGTCACTATGTTTACAAGCCAGAAGAAGGGGATGATTATTGGCAAATTGAAGCCAACACGCCTTTCTCAAAACTACCTGATCATTGGCATTGCCCAAATTGCGATGGTCTTCAGGACCAATTTATGGTGATTGCACGTGCTGATATCCTGTAGCCAGTAACATGGATAGCGACAATGTTAAGCGTTTAAAAAGTCATTACCAATATGTGCATACGCACAAAATGAATGATATTCCTATTCTTAATAATAAGCTCGAGGTTGAGACGGTAGGTTTTGTTAATTGGGGTGAAGAAAATAGTAAATTTGCATCTGAAGTTGGTATTTTAATCACACCTTGGTTTATGAATATCGTTTTGTTGCCGAAGGAAATTATGCAACAAAAAGCAAGAGTGGGCAAGACTGCCAACATATTATTTCCCGATGGCGAGTATTCTTTTTTAACTCAGTTAGATGACGAATTTGGTATTTATTTAACCTGTTCTTTGTTCTCTCCAATGTCTAATTTCAGCACCCAACAGCAGGCGGTTGAGACAGCTGAAGCGATAATGGCACAATTGTTGCAGAGTGATAAATTTAAAGAAACAAAGAAAAATGAAGAGAAAAGACAACAAAAAATTAAAGATGATGAAATTTTAAATAAAGTTGCCTCAAGACGAGATTTTCTTCGTGGAAAATCTAGTGCAGGGCACCCGTAATGTCAATTGAAGGAGAGATTGCAGTTAAAGTCACGGTTGATTTTGACAGCGTTAAAGAGGTCTCAATTACTTCATCTCGTCCGCTACATATTACCCAATTGTTTGCCGAACAACCTATCCAAAAAGTAGCGACAACGCTGGATGCCTTATATCAATTATGTAATACTGCGCACCGATTTGCTTTTTTACGCTTGCTGGACAAGTGCAAAGTCATTGGTTTAAGTCAAAATGAAATAACGGCTTATCAATTGTTGTTAGATTTGGAAACCATTAGAGAGCATTGTTTTAGTATTGCCACAAAGTGGCGCGCGAATGATAATCAGACAATCAACAAAAGTATGATTGATTTGCTTACCACGATTAGAGCAATCAATAGCAGTTTGTTTTCATCAGGCAGCCCGCTGTCTTTAGAAGATAAAACATTACAATCTTTTGGCAGTATTGCGCCTTTAGTGGCAAAATTAGCAAAACAATTGACCATCATCCTCATTGGTAAACAGTTTCATCCTGAAACTGTTTTTGACAGTCGTGGCAGCTTTGACTATTGGATAGCGACTCAAAGTAGCGATTGTGCGATATTTTTACACCATATACAGCAATCTAAATTCAAAGATTTGGGCAATGCTAAGACTAATTTTTTACCAAATATAGCAACAAAAGAACTGGCAACATTACTCAATAATGATGCTTTTATTAGCCAACCAAGTTATCAAAATAGGTGTTATGAAACCACACCATACGCACGACAAAATAAACACCTTTTGATGCAACAGCTGCTTGATACATATGGCAGCGGGGTGTTTACTAGGTCTAGCGCTCAATTATTGGAAATATTTGAACTATTAAAGCGGGTAAAGAATAATTACACACAAATTCACAATGAGCATATTCATTATGAGGTTAATACTTCTGCCGACACCATGGCAATGGTTGATATTGATGCAGCACGCGGGAAACTGATACATACTTTAACCATTAAAGATGAGAAAATTAAAGCGTATCGGATACTCTCACCAACACAATGGAATTTTCATCCTCAGGGGGTGTTAAAACAAATGATTACATCCATTAATTTTGAAAACAAGCAAGATTTTAATGCTAAAATAAAATTGCTGGTTAATGCAATTGATCCTTGTGTGGGTTATCAGATAGAGGTGGTTGATGCATGAAATGAGTATTTGTATGGACATCGTTGAGTCTTTAGAAACAACTGCAAAAGAGAATAATTATCAAGGTATTGACAAGGTTTGGCTAGAGGTTGGTCCCTTTTCGGGCGTAGAAGTGCGTGCCTTAGAGTTTAGTTTTGAGGTGGCAACTCGTGGTAGTATTGCACATGAGTCCGAGTTGGAGGTTGTTCAAACACCGGGGCAGGCTTGGTGTTTTGGTTGTGATAAAACAGTGGTAATCAAGCAGAGATATGATGTTTGTCCATTATGTCGTTCCAGTCAATTAACCGTTACTGGCGGCGAAGAATTAAAAATTAAACAAATATCAATTAAGGAGTAGATTATGTGCACAGTATGTGGTTGTAATGAAACAGAAGAGGAGCATGGGCATTCACACGAACATAGCCATGGGCATGGGCATTCACACGAACATAGCCATGGGCATGAGCATTCACACGAACATGAGCATGAGCATAGCCATTCTCAACAACAGCATTATGGTAAAGGGGCTGCGGGTCTACATATTGCAGGAATGAGTCAAGAAAAAATCGTCCAAGTAGAATTAGACATCCTCTCTAAGAACAATAATTACGCCAATGAAAATCGCGCCTTTTTTCTTAAAAAAGGTATTTTAGCGCTTAATTTGGTATCAAGTCCTGGGTCGGGAAAAACCTCGATTTTAGAAACCAGCTTGATAAATTTAAAAGATGAAATAAACCTTAAGGTTATTGAAGGTGATCAACAAACTACGCAAGATGCAGATAGAATCAACAAAACTGGCGTGCAAGCCTTGCAAGTGAATACGGGTAAAGGCTGTCATTTGGATGCACACATGATTGGACATGCTTTTGACGAACTGAATATTGAGCCAGACAGTTTGCTGTTTATTGAAAATGTTGGCAATTTAGTCTGCCCTGCGGCATTTGACTTAGGTGAGTATTGTAAGGTGGCTATTTTGTCAGTAACCGAAGGTGAAGACAAGCCCCTTAAATATCCCGATATGTTTGCCGCAGCAGACTTAATGCTACTTAATAAAATTGATTTATTGCCACACCTTAATTTTGATGTACAAAAGTGTATTGATTATGCCCGCCAGGTTAACCCTAAGATTCAAATTTTGCAAGTATCTGCCACTTCAGGTGAGGGTATGGATAAATGGTATAACTGGCTTAAAGCACAAATGGCCAGTATTGCTGCGCTGAAGGAACCTCTGAAGAGTGATGACAATCTCTAACAACGCAGATTTTTCACAGTCAAGGCATTTGTTGCAGGTAATGCTTATTGCCTTAACAAGACAAATGCCTTGACTGTGAAAAATCTGCTAAGTCCCGTAGGGCAAAGCTTAACGCCATTATTTTTTGCGTTAAAATTTTTGTTGTTAAGAATAACTAGCAACTTCAGATTTTGCCTTGAAACTAATAGCGTTAAGTTTTGCAGAGTTTTATCATCACTCTTCAGGGGCTCCTTAAGGAGCATTAAAACAAATGTATAAAAACCCAGTCAAGGCAAAGGTTTTAATTGTGGATGGGGATAAATCCTATCAGAAGTTCTATGCAACTATACTCAATGCTGATTTTAAGTGTTACTTTGCTGATACTGCTCATGATGCTTGGGAACTATTATACGAATACGCTATTGAAGTCATTATTGTAGATGAAAACATAGAAAAGACCAAAGGTATAGATTTTTTAACACAAGTTCAAAAAAAATACCCTGAAACTGTGCGCTTAATGATTGCAGATTTTCAAGACATAAAAATGTGTATGCATGGCAATAGTGCTGGAATTTACCAATTTCTTTACAAACCTTTTCAAGCCGATAATTTAAGGCTGATTGTTGGTAATGCTGCCAAAATTTTTTCTTTTCAAGATAAAGGTAAAATATTGCCGCTGGTGTTTAAGCATGATTCACCGAAAACCACAACTTGCGCCATTATCACTAAGAAAAATAAACAAAAAAAATATTCTTTTGATCAGTTAGTGCGTTCTGATCAGAGTCCTTTAAACAATTTATGTGATGATGTTAAGCAATTTTCTAGCTATGATATTCCTGTTTTAATTTACGGTGAATCTGGCTCTGGGAAAGAGTTGTTTGCAAGAGCTATTCATTATTATAGCACTAGAGAAGAAAAACCTTTGATTATAGAAAACTGCGCCGCCATACCAGATGATTTATTGGAAAGTGAATTGTTTGGACATGTTAAAGGTGCCTTTACTGGTGCTTATAGCGATAAAAAAGGACTGCTTGAACAAGCCAAAGGAGGGACAGTTTTTCTTGACGAAATAGGTGATATATCGCCAGCCTTTCAGGTGAAATTACTGCGTGCTTTGCAAGAAGGTGTGATTCGTAAACTGGGTGGAAATAATTATATACCCATTGATATAAGAATCGTTGCGGCGACTAATAAAGACTTAAAGAAAGAAATAAAAGCGGGCAACTTTAGAGAGGATTTGTTTTACAGATTGGCAGGTGTAGAATTCAAAATTCCGCCTTTAAGAGAGAGGCAAGCAGATATTTTGCCGATTTGTATGAGCATCATTGAACAAGGCAACTTGTTGTTTGATAAAGAAGTTACAACAATTGACGAGGATGCAAGTCAAGCACTTGAAAATTACACCTGGCCTGGCAATGTTAGAGAATTGCAAAATGAAATTCAAAAAGCCATGATTTTAACCAAAACCAGTGTGATTACCTTTGAGAGTCTGTCAACTAAATTAAAGGAGAAATGCTAATGTGTTTAGGTATTCCAGCGCAAATTAAAGAAATTATAGATACTGACAATCAAATCGCAATGGTTGACCTGTCGGGTGTATCTAGGGAGGTAAACATTGCCTGTGTTTTAGGCGATACCCACCAAGCAAGTGATTTAGTAGATAAATGGGTACTGGTTCATGTTGGCTTTGCTCTGAGCATTGTTGATGAAGAGGAGGCGCATAAAACGCTGAAGATATTAGATGAGATAGGCGAGCTTTCTGCCGCCATAGAAGACATTAAGCAAGGGGAATAATATGAAATATGTTGATGAATTTAGAGACCCTAGTCAAGCAAAAAAAATTCTTAAAGAGATAGATATCCTCTGCTCTCAAATTAAACTTACAGAAGATAGACCGATTCAAATTATGGAAGTCTGTGGCGGACACACACATTCTATTTTTCGTTATGGACTGAATCAATTACTACCTGAAAAATTAGAGTTTGTTCATGGACCAGGGTGTCCTGTTTGCGTTTTACCTCGTTCTGTGGTTGACAATTGTATTCGTATTGCTAAGCATGACGATGTAATCTTTACTACTTTTGGTGATGCGATGCGGGTGCCAGGAAGTAAGCAAAGTTTGCTTGATTTAAAGGCAGAAGGTGCTGATATCCGTATGGTATATTCGCCGTTAGACGCGCTTACTATTGCGCAAGAAAATCCTGATAAACGCGTGGTGTTTTTTGGTTTAGGTTTTGAAACAACCATGCCGTCAACTGCACTATCTATTATGCAGGCCAAGAAACAAGGTATTAATAATTTTTATTTATTCTGTAACCATATCACCATCATTCCAACCATTAAGGCGGTTTTGGACTCACCAGGTATGCGTATTGACGGGTTTTTAGGCCCAGGACATGTGAGTTTAATCATTGGCACCAATCCATATGATTTTATTGCTGATGATTATCATAAGCCTCTAGTAGCTGCTGGATTTGAGCCGTTGGATATTTTGCAATCGGTATGGATGATTCTCAAACAACTTAAAAATGGCGAGGCAAAAATTGAAAATCAATACCAAAGATTGGTGCATAAAGATGGTAATGCCAGTGCTTTAGCGCCCATTCAAGAGGTATTTGAGTTGAGAGATTTTTTTGAATGGCGCGGGCTAGGTTCAATTAACCACTCTGGGATTAAAATCAACGACAATTATGCTGACTTTGATGCAGAGGTGGAGTTTAAACTCAAAGAAGTGACCGTAACTGACCCTGATATTTGTCAATGTGGCGAAGTATTAAAAGGCATATTAAAACCGTGGGAGTGCAAGGTGTTTGGTAAAGAGTGCACGCCAGAAACACCACTTGGTGCTCTCATGGTTTCAACAGAGGGTGCCTGCTCTGCCCAATATTCTTATGGGCAAAACATTGATCTAATTAACACAAAATAATGAATAAAAAATATCAGAATAAAAAAATCACCATGGCACATGGTAGTGGTGGCAAGGCGAGTAGTGATTTAATTAAAGACATCTTCGTTGATACTTTTAATAATGATTATCTATCAACTATGGAGGATCAGGCAAGGTTTGATATGCCAGAGGGTCGTCTTGCACTAACTACAGATAGTTATGTGGTTAGTCCAATATTTTTTAAAGGCGGTGATATCGGTAAATTAGCAGTTACTGGAACAGTTAATGACTTGGCAATGAGTGGTGCAAAGCCACTGTATCTAACGTGTGGCTTGATTTTAGAAGAAGGTCTGCCGATTGAGACACTGGATAAGATTATTAAGTCCATGCAAAAAACCGCACAAGAGGCCGGCGTTAAAATAGTATGTGGCGATACTAAAGTGGTAGAAAAAGGCAGTGCCGATAAAATATTTATTAATACAGCTGGTGTGGGCGTCATCCCAGATGGTGTTGAGATTCACTCAAGTGGTGCGCGCATTGGGGACAAAATTATTGTAAATGGCTTCATCGGCGACCATGGTGCAACCATTATGCAATCTAGGGCAGAACTTGCCATATCGGCCGATATTGATAGTGACTGCCAGGTGCTTAACCATTTGGTGGAAAAAATGCTGAATGTTTCTAACGGTATTAACGCAATGCGTGATGCCACCCGTGGTGGCGTAGCTACAATACTGAATGAAATTGCCAATGATTCCAAGGTATGTATTACTTTGAAAGAAGATAACTTGCCCGTCAGGGTGCCTACACGCGGCGTCTGTGAAATTCTTGGGCTAGACCCACTTTACCTTGCTAATGAAGGTACTTTGATTTGTGTAGTGTCGGCAGAAGAAGCCGATTTGGTGCTCAGAGCAATGCAACAAACCGAAGAAGGTAAAGATGCCTGTATTATTGGTGAAGTGGTAGACGGTCCAAAAGGTGTTGTTGCATTAGAAACTTTGTTTGGCGGCACTAAAATTATTGACAAACTTGTAGGGGATCAATTACCAAGAATTTGTTAGTCAATCTTATTTTGAGTTGTCTTGTTTCTAAGTATATAAACACCTCTCGTCTTAAAATATACAGGTGGAATTTAATATACTTAGAGACCTTTGCATAAATAGGGGTGATTAGCAAAATTCAATTTTTGCCCAATTGGTGATTTTCTTAAACCCAGTCCTAGCAGGGCTAAGGCAGGGTTTAAAAAATTTCCAAGTGGGTGAAAAGTGGATTTTTGATGATTATTCATATTTATGCAAAGGTCTCATAAACACTGAAAACTTAAATGGTGAGCCAAATCTTTTTCTATTTCAAAATATAGAAATGTAATCAAAAATGGGAAAAAAATTAGGGTCAGAAATAATTAAAGTAGAAAGGGACACTACCCTTTTATTTTAAATGATTTATGCAATAATCATCTTGATTTAATGCTTAATGTATCCAGTGATATTTTGAAATTACAAAATGCGCTCACAGGCAAAACCCTCGCCAAAGATAAATTAGAAAAGGGCATGATGGATGCCTTTGAAGGCGACCTAGCACACCAATGTATGGGCATATCTGCACCCGCAAGACTAAAACGCACACTTGAATTAGCAAAATCGTTTAATTTACCTGTCCCAACCTTAAAAAATATTGCCAATCAAAATTTTTAGTTATTCCAAATAAATCTTATTTACACTTTACTTAAAGTACAAAAAAAGCATCTTGTTCGGTGGTTTTATAGTCATAAATTTAGAAGATGGTGTCCGGTTTTTTGAGGCAATGCAGATCCTTTGCGTAAATAGATAAAGTAAAATTGAGTGATATTGTCAATTTAGGAGTTTTTTATGCACAAAGATGTCATTTCAACAAACAACGCACCCCAAGCAATTGGTACTTATTCACAAGCACTGGCAGTAACAGGCGGGACGACGGTTTACCTTTCGGGGCAGATTCCATTATTACCTGAAACAATGGAGATGATTGAGGGCGATATTAGTGCGCAGATTCATCAGGTATTTAAAAATTTGACAGCAGTGTGTGAGGCTGCGGATGGCAGGTTGAATGATATTGTGAAACTGAATATTTTCTTGACCGATTTGAGTTGTTTTCCAATTGTCAATGAGATTATGGCTCAGTATTTCACCCAGCCATATCCTGCCAGAGCGGCAGTTGGCATTAAGGAATTACCGAAAGCTGCACAGGTAGAAATGGATGCTGTTTTGGTAAAATAAAATGAGTAAATTATCAGATCCTGTTATTTCTATTCACGGACTGGGGCCTAAGGCGCGGGACAATTTGAATGGCATTGGGATTTATAATTTGGAACATTTATTGTTTCATTTGCCGTTCCGTTATCAGAATAAAACCCACTTTACAAAACTGAATGAAGCACACGTAGGTAATGAGATTTTAGTGCAGTTAACGATTGATGATGTGCAGGTTACTCCGTTGCGAACGCGACAGATGGTATGTCATTTGTCAGATGAAAATGGATGGCGATTGTTGTTACGGTTTTTTCATTTTAACCAGTGGCAACGAGAACAGTTAACACGAGAAGACATTATTCAATGTTTTGGCGAGGTGAAAATTGGTAAAGATGGATTGGAGATGCATCATCCTGAATATCGTCTGATTTCTAAGGGACAAAGTACGCTGTTGGAAAAGACTTTAAGTCCGATTTATCCACTGACAGGAGGTATCCATCAAGCGCAGATGAAGAAGTGGGTGGGCATGGCAATGGAGGCGTTGCAAAATTCGCCATTGGTGGATAACTTTAAAGGGATTAGTCATTCAATGCCGTCGTTGAAGCAGGCGTTGGCAATTTTACACCATCCAAAAGAGGGTGAAAATCTGACTGAAATTGCAGAATTTAGGCACACTGCACAGCAACGATTAATTATCGAGGAATTGTGTGTACAGCAACTGAGTTTGTTGAGATTAAAAGAAGAGCGCAAGCATAAAATTGCAAATGTTTTTGCAATTAAAGAGTGTTTATTTAGGCAACTGCATCAAAATTTGGGTTTTACCTTGACCAATGCACAACAGCGTTGTATCGCGGATATTAATACAGATTTGTCGTCTAATCACCCAATGTTACGGTTGCTGCAGGGGGATGTGGGCTCGGGAAAAACCATTGTTGCGGTTTTTGCCTGTTTACAGGCGGTGGAGAACGGGTTTCAGACGGCAATTATGGCACCAACAGAGATTCTTGCTCATCAACATTTTCAAGGATTTTCAGATTATTTAAACCCGCTGAGAATTGAGGTAGCGTTCTTGACAGGGTCACAGAATACAACGACCCGCAAGGAGCAATTGGAAAAAATACAATCGGGACAAGCGCAAGTCGTCATTGGCACACATGCTTTATTTCAAGAATCGGTAGAATTTAAAAAACTCGGCTTGGTGGTGATTGATGAGCAGCATAAATTTGGCGTGCATCAGCGCTTATCTTTGGCACAAAAAGCCTATAACACGCCACATCAATTGGTAATGACTGCCACCCCTATTCCGCGTTCATTAACGATGAGTGCCTATGCAGATTTGGACTCATCAATCATTGATGAACTACCGCCAGGTAGAACACTAGTGCAAACGGTGGCGTTAAACAATGAACGAAAAGATGAAATTATCGGGAAGATTGAGCAAGTCTGCAAGGCGGGTAATCAGGTATATTGGGTTTGCACTTTGATTGATGAAACGGAGGTCTTACGGGCAGAATCGGCGACAAATACGCACGCTTATTTGCAAGAAAATTTACCCAATTTATCGGTGGTTTTAATTCACGGCAGAATGAATAAAGACGAAAAAACTGAGATTATGCAACAATTCGAGCAAGGTGAAATCAATGTTTTAGTAGCAACAACAGTGATTGAAGTTGGCGTCAATGTGCCGAATGCATCTTTAATGGTGATTGAAAACTCAGAGCGATTGGGTTTGGCACAATTACATCAATTACGCGGTCGCGTAGGACGCGGCAACGATAAAAGTATTTGTATTTTAATGTATCAAGCGCCACTCAGCAGCAATGCCAAACAACGCCTAGGAATTCTTAGAGAGACCAACGATGGCTTTAAAATTGCCGAAAAAGATTTGCAACTCCGAGGTCCAGGCGAAATCCTTGGCACACAGCAAACAGGCGTTGCCGATATGAAAATTGCCAATGTTGTGCGTGATGGATATTTGATTGAAAAGGCGCGTTTTTATTGTGAGCAGTTTATGCAAGAAGACGAAACTAAACAGCAGGCATTAATTGCCCGCTGGATTACCGACGATAAATCACAATATGCCAACACTTAATTCAAAACCAAATTTTGAGAGACCTTTGAATATTTAACTTTAGTTTGGAATTGGGCAGTAAAATATTAAAACTATGAATACTAAAAATCTTATTTGGAAAAATTTGGATGCGCAGGAAATAAAGGACGCCGACCATCTTTTCTTTTCTTGGCTATCTGATAACACCTCCTTAACCAAAAAACTCAAACAAAAATTTCCAGATTTTTCAGTCAATGTGTTGTCACAGATAGAGGGAAAGGCTTATGACAACGAAATAGACTTGATTCAATCACAAGACGATTGCATTATCCGCGAAGTAGAATTACTGGGCAACCAACAGGCAATAGTTTTTGCCCGCTCTATCATTCCTATTACCAATGACACTAAAGATTTACTTACTATTGGCTCTAAACCGTTGGGAGAGATTTTATTTAACGATACAAGTATCGTTCGCGGGCAATTACAGATAACACAATTGGGTGAGATTTGGGGTAGGCGCTCAACTTTTACTATTGGACAGACAAAATTACTGGTGAGTGAATTTTTCTTAGAGGCTTTATATGCGTGACGATATTTTTGCTAAGAAAAATGACTTAGTAAACTTTACTTTTGATGCCAGCGTCGTCAATGTGTTTGATGACATGGTCAGACGCTCGGTGCCTGGGTATCAGTCAATGATTGAAATGATTGGACTCATGGTGCGGAAATATGGGCAGGATAACAGTCAATATTACGACCTCGGTGCTTCAACTGGTGCAACTTCAATTGCCCTTGGTATCAACAATCCACACAAAAACAATCGAATTATTGCAGTAGACAATTCTGTAGAGATGACGAAAAAATGTATGGAAAATCTCACAGGAAAGGCAGGGAATTTTGAAGTAATGTGTACGAATATTCAAGAAGTTGCCATTAAGAATGCATCAGTGGTGGTGCTTAATTTGACGCTACAATTTATTAATCCTGAGCAACGACAAACCTTAATTGATGGCATTTATCAAGGCTTGAATAAAGGCGGCGTGTTAATTGTATCGGAAAAAATCCATTTTGACGATGTGAAAAAACAAGCAGAAATGACACAGTTACACTTGGATTTTAAACGGGCGAATGGGTACAGTGAAATGGAAATTGCCGCCAAACGCCAGTCAATCGAAAATGTATTGATTACCGATAATCAATCCACACATTTCAAGCGTTTTGATGACGCAGGATTTGCAGAAAGCCTTTGTCATTTCAAATGCTTGAATTTTGCGTCTTTCTTAGCCATCAAATAATTGTAAAATAGCAAACACTATGCTTTTAATGATTGACAATTACGATTCGTTTACCTATAACTTGGTTCAGTATTTTGGCGAGTTAGGGCAGGAAGTGATTGTTTATCGAAATGATGAGATTAGTGTGGCAGAAATTGAGCAACTAAATCCAGAGTTTTTGGTAATTTCACCGGGACCTTGCACGCCGAATGAGGCGGGGATTTCGATTGAAGCAATTAACCATTTTGCTGGAAAGATTCCAATATTAGGTGTGTGCTTGGGTTTTCAGGCGATGACGCAGGCATTTGGTGGCAAGGTGATTGGCGCAAAAAAGATTATGCATGGCAAAGTATCATCAGTGCACCATAATGGTAAAGGTGTGTTTACTGATTTAAAGAATCCGTTAAATGCCACTCGTTATCATTCATTGGTTGCTGAACAATCTAGCCTACCTAAGTGCTTTGAAATTACAGCCTGGACTAAAGATGAGGTGGGTGAAATGGATGAAATTATGGGTATTCAGCACAAGGAAATGGCAATTGAAGGGGTGCAATTTCATCCAGAGTCAATTTTGACCGAACAAGGTCATGAGATGTTAAACAACTTTTTAAACAGATAAATTAGGAAAAAATACTTATGGAACTTTTAGAATTTTTATTGAATGACGACCAAATATTTACCACAATTACACTGGTCGTTTTAATCGCTTTATTCATTGGCAATCTTGTTGCCGATAAATTAAGGAAATACCAAGAAATCACAGCAACTGAAGCGACCACGCTAATGGATGAAGAAGGTTTAATCATCTTAGATGTGCGCGAAGAAAAAGAACGAAAGTCGGGTTTTATTGCGAACGATATACACATTCCACTAGCGCAAGTTAAAAATAAATTAAACGAGATAGATAAAACTAAAAAAATCTTGGTGTATTGTCGTAGTGGTGCGCGTTCAGCCCATGTTGCAGGGATGTTGACTCGTCATGAATTTGAGTATGTCTATAGTTTAAAAGGTGGTATTAACGCCTGGAAAAAGGCTAACCTACCAATCAGCACTAAAGTAAATAAAAACAAGAAAAAGAAAAAATAGGAAATAACTATGAATAAGAATTACATCTATTGCTCAGACAGTTGTCCATTTTGTCAGAGGGCTTATCAATTACTAGAAAGCAAAAGCATTGCTTTTAAAAAGCGTTATGTTAAAGACCAAAACGATTGGAATGAAGTCATGGAAGCAACAGGCAGAAATACAGTGCCACAGATTTTCATTAACGGTACGCATATTGGTGGCTTTGATGAATTATCTGCAGCAGAACAGTCGGGTAAATTAGACGATATTCTTAATGGCTAGTCTCTCCATTATTGGTGCAGGCGCTTGGGGTAGTGCGCTGTCTATTGCACTGGCTGATAACTTTGATAGCATTTATTTGCATACGCATACTCAAGAAGAATCTGAGTGTTTTCAACCGCAACACCCCGCTCTATCTGTCAATTATGCTGACAATGTCATGCTAACTTTTGATTTGTCTAAGATTCGACACTCTGAAAGCATTTTAATCGCTGTGCCGAGTTATGGTTTTTCTACAACGCTCAAAGCCATTAAGCCTTTTTTAAACAAACAACCAATTGCTTGGGTTACCAAAGGTTTTGACACAGATGCGCAATGCTTTTTACACGAAAGTTTTGAATCTATTTTGGCTGATTATTCGGCTTGTGTGATTTCCGGCCCTAGTTTTGCATTGGAAGTTGCCAATCGCAAACCAACAGCACTGGTTGTTGCCTCAAAAGACATGGCAATGCAAAATTACTGGTCGCAAGCCTTTGATACTGATGCACTGAGAGCCTACACCAATGATGATGTCATTGGCGTGGAAGTCGGTGGCTCGGTTAAAAACATTTTGGCAATTGCAGCGGGTATCGCCTCAGGGCTGGGCTATGGCGCCAATACGCAGGCAGCTTTGATTACACGGGGTTTGGCTGAAATGATTCGTTTAGGAGTGGCATTAGGTGCAACCCCGTCTACCTTTAATGGTTTGTCAGGATTAGGCGATTTAGTGCTGACTTGCTCTGATGACCTGTCGAGAAATCGTCGATTTGGCAAAGAACTAGCGGCTGGCTGTGGGACTAAACAGGCATTAAAAAATGTCGATGCAACGGTTGAAGGGGTGAATACTTTAGCGTTGGTTTTGTCCATTGCCAAAGACAACAAAGTTGAAATGCCGATTTGCGAACAAGTAAAACAAGTGATTGATGGGCAAGTAACGCCAAATCAAGCAGTTGGTCATTTAATGTCAAGAGTTAGAATTCAAGAATGACGCTTGACCTGTTAAGGCACGGAGAACCCGAAGGTGGTCGCTTATATCGTGGTAATAAAGTTGATGATTCGTTAACAGCAAAAGGCTGGCAACAAATGCAGGCATCCACAAATGGCAAACGCTGGGACTTTATTGCCACTTCTCCAATGATTCGTTGTCAAGCATTTGCTCAGAATTTATCACAAACACAGAATACTAAAATGCAAGTTTTTGAGGGTTTGAAAGAATTAGGGTTCGGCGATTGGCAAGGAAAAAGCGTCAAAGACATTGGGCAGGAAATCGTTGATATGTTCAAATACGACCCTATTAATAACGCTCCGCCGGGTGCGGAAAATTTGTTTGATTTTCAAGAGCGAGTGTTGTCAACTTTTACGCAAATAACGCAAACAAGAAAAAAACAGTCTGTTTTAATTGTTGCCCATGCAGGCGTTATCAGAATCATTAAATCACATTTACTCAATCTGCCGATTGAAAAAATGTTTACAATGGAAGTCATTTCCGCATCTTGTGAACGATTTGAATTATAAAAAAAGGTCTTCTATGGATAATCCTGTTAAAAAAATTTTATTAGCACTCGTTGTCACTGCTACTATAACAACTCAGGCAAGTGGCACTTGGCGTATTACTTCCTTAATCAACTCACTTAATACACCTAATTTTTCAGAAAATAAAGATGTTAAACGAATGAAAATTGCATTTTTTAATTATTTACTACCGATGGTGGAAAAAGAAAATCAAAAAATTAACACCGTCCGCTCTTTGATTAAAAATAATCGCCTCGGTCAATCGCAGTTGAAAAAAATAGCCAAGAAATATCACCTTAAAAAAATAGATAAAACCACCTTATTAGAGAGAGTGGATACTATCCCTACTTCTTTGGTTTTAGCACAGGCGGCGATTGAATCTAATTGGGGCAGGTCTAGATTCTCCAAGTATTGGAATAATTATTTTGGCATTTGGTGCTTTACCAAGGGCTGTGGAATCGTACCTAAAAATCGTAACGAAGGCGCCAAACACGAAATAATGAATTTTGCTTCCACGCATAAATCTATTGAATATTATATGCTTAACCTTAATCGCAGTCATCACTATCAATTACTCCGACAAATTAGATTCCATAAACGCAAACACAATCTAAAACTCACAGGTAGAAGCCTTGCCGAAGGATTGGATAAATATTCAGCGGTTGGCTATGAGTATATTGAATTAATACAAAGTGTCATTAGGCAAAATAACCTAACACGCTTTGACTAATTACTTTGAAAGACAGGCAATAAAAAACCCGCAAAGTTTGCGGGTTTTTTTATAATAATTTGAACTAAGATTAACGCTTTGAGTACTGCTCGCTCTTACGCGCTTTCTTATGACCGACTTTCTTACGCTCTACAATTCTTGCATCACGCGTAACAAAACCTGCCTTACGCAAGTCAGGTCTTAGGTTGTTGTCGTATTCCATCAATGCACGGGTAACGCCTAAACGAATTGCACCCGCTTGACCAGTGTCGCCACCACCTTTAACGATGATGTTGAAGTCAAACTTATCACGCATCTCAACAGTGTCTAACGGTTGATTAATAATCATTGAAGAAGTTTCGCGTCCAAAATATTCACCCATTGGGCGTTTATTAACGGTAAATACACCTTTACCTTTTGTCATATAAACACGAGCTACTGAAGTCTTTCTTCTGCCTGTTGCGTAAAATATTTCTGTCTTTGCCATAATAATTGTTTACCTTAAAATTAAATCTCTAAAAGTTGTGGCTGCTGTGCACCATGCGTGTGCTCGCTACCCACAAATACTTTCATTTTTCTGAACATATCTCTACCTAAAGGGCCTTTTGGCAACATACCTCTAACGGCTTTGTTGATGATTTCTTCAGGTTTTTTTGCTTGTAAATCTTTAAATTTGATTGACTTTAAATTACCAACATAGCCTGTATGGTGATAGTAAGTTTTGTCATCAAATTTGTTACCTGTCACTGTCACTTTTTCCGCATTGATAATCACGATGTAATCGCCAGTATCTGTATGTGGTGTAAACTCAGGCTTGTGCTTGCCACGAAGGCGAGATGCAACTTGCGTTGCCAAACGACCTAATGTTTTGCCATCGGCATCAATCAATAACCAATCTCTTTTTACTTCATGTGCTTTGGCGCTAAATGTTTTCATAAATCTATAGTTCGTACAAAATAATCGGACTATTATAATCATTTTTAAACTTAAATGTTGATTATCTGTAAATAAAGTATCATAGTCAAGATGATTAATTCACATGCACATCTTGATTTTGACGAAGTCGCAGGTATTGCCGAAAATGCAGTTGCCATTGTACCAAGTATCGGCAGTCAGAATTGGGCACTCGTGCAAATGTATCCCTATTTTGCATTAGGGATTCATCCGTGGATGGTAGCGCATCATCAACAGCGAGATTTAGAGGATTTGGAATACCATATTAAATGTAATAACCCAATTGCAATTGGAGAATTTGGACTAGATTACACGCAAGATATTGATAAAAAGGTGCAACTACATTTTTTCACATCACAATTGGACTTAGCACAACGATATGACTTGCCTGTTATTATTCACGCAGTGAAATCTACCGAAGATGTGATTTTTTTATTAAAGAAATACCCTAAAGTAGTTGGTGAAATTCACGGCTTCTCGGGCAGTGAACAACAGGCAAATACCCTGGTGAAAATGGGATTTTATTTAGGATTTGGCATGCAAATTACCAACCAAAAATCTATCCGTTTACGAGAAATTGTGAAAAATTTACCGATAGAATCCTTACTAATTGAAACTGACGACCATCCAAATGCAGCAGATTTATCTATTGTTGCGAAAGAAATTGCGGCACTTAAGAAAATTTCGGTGGAAAAATTGGTCCAGCAATGTGATAATAACGCTATTTCACTTTTTAGATTGCAATAATGGGCGGAAGTTGTGCACGCACAGAAATATTACTCGGACAATACGGATTGGCGCAGTTGGCAGAATCACACATTCTCATCGCAGGATTAGGTGGTGTTGGTGGTGCTTGTGCGGAAGCATTGTGTCGTGCCGGAATTGGCACCCTCACTTTGGTAGATTTTGATATTATTGAAAAAACCGACCTTAATAGACAATTGGTTGCATTGAATTCAACCCTTGGAAAAATGAAAATTGATGTGTTGGCAGATAGATTACACGACATTAATCCTGATACAATTATTAACAAGCGCAATGAATTTATTGACCGTGAGAAAGCTCAGGCAATTGCTGTTGAAGAGGATTTGGATTTTGTGGCAGATTGCATTGATGCAATTGCCTACAAAACGGTACTCATTGACAGTTGCAATCAATCTGGAATGCCGATTATTTCAAGTATGGGGGCTGGAGGACGACTGGATCCAACGAAGGTTAAGATTTCACGAATGGATAAAACGGAGAATTGTGCGTTGGCGAGAGAAATGCGTAAACAATTACGACGCATTCGTGCCTCAATGAAATTCCCAGTGGTGCATTCTGTTGAAGTGCCAATTAAAGCGTTACCCCATCAAGCAGTTACAGCAACCGACACCGCCCCCGCTGGAAGGCCAAGAGCAGTGAATGGTGCAATTTCTTATATGCCTAATATCTTCGGATTGATGATGGCAGGATATATCATTCAAACATTAATGAACAAGGAGGACTAATGGTAAGTACAGAAACCCCAATTTGCGATTTTAACGCCCCAGCGATTGATTTCAATCTCAAAGGCACAGATGGAAAAACACATACTTTGGACAGTTGCAAGGGCGAGAATGGACTGTTAATCATGTTCATTTGTAACCACTGTCCGTATGTCAAAGCCATCATCGACCGCATTATTCGTGATACCAAAGAACTCAAGGTATTGGGGGTAAATGCAGTGGCAATTATGTCAAACAATCCTAATGAATACCAAGCCGATTCTTTTGAAAATATGCAAAAAATTGCCAAACAAATGGCTTTTCCATTTCCTTATCTGATTGACGAAACGCAAGCAGTGGCAAAGGCTTATGGTGCTGTTTGCACACCTGATTTCTTTGGTTATAACGGCAATTTGGAATTGCAATATCGCGGACGACTTGATGCCTCTGGTAAAGAATCTGCGGAGGCGGATGTTAAGCGTGATTTATTTGAAGCAATGCGCCAAGTAGCGACAACTGGTAAAGGTCCAAAACAACAAATCCCGTCAATAGGTTGTTCTATTAAATGGTATTAGATTTAATATTTATAAGTTACAATTAACATTTAATAAAAAAGGGAGATGTAATATGCTAAGCACAACGACAAAAAAGAAAATTGACCAATTTGGTGATGCGCTGATTGAATTGTTTCATATTATTGGTTTGTTTGTGATTGGTGGCACTATTGTTTGGTCGTCTGTCCACGAATACTTAATTATTATGCAGCATGAGATGGGCTTTGCCACACTTAAAGATATTTTACTTTTATTTATTTATTTGGAATTAGGGGCGATGACAGGTATTTATTTTAAAACCCATAAAATGCCCGTTGTTTTCCTAATATTTATTGCCATAACAGCGATTACGCGTTTCCTGGTTATCGATATGAAATCTTTAGTATCACATGATAAGCTTAACATTATTGTGATGGTATCTGCGATTTTAGTTCTAGCGGTTGCTGCAGGTGTATTGAAATATACAGAAAAGAAGTATCAATCTGATAATGACTACTAAAAGTCTTATCCAATTGCTTTACCCATAAAAAAACCACCCCGCAGGGTGGTTTCTTTGAACAATACTTTAAGAGTTACTTAGTATTGTTTGTTGCCTTAGCCTTAGCCATTGCATCAGCGTAGCCTTTAGCGTATGCATCTGCTTGTGCCTTAGCAAAACCGTCAGCTTGACCTTTAGCGAATGCATCAGCAGCACCTTTAGCAGTTGCATCAGCAATGCCAGCAGCTTGAGCGTCGTTCTTATTCTTAGTATCGAAATTCATACCGAAGTCAGTATCATTCAACCAGTTATTGCCGCCTTTGAAAGGACCCCAGTTATTAGAGCCGCTGAAAGGACCAGCATTTGAGCCACCATTAAAAGGACCCCAGTTGTTGCCACCGTTAAAAGGACCCCAGTTTGAACCACCATTCATAGGACCAAAATTTGAACCAGAGTTCATTGGACCCCAGTTACTAGAACCGTTCATTGGATCCCAGTTACTAGAACCGTTCATTGGATCCCAGTTGTTGCCGTTAGAACCATTGTTAAAGAAAGCCGAAGCTGAAGTAGCTGCCACTAAAGCAGTGATTGCGATAATTTTTTTCATTTTATTCTCCCAAATAATTTTAATGCATCATTATTGATACACCTTGTTTGCGCCAAATATCCTTCTTGACAAATGCGCATTATACACAAATTATATTAGAAAACAATGATATTCTAATATAATTTTTATTCAAGTTATACTATTTTTAACGCAAAAAGTTGCTTGTATATTGGTGATTAGCGCCAAAACTTTTTCATCTTTTACTTTACACAATATTTTATTACCTTCGCGTCGTGATTCAATAATATTTTTAGATCTAAGAATATCAATATGCTGGGAAACATTGGATTGCGAGGACTCAGCTTGTTTCCTGATTTCAAATTATTCTTTAATATACACAAAATCTTTAAGCGCAATGGGTGTGTCATCGCTTTTAGCGCCTTAGCTGCCTTTTCTACATCCTCATCTTTACTTGGTAATCCTATGTCATTCATTTTTTAACGATCTTTATACGCCTTCCATAAAGATTCCATATTATTTTTCATGGCAGAGTCCTTGCTCTCATAGGCCCTTTGCGTCCACTTTTTTGCTTGTGTATAACTACCAGTAAAATAAATCAATCCTAGCATATATTGTGCTCTGATATACCCTTGTTTGGCTGATTTTTCGTACCATTTAATAGCGCGCTCAAAAGGTAACTTATTTGCATATAAAAACTGCGCCTCAACATAACCTTGTTCGGCTGATTTCTTAAGCCAAATAAGCGCCTGTCTCTTATCTTTCTTATCGTAATAAGCAATGGCTTGAATATATTGCGCTTTGGCAGATTCTTGTGAAGCCTGCGTCTTATCAGCCATACTTGAAGGGCTGAAACTTAATAGCGCTATCCAAAAGAATAACTTAAGGCCTTTGAAAAGTATAGTTCTCAAGTTATACTCTTTGTTCGTATTTATGCAAATATTGATTGTATTCATATTATTAAAAAACCTTTGTATAAATAAAAAAAACACCTCGAAAGGTGTTTTTTTTATTTGTTCTCTGTCGAGAATTATTGTGTGGCTAACCAATCAGCAATTGCTTGTTCTTTGCCAGCTGCCATTGCCGCCATTGCACTCATGGTTGGATCTTTGCGTGCGCCAGATTGAAAGTCTTTTAGTTGTTTAACGATATAAGCGGATTTTTGACCTGCCAACTTTGGATAAATTGGAACCGATGATTTGCCAGCAGCGCCGTGACAGGCGGCGCAACCACCAGCTGCATATGCCGCTTTACCATCTACTTGATCTGTTGAATTTGCTATCTTTTCTACCACTACTGGCGCTGCTGAAACTTTTTTTGTTACTGTTGACGCTGGTGAAGGCGTGCTATCTTCTTTATTACGACTTAACCATGCCACTAATAACTTTATTTGTAGTGGCGTCAATCGGTCTTTATGTGCTGGCATAACGCCGTTTCTACCGAATTTAATTGTTTGCTTAATTCTGTCTAAATCACCGCCATAAATCCAAGCGCTATCACCTAAGTTAGGCGCACCCAATGCTGGGTTTCCTTGTAAATTAGCACCATGACAACCAACGCAGGATTGTTGAAAAATTGCTTTTCCAGCGGCATGGTCACCCTCATTGTAAGTATTATCAGCAATACTCTTCACATATCGGGCAACATTATCTACCCCCTCTTCACCTAAAGCTGAACCCCAAGGTGGCATTAGTGCTTTCCTGCCAAAAGCAATACTACGAGTAATTTGATTAGATGAGCCACCCCAAATCCAAGCATGGTCGGTTAAGTTGGGAAAATTGGTTTGACCTTTGGCATTACTGGTATGACAAACAGCACAATTTTGGGCAAAGGTATTTTTTGCCAGTTTCATTGCATCGTCATTAGATTGCAAAGTTGCTATATCTTCTTGCTTCAATGCTTCAAGTTCTCTGTAATAATCATGATCAATACTTGCTTTACTTTCGGCATAACGCTCAACATTAAGTGCATTCTCAAATAAGCCTTTGTAATTACCAAAACTCGGATAGAAAGCCATATACAATAAAGCAAAAATCGCAGCAGCAATACCTGACCAAAACCACCAAGAGGGAACGGGAGCTTGTCCTTCTTCTAAATTTTCATCCCAGATAACCTCGTGCGCAACTGGCTTTTTGTCAAAGTAAATCGTAATACCTAAAAATAGTAAATACAATAACCCCGCAACTGTTAATACAACGACAACGGTCTGCCATAAAAAAGGTAAATTAGCCATGGTTATTATCTCCTGTTGTTATTTCTTCGTCAAATAATGGAATATTCATACAAAAATCCTGTGCCTCTTTGCTTTGTTTCATTGACATCCACATCACCAATACAATCATAAAGCCCATTGCTATCATATCGCCAATAAGAACAAACTGCCACATTATCGGAAAGTGCCCAATATTTGTAGGTAGGCAGTAATGGCCTCTAATTCTGTCTTGCCTTCAATTGCTGATTTTGATTGCCTAATCTCTTCATCTGTGTAAGGATGCCCATACCATTTAAGCAATTCTAATTTAGCAACAATGTCTTTGCTATCTACCTTATTTTTAGTCAACCAAGGGTAAGCTGGCATAATAGAAGCAGGTACAACCGATCTTGGGTTGTTCAAATGTAACTCATGCCACTTGTCGCTATATTTACCACCTAAGCGTGCCAAATCAGGACCTGTGCGTTTTGAACCCCATAAGAATGGACGGTCATAAATACCTTCTCCTGCTACTGAAGCCTCGCCATAACGCATTACTTCTGCCACCAAAGGTCTAATTTGCTGGGAGTGACAACCAACGCAACCTTCGCGAATATAGATATCTCTGCCTGTTAACTCCAAAGCAGAATAAGGTCTAACATTTTCCGTGCCTTTATGTAAAGATTCATCAAATAAATTTGGCACGATTTGCACGAAGCCACCAATTGAGGCAACAATCAAGATGCCAAAAATTAATAACGCTGAATTGCTTTCAATGGTTTTATGTAGTTTTAACATATTATAAATCTCCTAAATTTCGTTACCTGGATGAACCTTAGGTATCTTCACCAATACTGGTAATGCACTTTTGTTAGTAGAGTAAGTTTTATATAAATTATAAGTCATTAACAATGCACCTGATAAGAATAACAAGCCACCCGTTAATCGAATCCAATGATAAGGAATAGTAACAATCACTATATCAATAAAACTATAATTCAATTGTCCATAATTATTCAAAGATAAGTTCATAACGCCCTGTGAAACGCCCGAGCCCCAAAGTGCCACAATATAAAGCAAAACACCTATTAGTGCTAACCAAAAATGGATATTTGCCAATCGCTTGCTAAATAACTCTGTTGTGCCTAATAATTTAGGCACTAGGAAATAAAGTGTCCCAAAGGTTACAAAAGCATTCCAACCAAGCGCACCCGAATGCACATGCCCTATCGTCCAATCGGTATAGTGACTAATTACATTCACACTCTTAATCGCCATCATCGGCCCTTCAAAGGTTGCCATGGCATAAAAAATCATCGACACAACCACAAATTTCATTCCTGGGTCGGTTTTGAGTTTGTCCCAAGCACCACTCATGGTCATCACTGCATTTATCATGGTTGCCCAAGAAGGCAGGACTAAAATCACACTCATTATCATTGCCACTGTCATCAGCCAATCAGGGATAGCGGTGTAGTGTAAATGGTGCGGACCTACCCAAATATAAGTGTAGACAAATGCCCAAAATGCAATCACTGAAAGGCGATAACTCCATACTGGTTTGTCTGCTTGTTTGGGTAATGTATAATAAAACATACCTAAGAAACCTGCGGTTAAAAAGAAACCAACCGCATTATGTCCATACCACCATTGCACAATGGCATCTTGTGCGCCCTCATAAATTGGATAAGCCTGCGTCCAACTATAAGGAATCGCCAAATTATTAACAATGTGTAGCATTGCCACTACGATAATCAAAGCACCATAGAACCAATTAGACACGTAAATAGGGCGAATTTTTCTGGTTGCCAATGTGCCGAAAAATACAATAGCAAAACTAACCCAAACGATGGTAACAGCAATATCAATAGGCCATTCAAATTCTGCATATTCTTTACTTGAAGTATAACCCATTAGCAAACTACCCACACCAAGAGCTACGCCAATTTGCCAACCAATCGCCACAATCCATGCTAATTTTGGTGAAAATAAACGCACATGGCAGGTGCGTTGCACTGTGTAAAATGCGGTAGCAATCAAAGCTGACCCACCAAAACCAAAAATAACGGCATTAGTATGAAAGGGGCGTAAACGACCAAAGGTGATTTGCGGAATATCAAAATTAAGATGTGGCATCACCAACTCAGCCGCCAAATAAACCCCGGCACTCATACCTATTACCGCCCAAAGCATGGTGCAGGCAATTAAAAATACAGTTGTAGAATCCGTGTAGTAACTATTTTTGTTCATAATTTTAAACTCCTAAGTTAGGGCCGATACCTTGTACCCAAGCGGTAGTAACAATACCTAAAAAACATAAAAAACCAGTCGCCACAAATCCTAATAGTGAGCAACCCATAAAAATGCCACGATCATAGTTGGTTTTTAACAATACTGGAATAGAGGCAAATAATAAATACCCACTTAAAATAAAAACAGGCGTAAGTGCAACAACATGGAATAACACAGAAGGATACAAATGTGCAAAACCGCCTATCATAATTGGTGTAGTTACTACTGTTACAACAGCAAAGGCGTCTTTTAATGTTGCCTCTGGGGCATAAACTCTGGACATCCATTTAATAATAAATGCGGTTAAAAACCAGGCTATGATTAATGCCATAGCATAAAAAATTGCAATAGCGATAGACTCTGAAAAAGACAAGTGAATTGGTTCGCCAATACCTAATGACCAGCCCGTATAATAACTGCCATAAAATGCGCTAATAGGTGGAATAAGAATCAACCAAACTGAAAAGCCAAAAAATAATTTAGCGGGGGAATATTGCGAATCTACTAAACGCTGAATACTTGCTTGAATCATAATAACCTTCCTGTGTCTTTACCAGTTGAATAATTAAAATATTGCATCTAACACTACATTTTTTTGATAATTGCTGAACATTATATCGAGTTATTTATTTTAAATAAATAACTTATGTTGCTTTTGTTTAAATAAATTGGCGAAATGGATCTTCAATTAACGCAATATCAAACTGTGCGACCTCAGAGAGTTTTTGTTCGTCAATCACGCGTATTTTTTTACGACTATAAGCAATCAATCCTTGCTTTTTAAAATTGGTAATTACTCTATTTACATGCACCTTAGTTAATCCTAAGGCATCGCCCATATCTGCCTGACTGAGTGGGAAAAATGCCTCACCCGTTGTAAAGTTAAACTCTTTGGGGGATTGCATGCGAATGCGTGAATAAAGCTCCATAATCAAATAAGCCAAACTTTCAGTCGCCGTTTTCTGCCCTAAATTTAAGAGGCGTTGTTGGCATAAACTGGCTTCGTGCGATTGTAATTCAATCAATCTTTTGGCAATTTCAGCATTCTCTGAAATCATTTTGGTGACATTATCATCAAAAAATAAGCAAATACTGGAATCGGTTTCTGCCTTGATGGAATACAACAATTCGCCATTACGGTTACGACTAAAGCCGACAAAATCACCTGGTAGCGCAACTCTTAAAATCTGGCGCTCGCCATTGCTTAAATCATTGTACAAAATCAAACAGCCAGTGCGTAGTGTGAAAGCATAATTAATAGGCTCTTTCTCTATATGAATAATATCACCCGCTGAAAAAACACGGCATTTGTCACGATATTCTTGCGTAATATGCACTTTGTCCTCGTCAACTGCACTGAATAAAGCTCTTGACCTGACAGCACATTGGCTACAATCAGAAAATTCTAAATTAGCCGTATTTATCTGAGTTTTCATTTGTTTAACGATACCATAAAAATCGCCTATTATCGTAAAAGTTGATTATTATATAATGAAATACTAATATTAGGTACGCAATAGTGTATAATTTCATTCTTTAACACACGCCCCCTATAAAAGACACCATGTCTGATTCTCAAGAAAAGCAAGAAAACAATAAACCGCAAATCAAGTTTAGTGACTTGGGATTATCTGACTCTATTTTAGGGGTTTTGGACAAAATCGGTTATGAGACACCGTCACCCATTCAAGAACAATGTATTAATTACCTACTAGATGGTAAAGATGTCATCGGTCAAGCACAAACAGGCACAGGTAAAACGGCCGCTTTTGCTTTACCTTTATTAGACAAAATTAATCTGGATTTAAATGCGCCACAACTTCTGATTTTAACACCAACGCGTGAACTTGCCATTCAAGTATCCGAGGCAGTGCAGACCTATGCACGAGGTTTAAAAGGTTTTCATGTATTGCCAATTTATGGCGGGCAATCTTACGATGTGCAATTACGACCGTTAAAACGCGGCGTCCACGCTGTGGTTGGCACACCTGGCAGGGTGATGGACCATATTAAACGCGGCACTTTGAAGTTGGATAACTTGAAATCATTCGTTTTAGATGAAGCCGATGAAATGCTAAAGATGGGTTTTATTGATGATATTAAATGGGTAATGGAGCGCATTCCAGAAGCGCGTCAAATTGCCTTATTTTCAGCGACAATGCCCACTGTCATTAAGAAAGTGGCAGAAAAGTTTTTAAACAACCCAAAGATTGTCCAAGTTAAAAACAAGACAGAAACAGCGCTAACAATTACTCAAAAGTATATGATGGTGAGTAATATGGCAATGAAATTAGATGCGTTGACGCGTATCTTAGAAGTTATTTCGTTCGACGCAATGATTGTTTTTGCTCGCACTAAAACCATGACGGTTGAATTAGAAGAAAAACTCTCTGCTCGTGGGTTTTCTGTGGCTGCAATCAACGGCGACATCGCTCAAAATCAACGCGAACGCATTATTAATAATTACAAAAAAGGTAAGATTGATATTTTAGTGGCAACAGATGTAGCCGCGCGTGGTTTAGATGTACAACGAATTTCACATGTGGTTAATTACGACATTCCACAAGATGCCGAAACCTATGTGCATCGCATTGGCAGAACAGGTCGTGCAGGTCGTTCTGGAGAGGCAATTTTATTCGTCTCAAACCGTGAAAGACGCATGCTAAATACCATTGAACGAGTCACACGCCAAAAAATTGAACCAATTGAATTGCCGACTGCCAAAATTATCAACGCAAAACGCATTGAAACTTTTAAAAACAATATTTCAGACACGATTAACAACCAAAACTTAGAAGTTTTTGAGAAATTAGTGACTGAATTCCAAGAAGCAAATCCAGAATTAGAATCGGTAAAAGTAGCTGCTGCCTTAGCATTTATCGCACAAGGCAAAGAGCCATTGTTGATTTCTGATAAAACCCAAAGTTTTGGCAGAGAGCAAAGGCAAGGCGAAGAAAAAACCATTTCAACAGAAGCCTCACCACTCAAAGACAATCCACAAGTTCCAATGTTGCGTTACCGTGTTGATGTCGGTAATAATAACAGCGTAAAGCCAGGCAATATTTTGGGTGCGGTTGCAAATGAAGCCGATATTGATAGTGAATATATCGGTTCAATTCAGATTTTTGATAATTTTTCAACCGTTGATTTACCAGATGAAATGCCAAAAGAGGTTTTGACATTATTACAAAAAACTGTGGTTTGCGGTAAGCGTCTAAATATAGTTGCATTGACGGATAAAAATAACACAGCAAGAATCGGTGGTTCAAATTTTAATGGTGGTGATAGAGACCGTAAATTTGGTCGCAAGAAATTCTCAAAAGACCGCAGAAGTAAAGGAAAAAGTTCAAACTACAAAGGCAAAGGCAGCGATGGAAATAACCGACGCAGCAAGAAACCAAAATTTTCGAGGTAAGTAATGAATTTTAATTTTAGAAACTTTTTCCCTTTTTTAGCGTGGTTCAAACTTATTACTAAAGACACGATTAAAGCAGACTTAATCGCAGGTTTAACAGGTGCAGTTATCGTCCTACCACAAGGTGTGGCATTTGCAACAATCGCAGGATTACCCCCTGAATACGGACTTTATACCGCAATGGTCACGCCGATTATTGCTGCTTTATTTGGCTCGTCACTACATCTAGTGTCGGGGCCAACAACGGCAATTTCTATTGTGGTTTTTTCTGCGATTTCTCATCATGCAGAACCTGGTACTACTGAATTTGTTTCTTTAACATTGACGCTCACTTTCCTTGCAGGCGTATATCAATTAGCCTTTGGCTTGGCACGATTAGGTGCAATGGTTAATTTCGTTTCGCATACAGTGGTTATTGGTTTTACTGCAGGTGCAGCGATTTTAATTGCCAGCAGTCAGTTAAAGCATATTACAGGGATTTTTATCCCCAAAGGTGAGTCTTTTTTTCACACTTTAATAGACTTATATCAAGGCGTAGGTAATACCAATTTTTATCTTGTCACTATTGGCTTAGCCACCCTAATTACAACGATTTTAATCAAAAAATTTCTACCTAAATTGCCGAATTTATTAATAGGAATGATTGTTGGTAGTGTGCTTGCTTTGTATTTTAAGGAATTTACCTCAGAAATTAAATTAGTCGGTGAAATTCCCGCACATTTACCACCATTGTCAATGCCAAGTTTCTCTCTTGAAACCATCAAGATGCTAGCACCTGAGGCCTTTGCTGTGGCTCTACTGGGTTTAATTGAAGCTGTTTCAATCAGCCGGGCTGTTGCCACTAAATCCAATCAACGCATCAATTCTAACCAAGAATTTATTGGACAAGGCATGTCAAATATATTCGGTAGTTTTATGTCAAGTTACGCAGGCTCTGGTTCATTTACCCGCTCAGGATTGAATTATGCATCTGGTGCAAAAACCCCGTTATCTGCTATTTTTGCAGCCATTATTTTGATGGCAATCGTGTTATTAATCGCACCCTTAATGGCATATTTACCAATTGCTGCAATGGCAGGTGTGATTTTGGTGGTTGCCTATAATTTGATTGATTTTCATCATATTCGCGAGACTCTGAGTTTTAGCATGGAAGAGTCGGCAGTTTTAATAACCACTTTCTTGGCCACCCTCTTTCTTGAATTAGAATTTGCTATTTATTTGGGTGTTTTGCTTTCATTGGTGCTATTTTTGAGTAAAACCTCCACCCCAAGCATCCCCACTCTATCATTGGATAATGTCGAAACTAGTGGTAAGCGCAAATTGATCAATATTGAGGAAAAACCACTCAAACAATGTCCTCAACTTAAAATTATCCGTATCGATATGTCGGTTTATTTTGGCTCTGTGAGTCACATTCAAAAACGCATTGCCACCATTGTTGAAAATGAGCGTATCAACCATATTTTAATTGTTGCCAGTGGCATTAACTTTATTGACTTAGCAGGCACAGAGGCACTCATTTCGGAGAACAATAGTTTGGTAAAAAATGGAGGTGGCTTATATTTTGTAGGTCTAAAAGCCCCTGTTTATGAATTTTCCGCCAAGTCACATTTCATTGAGCGTATCGGTAGAGCGAATTTCTTTGACTCAAAATCACAGGCAATCGCCTCTATTTACAAAAGATTGGAGAGGGAAATCTGTGCCACCTGTCCAGCGCAGATTTTCCATGAGTGTCACTCCCAATAAAATTCAAATAAGCTTCACATCGTCGTATAATTCATTAAAATAGCAAATGCTGGTAAGAATACAGCTGCTGTTTATTATGTGGTACTGATGCTTTGCATCAACTCTGAGTTATAAAAGTGGTCTCGTTTTTTTTCGGTATTTTTTTTTATAATAAAGGAGACTATTATGTCTACAACAGGAAAGGTCAAATGGTTTGACGCAAAAAAAGGTTTTGGTTTTATTGAGCAAGAAAGTGGTGACGATGTATTCGTTCACTTCCGCGCTATTGAGGGTGATGGCTATAAATCACTAGATGAAGGTCAGGAAGTTGTGTTCGATTTAGAAGACGGTGCTAAAGGCCCTCAAGCTGTAAATGTAATTCCACAGTAAATTTATTTATTTAGAATTAAAAAAACCCAGTCTTAATGACTGGGTTTTTTATTGCTAAAATAACCCATGGAGGTCTTTGTATAAATATGAAAACATTTTATTGGTACGACTACGAAACTTTTGGATTGAGCCCGAAAACATCTCGCATCTCACAATTTGCAGGCATTCGCACAGATGAAAATCTAAATATCTTAGATGAGCATATGTTTTATTGTAAGCCGACGAATGATTGCTTACCATCGCCAGAGGCGTGTGCAGTGACGGGTATCACACCACAATATTGTGAGCAAAATGGCTTAATTGAACACCAATTTATTAAGAAAATTCACACTGAATTTTCAGCGCCGAACACCTGTGTGGTTGGCTACAACAGCATTCGTTTTGACGATGAATTTACCCGCTACACTTTATATCGAAACTTCATTGATCCTTATACTTGGCATTGGAAAAATGGCAATACGCGTTGGGATATTTTAGATGTAGTGCGCTTGTGTTATGCATTAAAAAAAGACAATTGCCTAAAATGGGTATTTGATGAAAATGGTAAACCTGTCTTTAGATTAGACCAACTTGCACCTGCGAATGGCATTGAACATAGTGATGCCCACGATGCATTGGCAGATGTACGGGCGACGATTGCGATTGCGAAAATTATCAAGGACACGCAACCGAAATTATTTGCGTATGCATTCAGTCTCAGAGAAAAGAAAACGGTTGAGAATAAAATCAAACTGTTTGAACCAATGCTGCATACTTCAGGAATGTATCCTGCTATGCTTTCTTGTACGCGTCTATGTACAGCATTAGCGTATCACCCTGAATATAATGACCGTGCAATTGTGTTTAATCTTGACCAAGATCCTGCAATTTTATTGGAATTGGAAATTGATGAATTAAAAAAATTAATGTTCACCAAACAGTCAGATTTACCAGAGGGCATGGAAAGATTGCAAATTAAAGATTTAATTTTTAACAAAAGTCCAATGTTTGTACCAAATGTTTACAAATTAGACCCTGCGATTGCAGGGCAATTGCAACTGGATATGGATATTAGGTTACAAAGGTTGGAATTTATTAAAGATAATCAAATTGCACTTGGTAAAGTAGCACAAGATTTATATCGCAATGAAGGCGATAGACCTGCACCAAGTACGGATGCCGACCAGTTGTTGTATGACGGTTTTATAGATAACACAGATAGGGTAATCTGCGATCAAATTCAAACACTGAGTGTAGAGCAGTTAAAGGCATTTCATCCAAAATTTAAAGATGCAAAACTCAATACCTTATTAATCCATTTTAAAGCTAGAAATTATCCAGAATCTTTAACTGAAGATGAGCAAGAAAACTGGTTTGAAACCGTGCAGGGGCGTATGCAGTCTGGAGAAAATGGATATTTGTCAATTGATAAATATTCAAATACCATCAATACAATGCGTAAGATACACCCTGAAAAAGAAAACTTATGGGCGCAATTAGAACAATATGCAGAATCCTTTTTATAGGACCCATATCTCTTATAAAGTATGCTGTAGCATGACTTTGCTATTTATGGGTTTTCACTGTATAATATTTGCTCAATCAAAGTGATACAAAAAAAACAATGAACGCCGAAACTCGCAGTGAAATATTTGGTAGGTTACTAAAAAAGATACCTAATCCAACAACAGAATTAAACTATTCAACGCCTTTTGAATTGTTGGTCGCGGTAACTTTATCAGCACAAGCGACGGATAAAAGTGTCAACAAGGTCACGGAGAAACTTTTCCCATTGGCAAATACACCTGAAGCAATTTATGAATTGGGTGAAGATGCAGTGAGAGAAACCATCAAAACCATCGGTCTGTTTAACTCAAAAGCCAAGCATATCGTTCAAGCATGCAAAATTTTGATTGATAAATACGATTCTAAAGTACCCGAAACACGCAAAGAACTAGAAGCCCTGCCAGGCGTTGGTCGCAAAACAGCAAATGTGGTTTTAAACACAGCTTTTGGACATCCGACCATTGCTGTTGACACACACATTTATCGTGTTGCCAATCGCACAGCGATTGCCAGTGGTAAGACTGTGTTAGAAGTAGAAAAGAAATTGGTTAAATTCATCCCTGATGAATATCGTGTGCCCGCACATCACTTAATGATTTTACACGGTCGTTATACTTGTAAAGCGCGTTCGCCGTTGTGCCCTGAGTGTATTTTGCTTGACTTATGTGAGTACGAAGAAAAGAATTTAGACTAAGTGCTTTACACACAAGATAGAACGCAACAACGCCAATTCCTTGCTAATGCATGGCAAAAATTTTTAAATAAAAAACCCTTAGACCCCCTAGAAGATCAGCTCACGAAAGTGATTGAAATGCACCCTGAATATCACACATACATCAATGACATAGAGTCAGATTATTTTCCAGAACAGGGCGAAGTCAACCCTTTTTTACACATTAATTTACACCTATCTCTCAGAGAACAATTATCCATCAACCAGCCAATAGGCATTCAAGGGTATTATCAAAAAATTGTGAAAAAAGTCCAAGACCCTCACGCAGCAGAACACAAGATGATGGACTGTATCGCCGAAATGATCTTCTCTTCACAAAAAAACAAAACCCCGATGGATCATCAAGCATATATACACTGCCTGGAGAACAACTCTCTGCGTTAATTCACGCCCAATTAACAAAGTTTTCCAATAATTGTAAGCCGTCGTGCTGAGATTTTTCAGGGTGAAATTGCACGGCGAATAAGTTGTCTTTTGCCACAGCGCAAGTGAAATCAATACCATAACTGCTTGACCCTGTAATTACATCAGTATCGAGCGTCTCCACAAAATAACTGTGGACACTATAAAAGCGCGCATTATCATCAATATTGTGCCAAAGTGGATGCTCTGAGGTTTGCTTGACAGTGTTCCATCCCATATGCGGGATTTTCAGTGCACTTTTTGGAAAATGCACCACATTCCCAGGCAAGATAGATAAACCCTCAACACCCCCATTTTCTTGTGAATGGTCAAACAATAATTGCAAGCCAAGACAAATACCAAGAAATGGTTTTTCGAGTGCTGATTGCTTAATAACCTCAACCAAATTATGCGCATTCAATGCCTGCATACAAGCACCAATTGCCCCTTGTCCAGGAAACACAACGCGGTCTGCACTACGAATTAAATCAGCATTATCGGTTAAGAAAATGTTGTCGTTCGGCGCAACATGCGCCAATGCCTTTTGCACCGAACGCACATTACCCATACCATAGTCAACAATCGCAATACTTTGGGGCATTAGATTTTACAGACTACCTTTGGTTGAAGGAATAATGCCTACCTGACGATCGTCTAAAGTAACTGCCATACGCAATGCACGACCAAATGCTTTGAAAATCGTTTCAGCCTGGTGGTGGGAATTCACCCCTTTTAGATTGTCAATGTGTAGCGTAATTAACGCATGATTGACAAAACCTTGAAAAAATTCTGAGATTAAGTCTACATCAAATGTGCCAATCATCGCACGAGTGAAAGCGACATTAAGTTCCAAACCTGGACGACCAGATAAGTCTAAAACCACGCGTGACAATGCTTCATCTAGCGGCACGAAAGCGTGCCCATAACGAGTAAGTCCTGCTTTGTCACCCACCGCTTTGGTGAACGCCTGACCAAAAGTAATGCCAATATCTTCAACACTGTGATGGTCATCAATTTGCGTATCACCATCACATTTAATGGTTAAATCCATCAAACCATGGCGTGCAATTTGGTCAAGCATATGGTCTAAAAATGGCACGCCTGTATCAATATTTGCCTGACCTGTACCATACAAATTTAATGCTACTTCAATGTCAGTCTCATTGGTTTTTCTGGATACTTTTATCATATTATTTTGAAATTTCAATTATCTTTTTATTGTAATTATTAACAGCAATAATTGCCCATATAATACAAATAATATAAGGAACAAACAAGCCAAATCCGAAAGTAACAAAGCCGATAATTGCAGTAATAACTAGCATAACTAATGCACCAACAACGCTAGCATAAAATAAACCAATTGGACCAAAAAATACCGCCAAAAGGATAGCAACAATAAGGCTTTTAGTTGGTAATTTTTCTACCATAATACGCTCCTATAAATATTTTTCAATTAGAATTTCAGCGATTTGAATGCTATTTAATGCAGCACCCTTGCGGATATTATCAGAAACCACCCATAAATTCAAGCCTTTCTCGTGTGAAATATCTTCACGAATACGACTAACAAAAGTTTCATCGTGGTTCGTCGCCTCAACAAATGGTGTCGCATAACCACCATCCCCGCGCACATCCATCACCTTAACGCCGTCGGCTTTTTCTAAAATTGCAGTGGCTTCTGCTGCTGTAATTTTAGTCTTAGTTTCAATATTAATTGCCTCAGAATGCCCATACAGAACTGGCACACGCACCGCAGTTGGATTAACCAAAATGTCTTCGTCTTCAAAAATCTTCTTTGTTTCCCACACCATTTTCATTTCTTCTTTGGTGTAACCATTGTCTTGGAAAACATCAATATGCGGAATCACATTAAACGCAATTTGCTTAGGATAAACTTCAACATCGACCTCCTTACCGTTCAACAAATTAACCGCTTGATTGGTCAATTCCGAAATCGCCTCCTTGCCAGAACCCGACACCGCCTGATAAGTCGCGACATTGATTCGTTCAATACCCACCGCATCATAAATAGGTTTTAACGCTACTAACATTTGAATAGTTGAACAATTTGGATTGGCAATAATATTGCGTTTTGTATAACCCGCAATCGCGTGTGGATTCACCTCTGGCACCACTAATGGAATATCTTCATCACGACGAAAATGCGCTGTATTATCAATCACCACACAGCCTGCTTGCGCTGCAATTGGCGCATACTTTTCAGAAATATGCCCACCCGCCGAAAACAAACCGATCTGCGCCTGTGAAAAATCAAAAGTTGCCAAATCTTGCACCATCCAAGTCTTACCCTGGCACATTATCTTCTTACCCGCAGAATTGCTACTGGCCAACGGATATAAATTATTAATCGGAAAGTTTCGTTGCTCTAAAATAGAAAGAATCGTCTCGCCCACAGCCCCTGTTGCGCCAACAACACATACATCAAATTTTTTGCTCATTATATAAAAATGTAAAGATTATAAAAATGAGATATTATACTTGATTGTCAATGTCAATAAATTGATGCTTAATACCAAATTTATCGCTTAAATGTTGACAAAGGGCTTGCACACCGTATCGTTCAGTGGCATGGTGTCCGGCGGCAATAAAAGCAATGTTATTTTCTTTAGCGATGGCGGGATTTTGTTCGGAGATTTCGCCAGTGATGAAACAGTCGGCGTTAATATCGATGGCGTGATCCATATAATTTTGTGCACCACCACTACACCAAGCAATCGTTTTTAAAGGCTTGCCTTCATTGCCGAATATTAGTAGCTTGCGACTTAACGCCTGTTCAATCGTTTTTGAAAGTGCGCCCAGTGTTGCGTCAATTCCCCCCTCCAGACTAAAGTATCGCCAATGGGCGTTGGATTTTTGATACCAAAGCGTTCGGCAAGTTGGAAATTATTACCGACTTCGGTGTGGGCATCAAGGGGCAAATGGTAGCCAAATAAATTGATGTTGTTATCCAATAAGGCTTTGATGCGATTTTTTTTGATACCGGTGATGCGTTGGTCTTCGCCCTTCCAGAAAAAACCATGATGGACAAAAAGTGCGTCAGTTTTTGGATTAAAGGGGACGCTACCCTTTTTTAGATCTACCAACGCCTTTAAAACTCAAATCTCTACCTACAATTTTTCCAAGTTTTTTTACAAAACCAGTACTTCCGCAAGGTAAGCCCTTTCTAGTATTGCATTTTAAAATATCATTATTTTGAAAAGACATACTTTTTAAATAATTGTCATACTCATCTTGCCTAACGCCAATATCATACTCAACCAACAAACTATTTTTACTCAACCCAAGATGAAATCTTGCGCTTGAATAAAAATAATCTTGCACATTTTCTACCATATTTGCTTTTACAGGGTTATTCTCAACATAAGCAAATGCGTAATAAGTGTATTTTTCATCCAAAGCACAAGAAAAAAAACCTGCCTTGCCATAAAATACCACTCGTATTTTGTTGTTTATTGATATATTGGCTATAGCGCATATGCAATAGTTTTAAGACTTTTTGTAGCCCATCTGCTGTGGCTGGTTGTAAAATTAAATGAATATGGTTTGTCATTAGACAATATGCTAATACTTTCACTTGGTGCTTTGTAGTGTATTCTTGTAATAATTCTAGGTAATAATCTTTATCTTTATCACAAAAAAACACATCAGTTTTGCGATTACCTCGCTGAGTTACATGGTGTGGAATATTGGCAAATACACTTCTGGCTTGTCTTGGCATTTGGATATTTTAGCATAAAAAGGGTAGCGTCCCTTTATATTTAAGAGCACCCAGCCACCCTGCGGAATGTCTGTGTCAAGGGTCAAAGTGTGCAAATAAATCAAAGTATCACGCTGCGCTTAATCCTTAATACAACGAACACTAAAGCCGAGGGCACGATCATCGCTGGCGAAGTCCGCACCGCCACCACCGATGTACAAACTGCGAGCAGCCGACGACCCATAAGCAGAGCGACTCCACAAGAGGGCGTAAGTGCCAACACCGTTAAGCGTGCCATTCGACCGAGCGCGGAAGCCAGCAAGTGGGATTTTCAAGAAGCTAGAGAAGGCTGTGGCGCTGTTGATAATATCCGTGGTGGTGGCACCGGTAGTATCAGCGGCTAGTTCAGCATCAGTTGGCACACTAAAGCCTGCTGGACAAATGTCATTACTGCCACCATCTGCCCAAGCGGCAGTGCGCGATGCACCTGATGAATCTACATTTACCCAATCACTAGCACTAGTAATAAATAGCGTTGTGCTTGCATTGGTGATATCAGAAGTCAGTGTGCTTGATGTGCTAGTCTTTGTTCTGTCTTCATGTCCATCAGCCTTTCTGCCCCATTGGTATAAATCACCATAACTAGCGCTATCTGTGCTTGAAGTGGCTACTTGTGTTGCTCCTAGGTTTCTATCTAGCCATAGTTTATCTGTATCTGGAGAGCGCACTGTTTTATAGCCGTCTATACTTTGTGCAATCACTTCAAAGTTCAGTGTCGTAGCATTAGTAATACCTGTATAGGCATTGGCTGAAACATCTGTTAGTGCACCGCTGGCAATGGTGATATGGTAGACACCATTAAACACTAAATCAGCCGTTGGGTTAATGGTAACCACATTTTGTGTGGCACCTGTGCCTATCGTAACTTTTGCACTATTAAAAGCAAAGGTTTCAATGATTGTGTCGGTGCCTGAAATCAATCTACGGAGTACGATATCACCACTGCTGCCTTTTATCATAGGTTTACTAAAGGTTAGTACGATATTGCTAGCGACAGCAACAGCAGATGCATTGTCAGCTGGGGTAGAGCTGCTTAGAGTTGGTGGAGTATTCACCGCAGCATTCACCGCAGTAATCATTGCTTGTACTTCAGCTTGCGTGGCAGGCGAGGCAAAACTGCCTGGGTTGGCATCAATGTAAGTTTGATAAGCGCTCAAGTTGGCATTCACAAAATCAGTGAGTGCTGGCAAGATACTGCCAAACTCAGCAATGGTGGTGTCAGAGGTGCTAGCAGTATTAGCATCAGTACCAATATCGGCTAGCACACTGTCAGAGGCAGCAGCAGTTACCGCAGCATTCACCGCAGTAATCATTGCTTGTACTTCAGCTTGCGTGGCAGGCGAGGCAAAACTGCCTGGGTTGGCATCAATGTAAGTTTGATAAGCGCTCAAGTTGGCATTCACAAAATCAGTGAGTGCTGGCAAGATACTGCCAAACTCAGCAATGGTGGTGTCAGAGGTGCTAGAAGTATTAGCATCAGTACCAATATCGGCTAGCACACTGTCAGAGGCAAGAATGGCTAGGTTGTCTTTGACGGCTGTGGCTGCAGTGCCTGGATTACCTGAAGCGCCATTACAAGCAATACCGTCTGTATCAGAAGCTGTGTTTCCAGCCATACAAGTGTTTATCGCAGTTGTCAAATCTTGATTTGGCATATTTAAAATACCGTCAGTATTTAGGTCTGCGACCAAAGTAGCGATGGTAACTGATGGGGTAGACTCTTGCATTTGTGAGATGCCTGCTAATACCAAACCAAATTTGCCAGCGTCGTCGTTGCCTGCTGCTTCGTTATTAAGATCAGTTGGAATGGTGCCAGTAAAGTCAACCCCTTTAATACCAAAGGCAGTAGCAACATCAGTGTTTTTGTCGGCAATATTACCTGCAATGCCACCTGCTGCGTCTGCTAATTGATAAGCAATCTCAGACAGTGGTGAAGCTATTATCGTTAAAGGGCCTGTGCCTGAGTATTTTTTTACCACGCGTAAGGTTGGTGCAGGGTCAACAGTTTGTCCTGTTGCCTCATCGGTGTAGGTACCGCCAGTACAACTCATAGTCACTAAGCCTGCTGGAATACTAAGACTTGGCAGGGTAACAGAGCCATCGGATCCTGTGGTTGCGACTGTTGATACGCTTGCACTGTCAGTGATGGTACAAGTTGCGCCGACAGTAAAGGCATTGTATTCACCTAGGATAATAGTGCCACCATTTGTGACTTTTTCAATACGGATTTTGTTGCTTCGTTCTACCCAGGCAAATTCACCCAATTGCATTTTGTTTGTGTTTTTAAAGGCTTTATCGGCTATTTTAAAGTTGGTGAACTTACTGTCTTTAAAAGGTATTGCCATGCTTAGGCGGGCGTAGCTGTTACTATCAGCGCTGTTGGACTTCTCAGTGCCGAACTCAAAGCGAGCGGCGTCAGAGAGTTGCACTTCAACACCAAGAATGGTGCCTTTAATATCTACGCTGTTGGCGTTGGTGGTTTTGTCCCAAACATAGCGGGTGCCTTTGATTTTAGCCCAAGGCAGGTAAGGGATTTGTCCTTCTAGTTTCACATCATAACCATCAAGTACTTCTTCAGTAAAACTACCAATGACTTTTTTGTCTGAGAGTGATTGGTATTTGTTAAAGTTGGCTTTAAAATTGGTTCTTTGGTATTCTAAGCCGATGCTGGCGCGTTTGTGTGCAGATTGGGTTTCATAGTCGGTGAAGAGGTTGATGCCGGCAATCGATTGCCCTGCTTCTAGTAATTTGCGATAGCCGATACCTAGGTTTAAGGTTTCACGGCGTTCGCTGTGATTTTGACCTGAGGTTAGTTGTCCTTGGAAGAAGATTAAATCTTGGCTGTCTTCGTTAAGTTCAGAGAGGGGTTGAATGGTTCTAATGTTGTAATTGAGTGCTTCTGAGTTAAATCCACCTAATTGGATTTCAGTGCGACCAGCGCCAAATTGATTGGCATATTCGTTGGCTTTGTTGTTGATATAGCCTTCGGTACCACTAACGGCTTGGTTAATGGCTTGGTTTTTAAGGTTGTTTTTAAGTGTGCTGCCAAATTGGTTGGCATTGTCTGAATTAGTAGCGCCTAGAGTGTTACGCACTGTGCTACCGACTTGCTTGAGTATTAGCAGCCCTTGGTTGTCTTTTTTGTAATAAGTTTGAGGGTTGTTCCAGTTGTATTCTTGGTTAAGGTTTAAGTAGGCTTCTTTATCAAAGCTTTGAGGCTTGTCAACAGCGGTAACATTCAGTGATAAGGTTAGTGCGCTGAAGAGGAGGAGTTGTTTGAGTTTGTTGAGTACATTAGAAATGTGCCCCCCCGCGATATTTGCTATTGATGAGTGGGTTTGGGTTGAGTTTGTTAATAATGTATTCATAATATAAATTAATAATGGACTAAGATAAAACATGCATTATACACAGAAAATAATCGTTTTTTTTTTTGCTTTTTCTCTACTTATCTGTTTAGCCCTACAATCTCATGGTTTGGATTTTCTCTAAAAGATTGCTTGTTATTTATGTTTCCCATAAGTTAGTCTCCTATAGCCGGGGTAATGACACACCATAAGATTGTGGGATTAAACAAATAGCCAGTTATTTGACGAGTTTTTGAGTGGAAAAGGTGATGTTTTATGTGTTTCATAATACATCACCAAAAAACCTCAAACAGTATTATCAATATCAATAAACTGATGTTTGAGATTGAATTTTTCGCTTAAATGCTGACAAAGGGCTTGCACACCGTAGCGTTCAGTGGCGTGGTGTCCAGCAGCGATGAAAGCAATATTATTCTCTTTAGCAATGGCGGGGTTTTGTTCGGAGACTTCGCCAGTGATGAAACAGTCGGCGTTAATATCGATGGCGTGATCCATATAATTTTGTGCACCACCACTACACCAAGCAATCGTTTTTAAAGGTTTGTCTTCATTGCCAAATATTAGTGGCTTGCGACTTAACGCCTGTTCAATAGTTTTCGAAAGTGCGCCCAGTGTTGTATCAACTTCCCCCTTCCAAACCAAGGTATCGCCAATGGGTGTGGGATTTTTGATACCAAAGCGTTCGGCAAGTTGGAAATTATTACCGACTTCGGTGTGGGCATCAAGGGGCAAATGGTAGCCAAATAAATTGATGTTGTTATCCAATAAGGCTTTGATGCGATTTTTTTTGATACCAGTGATGCGTTGGTCTTCGCCCTTCCAGAAAAAACCATGATGGACAAAAAGTGCGTCAGTTTTTTCGTCGATGGCACGGTCGATTAAATCTTGGTTGGCACTAACACCTGAAATAATGGTTTGAATGTCAGACCTACCTTCAACCTGTAAGCCGTTTGGGCTATAATCTTTAAAAGCATCAACATTTAAATAAGCATGACAATACTCAGATAGGGTCTTGTTGTTAACCATAAAATTCCTCCACAATACGCATAAATTGTTGGTTTTGCTCACTACTGCCAACGGTAACACGCAAACAATCGTTAAGTTTTTTGGCGTTAGCTAGATTTTTAATTAGCACGCCATTTTGTTTGAGGTTTTCGAATAATTCATTGGCTTTTGGGGCTTTAAATAGGATGAAATTTGCTTGCGATGGGTAGACTTTTAAGGCAGAAATCTCGGTGAGTGTGGAAGATAACTTGGTGCGCTCTTCTAATATGGTTTTTGCATTGGCATCAATGTCTTCTCGCTCACTCAATAAAAAATTAGCACTCACTTGAGTTAGTATATTAATATTGTAAGGTAGGCGTAATTTGTCTAATTGCTCGACGGTATCTTTTGCACCTATTAACAAGCCCAAACGCAAACCGGCAAAACCGATTTTTGACACAGTTCTCAGTAAAACTAGGTTTGGATATTTTGCAATATCGGCTAAAAAACTGTCGTCAGCATAGGCATAATATGCCTCATCTAGCACCACCATTGCATTGGTTGAAGTAATGATTTTTTCAATCGTTACTCTGTCAAAAGAATTACCAGTTGGATTATTTGGATAGGCGATGAAAATCAGTTTTGGTTGTTGGGTTTCGATTGCCGATAGCATTGCGGGCAAATCAATCTCAAAATCCTCAGTCAAATCCACACCCTGATAGTTTAAGCGGGTAAATTTTGAAATCATATCGTACATCACAAAACTCGGCTCAACACTCAAAACCGTGTCTCCTGTCTCACAGGCCAAGGCTAATAATTGGATTAACTCATCAGAGCCATTACCTAATAGCACGCCGAATTCTTCTGGAATTGCCATTAATTCTCGTAAAGTCTGCTGCAATTCTAGGGCATTTGGATTGGGATAGCGATTTAAATCTGCATCTGCTAAATAGGCTAAATATTGACCGATTAAATCATCTGCCAACGGGAATGGGGATTCCATTGCGTCCAATTTAACCATATCTTTCGATGGGGGGACATGGTATGCGTTAATGTCTTTAATGTCTACGCGGAGCCAATTGTCAATAAAACTCATAATGATTTTTGTCTATTAGGATGTTTCTGCATTTTACCAATATTCTTTGCCGTTAACAAAGTTTGATAGGTGTAGTCCAAGGCTTTCTGGCAAGCGCTTATTACCGACAAATCTTGAGCAATCAAAGCAGCAATGGCACTGGATAGAGTGCAACCTGAACCGTGATAATCACCTAATAATTTTTTATAGGCGTAACGCTTCTTCAATTTACCATACTGGTATAAGCGGTGTTCAATCTCACTGTCTGACACATCCGTTGTGGTTACTAATATCCATTCACATGGCAGAGATGCCACTTTTTCCTGTTCGCTATTACCCGCCGATAACGCAGATAATTCTGCTGAATTGGGCGTGAGAATATACACCAAAGGTAATAAATATTCTTTTAAAATGACTATCGCTTGTTCTTTTAACAAGGTATCTTCAGTGCTAGATTTGACAATCGGATCCAAGACGATTTTCAATGCTTTGTCTTTTAATAGTTTAGCGATTTCATAAATTTGCGACACAGAAGAAAGCAGTCCAATCTTAACTATTTGAATATCTATATCTATTTGAAGATGATAGAATTGCTTAGCAATGAACACCGTATCAACAGCTTGAATGTCTGTAACCGACTGCGTATTTTGCACTGTCAGCGTGGTTATTATTGGTAATGCAGTTAACCCAAACTGATGAATGGTTTCAATATCAGCACTGATACCTGCACCACCACAAGGATCAAGCCCTGATAAAACTAAAACAGATTCATTCAACCTTGGTTTCAATTTTAATAAGATGGTCAATAACTTTCATCATTCGTACGCGAGACCCTGCATGGGTAGAATCAACCAAATATTTACCATTAACAACCAAGGTTGGTACGCCACTGATTTTATATTTAGCGGTATTAATTTTAGATTTATTGACTTTGACGCTCACGCTGAAAGAGTCAAAAGCATTTTCGACTTTATGCTTATCAACCCCAAAACTTGCCACCCAATCAACAAAACTTTGTTTGGATCTAAATTTTTTGTTTTGCTCGTGAATGGCGTTAAAAAGAGGCTCATGAAGTTTATCAAGTAAATTTAATTCTTTTAATACAAAGTAGAATTTAGCGCCATTTAACCAACGCTTAGAAAACATCGCAGGCTGGCGTAAAAACTCTGCATTTTCAGGTATGTTCTTTACCCAAGCGTTAAGTGTAGGCTCTAAATTATAACAATGTGAACAATAATACCAAAACAACTCTCGCACCTCTACCTTGTCTCCTGTTACAGTTTTAACAGGTTTTTCTAGCACCACATAATCAATACCTTCATCAAAATCAGATTCAGCAAATGATAGCGTTGAGAATATTAACAATAAAGCCAGTGAAAAATTTTTCATAAGATTACTCCATTAAAGTTTCAATATTATACGATTTTAACATTGCCATTGTTGCATTTAATTGCCCATAAGTTTTATTTTCAATTGGATGTATGCTTTTTGCATTAAGTTGTGCCAATGGTGCAAGTACGAAGTTGTATCTTAAAATATCCTCTCTTGGCAAGTTGTGTACTTTATCAATCACATTATCATACAATACCAAATCCAAATCCACACCCCTATCAGAAAATTTTGGTTGTGACCTATCACGCCCCTGTTTATCTTCAATCGTATGCAGCACGCTGATAACATCTACGATGCTCAAATCCGTGGTTGCATTCACGCCCACATTATAAAAATCATTACCCTTAAAGCCCGCTGATGCACTTTCAAACACATCTGAACATTCAATATCAAAAAAGTTCATTCGCAAAGCCTCTACCGCTTGCAGAATATTATGCTCACGATTTTCATTTGAACCAATATTAATATGAATCTTATGCATGGCGTTCAATAATCACGCCGACACCCTTTGCGCCCGTCACTGCCTTACCTTTATTTAAAGTTAATTTTACTTTTTCCACGCCAAATTCATCAATAATAATTCGTGTAATTTTTTCCGCCAAGGTTTCTACCAGTTGGAATTCGCTGTTTTTCACAAAATCAATCAATCTCTTGGAAACCGCTTTGTAATCAAGCGTTTGGTCAATATGGTCGGTCTCACTCGCCGCCTTAATATCTGCTGACATTTCAATATCTAGTACAATATCTTGACGAATTTTACGCTCCCAATCATAAATACCAATCACACAATCAATCTTCAAACCTTGTATAAATACAATATCCATAGTAACATTCAAACTTTTATTAAAAGAGACCGCTATGTTACCTATTTTGATTACTATTGGCTATCTAATCGGCTCAATTTCCAGTGCAATCTTAGTCTGTAAAGCCTTCGGACTTCCCGACCCTCGTACACAAGGCTCAAATAACCCAGGTGCCACCAATGTATTGCGCATCGGCGGTAAAAAAGCCGCTGCCATCACCCTAATTGGCGACGGTGCCAAAGGGGCAATTCCCGTGCTTATTGCTCAATATTTAGGGGTTGATTTATTAACAACAACCTTCGTTGCTTTGGCGTCATTCTTGGGGCATGTTTATCCAATTTTCTTTGGATTCAAAGGTGGAAAAGGCGTAGCAACACTACTAGGTACGCTATTTGCGTTGAATATTTTTGTCGGTTTGAGTTTCGCTTTGATTTGGATCTTCATTGCCAAAGTGTTGAAAATTTCTTCTCTGTCTGCATTGATTGCCACCCTACTCACTCCTGCTATTTTTTATTTTTTAAATGGCAAAGATTTAAATGCAACTTATGTGATTTCCCTTATTTGTGTATGGGTTTTCTTTACGCATAAAGATAACATTCAAAGAATTATCTCAGGTGATGAAGGCAAAATTAGGTCTTAATATTTACCCCTCTTTTCAGCAAATAAAGCGACACCGAAATAAGGATAACAATCATCACAATTAACAGCAATATTGAAGTTGCAAAATCAGAAGTACTCGTACCCAAAAAGCCCAATCTAAAACTGTCTACCATATAATAAATCGGGTTGAACTGACTCGCTGACTGCCAAAATTCAGGCAGGATTTCAACACTATAAAACATTCCGCCAAGATAAGTCATCGGCATCAAAATAAAGGTAGGAACAATAGAAATATCGTCAAAAGATTGTGCAAATATCGCATTAATAAATCCCGCTAAGGAAAATAAAATCGCAGTCAATAAGAAAGTAACAAGGGCAATCGGCACAGAATAAATCTGAAAATCTACAAAGAATGAAACCGCAATAAACACGCCAATACCGACAAAAAATCCACGGGCTACACCACCCGAAACATAGCCCAACAAAAGCACCCAATAAGGCACGGGCGATACCAGAATTTCTTCAATACTGTGGTTAAATTTTGCCAGGAAAAATGAGGAAACCGTATTTGAATACGAGTTTTGAATCACCGTCATTAAAATAATGCCAGGAATGATAAACTGCAAATATCCCACACCTTGCATTGCTCCAATGCGTTCACCCATCAAGCCACCAAAAATTAAAAGGTATAGAGAAGTGGTGATAACCGGTGGGAAAATTGTCTGCAACCAAATCCGTGAAAATCTCAGGATTTCTTTAATAACAATGGTTTTGTATTGGATGAATATATTATTTTGCATATTATTTCTCAATCAAATTTAAAAACAAAGTTTCTAAGCGATTTTGTGCACTTTTCACATGGGTAATTTCAACACCTTTTTGCGCAAGATTTTGCAATATTTGAGTAATGCTAACGCCAGATTCTACCAATACCTCTAAAGAATACTCATCTAATTTTGTGATTGAAAAATCCAAATCTGTTGGCATATCCGTCAATTTTTCCGCACTTTCTAAAATCAACACTTGTTGCGAAATTTGTGTCAATAATTGCTTCATACTGGTCTGTTCAACCACTTTTCCTTGATTAACAATAGCAATATTTCGGCACAGAGATTCTGCCTCTTCTAAATAATGCGTGGTCAAAATAATGGTCATCCCATCCCGATTTAATTCTTTAAGAAAAGCCCACATTGAACGACGGATTTCCACATCAACACCCGCACTTGGCTCATCTAAAATCAGAATTTTCGGCTGATGAATCAACGCTCTTGCCAACATTAACCGCCTTTTCATGCCGCCCGAAAGCGACTTCGCCATATCACGGCGTTTGTCCCACAATTCCACGCGTTTAAGCAAAATCTCAGCATTTTTTCTCGCCTCACTGCGTTCAATACCGTGATAACCCGCCTGATTAATCAAAATTTCTTCAATCGGCTCAAAGGGATTGAAATTAAATTCTTGTGGCATCAAGCCAATCAACCCTTTTACTTTGGCAACATTTTTTGATTGATTGAGTCCCAGTACGCTGATTTCACCTGCTGTTTTTTCTAATAATCCGCAAATAATGCCAATCATTGTCGTTTTTCCGGCGCCGTTACTACCCAATAAGGCAAAAAAGTCGCCTTCTGTTACCGATAAATTCACCCCTTTTAAGGCATAAAAATTGTTGGCATAAGTTTTTGTAAGGTTATTAATTTCAAGTGCTCTCAACATAGGCGAATATTATCCACTTTTAATACGCTATCAGTAATATTTATGCGATAATTACCCACTTTAAAATTGCACTATATTTTGACCTATGTCTGACATTAAAAATGTACCTTTACCTGATATCGGCGACTTTGACGAAGTTGAAGTTATTGAGATTTTAGTATCTATTGGCGACACAGTCGCCGAAGATGACGGCATAATAACCCTTGAAAGCGACAAGGCATCGATGGAAATTCCTGCCCCTTCAGCGGGTATTATCAGCGAAATAAAAGTTAGCCTTGGCGACAAAATTAAACAAGGCGACATTATTTTATCCATCGAAAGTGAAGAAAAGGACGCTGAGGTTATTGAAGAAGTGGTCAATACTAAACCAAAAAGCATGCCTGTTGTCGTCCCCGACATCGGCGATTTTGACGAAGTTGAAGTTATTGAAATCTTGGTCAATGTCGGCGATGAGTTGTCCGAAGAAGACGGTATTATTACCCTTGAAAGTGATAAAGCTTCTATGGAAATCCCAACGCCACTTGCGGGCATAGTGCTTGATATTAAAGTTGCTTTGGGTGATAAAATTAAGTTGGGCGATTTAATTTTAAACATAGAAAGCACAGGTGCTTCAACGCCAACACGAAGCCCTGCCGAGCAAACACCAACACCAGTCACCGCACCGACACATACAACGCCCACCCAGAAACCCACACCGAAAACCTTTGACCAATCTGTGTCAAATATGCCAAAAGGCACTTCTCACGCCTCACCTTCTATTCGTAAATTGGCGCGTGAATTGGGCGTTGATTTGTCAAATGTATCGGGCACAGGGCAAAAAGGCAGGGTGTTGGAAGATGACCTAAAAGGTTATGTTAAACAAATTATGTTATCGGGTGGCACAGGCGGTGCCTTACCAAAAACACCTGTTATTGATTTTTCTAAATTCGGCGAAACTGAAACCTTGGCGCTTTCAAGAATCAACAAATTATCAGGCAAACATTTAACGGCATGCTGGTTAAATATACCGCATGTCACGCAGTTTGACGAAGTTAATATTGACAAAATGGAAGTCTACCGACAAGCGCAAAAAGCCGCAGGCGTAAAACTAACCCCGTTAGTCTTTATTATGAAAGGCGTGGTGCAAGCATTGCAAATACATCCACGATTTAATGCGTCTTTAGATGAGTCGGGCGAGCATTTAATCCTTAAAAAATACTTTAATCTTGGCATTGCCATGGACACGCCGAATGGTTTGGTCGTCCCTGTGATTCGCGATGTGGAACAAAAATCGTTGCAAGAACTTGCCACAGAATTAGCTGAAATTTCCGCAAAAGCTCGTGATGGCAAACTTAAACCTGCTGATATGCAAGGTGCAGGGTTTACCATTTCTAGTCTTGGTGGCATCGGTGGCACACAATTTACACCAATTGTCAATGCGCCAGAAGTGGCAATTTTGGGTGTTTCTCGCTCATTTAACAAGCCTATTTGGAACGGCGAAAATTTCACACCCGAATTAACCTTGCCGCTTGCCCTATCGTATGACCACAGAGTCATTGATGGCGCACAGGGTGGTCGCTTTATGGCGCAACTGAATACAATCTTACGCGAGGCAGATTATGATTAAAACGCAAGTTGTTGTTATTGGTTCAGGCCCAGGAGGCTACACGGCTGCATTTCGCGCGGCAGATTTAGGCAAACAAGTGGTGCTAATTGAACGCTATGAAAGTTTGGGTGGCGTGTGCTTAAATGTCGGCTGCATCCCTTCAAAAGCTTTACTTCACACCGCAGAAATCATTAACGAAGCCGCAGAAGCAAAACATCTTGGTGTGACATTCGGCAGTCCAGAAATCAGCATTGACGGCGTACGAAAGAACAAAGATGCCGTGGTTGCTAAATTAACAGATGGCATTAAAGCCTTGGCAAATGCAAGAAAAGTGAAAGTAGTCAAAGGCTACGGGAAATTCATTTCCAACACCCAAATTGCTATTGAGGGCAGTGACGAAATCGTTGAATTTGAACAGTGTATCATTGCCGCAGGCTCTCGCGTTAGTAAAATCCCTGCTTTTCCATTCGACGACCCACGCGTAATGGACTCAACCGATGCTTTAGAATTAGACAGTGTGCCAAAACGCTTATTGGTCGTTGGTGGTGGTATCATCGGACTGGAAATGGCAACGGTTTACGCGGCATTAGGCAGTGAAATCACGGTGGTAGAATTGTCAGACCAACTGATTGCAGCGGCCGATAAAGACATTGTTGCCCCACTATTTAAACGCATTAAAAAGCAATACGAAAATATCTTTCTAAACACCAAAGTTACCAGTATGGACGCACAAAATGACGGCATAAAAGTCGGCTTTGAAGGCAAAAATGCACCAGAAACAGATACTTTTGACAAAGTCTTGGTATCCATTGGTCGCAGTGCAAATGGCAAACTAATTGACGCCAATAAAGCAGGTGTTAATGTTGACGACTGGGGCTTTATCAAAGTCGATAAACAAATGAAAACCAATGTAGAAAATATCTACGCCATCGGCGACATCGTCGGCCAACCTATGCTCGCCCACAAAGCCGTTCACGAGGCCAAAGTGGCTGCTGAAGTTATCTGTGGACACAAATCAGGCTTTGATGCATTGACCATCCCCTCAGTCGCCTACACCGACCCAGAAGTCGCCTGGACAGGTAAAACTGAAAAAGAATTAAAAGCAGAAGGTATTGATTATGAAGTCGGAAAATTTCCATGGGCAGCCTCAGGAAGAAGTTTAAGTATCGGCAGAAGTGAAGGTATCTCCAAAGCCCTATTCGACAAACACACACACCGTATTTTAGGCATGGGCATCTGCGGTACTAACGCAGGTGAGCTCATCGCCGAACCCACCCTTGCCATTGAGATGGGCTGCGATATGAGTGACATTGCACTCACCATCCACGCCCACCCAACCCTCAGCGAAACTACTGCTTTCGCCGTTGAAATGGCAGAAGGCACGATTACCGACTTACTGCCACCGAAGAAAAGATAATAATGGCTGAAAAAATCACAAGAGCTCCACAACTGTTTGAAGATTTTAAAATCCGCCGTCATTTTGATAAAGAACAAGAGAAATGGTTTTTCTCAGTGATTGATATTGTCGCAGTTTTGACTGAACAGCATAACTACAAAAAAGCAAAATCTTATTGGAGCACCCTTAAAGAAAGACTAAACAAAGAAAACTCTCAGTTGGTCACAAATTGTGACCAACTGAAATTACCGGCAGCAGATGGTAAAAAATATCTCACCGATGTGGCAGACACCCAAACCCTTTTTAGAATTATCCAGTCCGTCCCCAGTAAAAAAGCCGAACCAATTAAACTTTGGCTTGCAAAAGTAGGCAACGAGAGAATCCAAGAAATCACCGACCCTGAACAGTCGCTTAATCGCGCTAGAGAAAATTGGCAGAAAGCAGGCAGAAGTAAAAAATGGATTGAAAAGAGAATGAGCGGGCAAGAAACCCGTAACAAACTTACGGATTATTGGCAAGAAAATGAAGTTAAAACAGGCTTAGAATTTGCAACACTTACTAACATTATTCACTCTGAATGGAGCGATCTATCAGTCAAAGAACACAAAGCACTTAAAAATTTAGACACTCAAAACTTGCGCGACCATATGAGCGAAGCAGAATTACTTTTTACCGCTTTAGCAGAATTGTCCACCCGCCAAATTGCACAAAGTGATGGTGCAATTGGCTTTAATGAAAACAAAGAATCTGCCAAGAAAGGCGGTAGTATCGCCAAAAATGCTAGAAAAGAATTAGAACAAAAAACTACGAAAAAAATTGTTAATGACAACAACTTTTTAAATCCAAATAGTTTAGGCAAAAACGATGAATAATAAGCCACACATTGTTAAATTCTCAGGGGGTAGGTCGTCAGGCATGATGTTGATGAATCTACTTGAAGAAGGTCAGCTTGATCCAAAACGAGGTGATATCATTATCTTTAATAATACTTCTGCTGAACATTCTGCTACTTATGAATTTACTCGACAAATGAAAAAAATGTCAGAGGAGCAATATAATATTCCATTTTTTTGGATTGAATACCAAACTTATGAGGATTCAAGTGGTACTTATCAATGGTCAAGAAAACCTTCTTATAAATTAGTTAATGACCAACCTCTTAGTCAAGATAATCTTGGCGGTTATCGTTATAAGGGAGAAGTATTTGAAGAAATGATTTCACTTGGCGGATTTTTACCAAGTATGGTGTCTAGAATTTGCACTATATCAATGAAAATTTTTATCACTAATGCTTTTTTAAGTGACTGGTTTGCACAAAAACAAGGTATTGAGAGATTAGGGCATTATGGTAAAAATCCTAAAATGTCAGATGATGATGTTAAAAAAATACATAAAAAGAATGGCGGTAGCGTTCCAGAGGCTATCTTGCTGTCTAAAAAAGAATTTGTTAGAAGTTGTGCGTTTGTTAGAGAAAAACAGTTTTGGCAGGATTGGACAAAAGCAAATATCATCATTGACAATGAAGACTTGGTAGAAAGTGTTATTGGTAATAAAGCACAATTATATGGTGATTTAGCAGTGGATTATGTATCAGTCCTAGGTATTAGAAACGATGAGCAAAGACGAATAACTAAAATTGAAAATAGAATTGATGAAGCTCAAGAAAATCAAGGAAAATCATTATTTAACCAACCTCATGGTGAAAGTATTTACGCCCCATTGGTTGATAATAATATTACTCAAGAACAAGTAATAGAGTTTTGGGAGCGACAAAACTTTAATTTAAAATTATCCAATACAGGGCTTTTTTCTAATTGTCTTTATTGCCCACTTAAAAGCAAAGCGAAATTACAGCAGATTGCCACTTTGCAATTGGAAAAAAATATTGACAAAGACACGCCAGAAAGCATAGACTGGTGGATAAATATAGAAAAAAAATATAGTCGTGATTTAGTTGCAGAGGGCAGGCCTATTACTAAAGAAAACACTAAATTTGTGGGTTTTTTTGGCGGTATTAATAAGTTTGTTTTTGAAGACATTAAAAAGAAAGTTGATAGTGGCGAAAAAATTGATCCAGAATTATTAAAGTTAGATAGTGCTATTCCGTGTAACTGCACCGATTAAAAGGAGAATAAAAAAATGTCAAAATTGTATTTTAGAACAGGCGAAACTGAGGGCTTTACTTCTAAGAAATTAGCTGATAAAAAGAGTGGATACGCTAATCCTATTAGAGAATTATTACAAAATAGTTTAGACGCTTCTAAAGATGCGGACAATAACAAATGTGAGATAAATATTTATATTGAAAGTATTAATAAGACCACTATTCCGCACATAAAAGACTATGAAGACACCTTAAATACAGCAATTGAATTCCACAAAAGTGTAGATAGTTATAATCATAATGCAGAGCAAATAGTAAATACCATTCAGCAAGAATTAGGAAAAGATAAATTAAAAATTTTAATGTTTGTTGATAATGGTAAAGGCATGTCACCCGATATATTGAACGGTCTAATTGGTGAAAGAAGTGTAAAGTCTAGCGAAGGGTCTGGTGGTTCGTTTGGTGTTGGGCATTTATCGCCTTATTTTTTATCATCTCTTCGTTATGTCTTATATGCTAGTAAATACAAAAACAACGACGAGGTTATTAAAACTTTATTTAGCGGTACACCAATTTTGGCTGGTTTCGAAGACGATGACGCAACTCGAGGAGCTACTGGCAGAATTTTAAAAAGTATTCCAGAGAATGAGAACAAACCAAAATTTATTTTTCCGACAATATACCCCAGTTTTATTCAAAATAAAATGGATAAATTGGAAGCTACTGGTTCAATGGTGGCGATTTTAGGGTTAAACAAAGAATGGGATAAAGAGGCAAATTACGCTATTGTTAGTAATTTTTTCTATGCCATCAACAAGCAAGAATTAATAGTAAAGATTGACCATGACACTATTGATAAAAGTGATATTGATAGATTGTTAGAAAAAAATCAAGATAATACAAGAGCAATGGATGGCAACATCTTATGCGGTAGTGATGTTTATCAAGCGTGGCTAGCGGTTAAAAATAATAACCACAAATCAAAAATTGATTTAGATAATGGTGACGAGGTTTGTGTTCATATTAGAAATAATATTGAAGCCAATTCAGTTATTGTCTTGATTAGAAATGGTATGCTAATTGCTAGACATGACAAAATGCTTGCTAATGAAATAAACAGTCTTAGAAAAAATGAAGACTTTGAACCATTTTCAGTGGTAATTAATGTTGATGATAAAGAATGTCCTAAATTATTTGAACTAATCAAAGGGGCAGAAAATCCATATCATAATAAATTAGAAAAAAATCGTCTTATTAAAAAAGATGAAAAACAGCTAAAAGCATTACTGAAAGAGTTAAGCGAAAAAATAAAATCTTTTTAAAAGCAAGAGATAGAAGTGGATCTTTAGTGTCAATGCCTTTATTGGAAATTCCAAATAAGGCTGAAGCACAGGGTTCAAATACTAGTCGACCTAGGAGTCAAACACCCAAAGCTAAGCCTAATGCTAATAAGCCAAAGCCACCTATCAACAAAGTAAAAACGACCAATAAAGGTAAAAAACGACCGGCACCTATCATTGTTAGTAGATATTTAGAGGCAAAAAATTCAATGAGAATGAAAGATAAGGGAGGCACTATCGATATTGAATTAAATATAACGCCACAAAAAATTGAAGCAAAAGATGAGGTTTATTTATCAATGAGTTTAGCACAAGATAAAGACAATGATGAAAGTGGAAACGCCTTAGATTTTATTAGTTTGTCGATAGATGGGGTGGATATAGAAATACCAGAGTTTGTGGAAGTAGAACAAGAGGATGGAAATATTGAAAAACAAGAAGCAGACAAAACCCAAATTAAATTAGGAACATTGTCAGAGGCACAGACTTATAGCGTAGAAGCTACAATCAAAAAACCGAAAAATATCAAAGATATTAGTGTGGCTCTAAGGCCATTTTTAGGCTTAAAACAAAGGAGTAAATAATGACTGATGATTTAATATTAAGTTTCCCAGTTTTAAAAAATGGTGGCGGTGATTTTTTAGATGGTATTTCTTATGTTGTAGAGGCAACACAAGCACAAAATAATAGAAAGCTCTACATTACTCATACACTTAAGGGAAATTCCTTTATTTCTCAACTTATAAAAGATAAAAAGGCTAAATTTTCTGTGGCTTTGTTTTATAAAGATAACGCCGAAAGACAAAAGTTTGTTTGTGAGGATTTTGATTATAATGATAAGTCCAAAGAGATTACTTCTAAACAAGAAATAAATATTGATTTTCGTTACGCACCTGAAATAACACCAAATATTATCATTTTTAAAGATGTCAAAATTACTGTTGATAATAATTCTGGTTTAAGTGGTTTTTGGAATGGTGAAATATTTACTATTCCCGCCTATGCAAGAATAGCACATTATTCAAAATTAAAATTTACCAGTGGTGATGTATCTTCATTGATGTGGAAAGATATGGAGGAAAGTTACAGCAATGGTGTTATTAGAACTATTGTTGATGTAAATAAAGGAGAAGGGGAGCAGCCTATTAAAATTATTTGTGCTCAAGATGTTTATGACGAATTGGATAAAGGCTTTTCAGGCAATATAATGGATACAAAAATGGCAATGAGGCAATCAATTGTTACGCAAATTTTATGTGCTGTTTATGCTCATATGAATCAGATAAAAGACAAAACAGATGACAATTCATAGTGGGTTGTTAATGCATATGGAAAATGTAAAGGAGCAGACAGGACAAGATTGGGAAAATGAAAATGATTTCAATCCAAGTTTTGCTGCCACAAAAATGATACCTTATGATATTGAAGCCTTAAATAAGGAGGATAACTAAATGACTGAATATAAAAGAATTGATGAGAGTGCTTGGAATAATTTTGGGAAAAGTCTTTTAAATAATAAGGGGTCTGATGAACAAATAGAATTTTTACAAATTTGTAGAAATGGTAAAAAAGATTTTTTAAATTATTTAAATGAAAAATTAATCAATGATAAAGACATAATAATAGAGGGAGGTAATATATATTTTGACCATCAATTTACCGAAGCGGAATTTAGATTTCCACCAATAGATACTCAAAAAATAATTTGGGATGCTTTTGAAAAAGTAGAGCGAGAATATATGGGATATTGTGGTTTTTGGGGTAATGTGATTATCAATATGATTAAATATGATTGTATCAAGCCTGAATATTTGGCTTCTAATTTAAACGGCGTTAATGAAACGGGAATTTATATGCTTGATAGTGCTATTACTTCTGATGATAACAAGAAAGTAGATGACTGTGTTCGTAGAATTCTTCGCTCCATGGGTAATCCAGCACCTCGAGGAAAACGAATTGTGTTTAATGATTTTTATTTGGGTAAGGCGTATTGGCGTTGGAATTGGGCAAACAAGATGTCAAACGAAATTAGTTTGAATTTTGAGGAAATACTAACAATTTTTGACGAAACAAGTTATGGTGTTTTTTCTGAAAGAATGTTTTCAAAAGATAGTTATATCAGCCAAATTAATACGCTTGGTGGTCTTTTGTTGTTTTTAAATGAAAATAATTTAAAAGGAAAATTAAACAATGTCATTAAAACAATCTCATATTTAAGTGCTTGGAAGGCTATAGAAATTCAAACTCCCGAGTTAAATAGAGAAGAAATAAAATTAATTGCTAACAATTTATAAGGAAGAAACATGAAAATTAATCCTCAGCCTTTACCACTAATCTCAATCAGTAGAAGGCAAAATGAAATTAATCCTAAACCACAATATCAAAGACCCGAGGTATGGTCAGATAAGAAAAAACAACTATTGATAGATACAATATTGCGAGGCTATGATATGCCTAAAATCTACCTTACTAACAGTAGTAACAATAAATATAAATATGAAGTTATTGATGGACAGCAACGGTTGAGAGCTATTTGGGGTTATTATAATAATGATTATTCATTAGGTGATGATAGTATAAATTTACCTATAGGGAATTTATCGGGTAAAAAGCATGAACATTTACCAATTGATGCCAAAGATAAATTAGATGCTTATGTTTTATCTGTAGTATTCATTGAAGATGCTTCTGATGTAGAAATTAGAGATTTATTTTCACGATTGCAAAAAGGAATGCCATTAAATGCTCCAGAAAATAGAAATGCTATTATGGGAAATATGCGTGATTTTATTGCTGAATTAACAACTCATAAAGTGTTTCAAATTATTCCCGTAGAAGATAAAAGATATAAATATGCAGACTGGTTGGCACATGTAGTTTGCTTAGAATTAGCAGGTGGTGAGACGGATATTAAAGCTAAAAATTTAAAAGAAATGTATCAGAATAATGTAAATTTTGATGTTGAGTCTAAAGAAGCAAAAAACATTAAAAAAATACTTAATTTTATTTTTGATGCATTTGATGAAGTTGTGCCAGAATTAAATGTTCAATGGGGATTCATTGATTTTTATTTATTGATTTCACTACTTTCAAGAGAGTATATCACAAATAATAAAAAACAAGATTTTGCAGCTTTTTATGTTGGTTTTGAGCAAGAAAGAAGAAGTGTTGAAGACCCGTCAGAATTGATAGAACAAAATGATACTTGGGCAAAAGATTTGTATGATTATATTGATGCATTCAAAGCAGGTGGGGTGCGTAGAAATATAAAAATTAGAAATGAGGTTTATACACATAAATTATTTAGAGAAATTATGAATTTAGAAACCAAGGATGCTCAAAGGGCATTTGATGCAAATCAAAAAATAGTCATGTGGCGTAGAGATAATGAAAAATGCAAACAATGCGGGTGTGGAATTGAGTTTAAAGATATGCATGCTGACCATATTATCCCTCATTCAAAAGGTGGAAAAACAACTATAGAAAATGGGCAAACTTTATGTGCTAGTTGTAACTTAAAGAAAGGTAATGGTTAAAAAAAACCGTGAATAACCACAAAAAAATACGATAATTCTTGATAATTGCAATAAGGATACCCACCAAGTAACCCCTCAAGTAAGCCCCCAAGTAAAGCGGCTGATTTTAATCATAAATGGCGAGATGAGCAAAAAAGAATTAATGCTTGTCTTATCATTAAAAGATGCTAAGAATTTTCGTCAACGCTATTTATTACCTGCAATATCTAATAACTTAATTGAAATGACGCAACCAGATAAACCCAATAGCCCAACGCAAAAATATCGATTAGTTTAAAGATGTGAAAACAATAATCAAAATATTGTGTTTGTTGTGTTTGCCGAGTTTGTTGTTAGCGGTAAATAAGCCAGATTTATTTCTACTCAAAACTTATGATGATAAAAAGTCTGTTGTGGGTTGGGTGAAGAGTGAAAAGCTTGACGGGATAAGAGGTTTTTGGAATGGGGAACAATTATTAACGCGTGGTGGTCAACAAATTATGGCACCTGATTGGTTTGTTGAGAATTATCCGCCATTTTCGATTGACGGTGAATTATGGACGAAGCGTGGGAATTTTGAAGAAATTAGTAGTATTGTTAGACGCAAAAATCCTGATGAACGCTGGCATAAAATTAGTCATCAAATTTTTGAAGTGCCAAATCAAGATGGTGGATTGTTGAATAGATTGAAGGTTTTACGCAATTATTTAAAAAATCAAGCGAATACGCCGATTAAAATTATTAAACAATATCCGATTACCCATCAAAATCAAGTTAAGAAATTTTTGCGTGATATTGTACATAAAGGTGGTGAAGGCGTAGTGGTGAGAAACCCAAATACTGCTTATCAAACAGGTAGATTGAGCTCGGCACTTAAAGTGAAACAATATTTCGATACGGAGTGTGTGGTAACAGAAATTTTGCCTGGCAAAGGAAAATACACGGACAAGATGGGTTCACCATTATGTAAAACCAAAGATGGTACAATGGTTAAAATTGGGTCAGGATTTACAGATGTTCAGCGTGAAAACCCACCTACTATTGGTACTAGCGTTACTTTTAAATATTATGACTTAACGAAAAAAGGAAAATTTAAATATCCTGTGTTTTTACGCGTTAGACCTTAATAAATATATTAAAATTACAAGCATTGTTTTTAACAAAAAGATTGATATGGATAATATACAACAAGCAAGACAAAATGCTATTGATTCGCAAATTCGCCCTTGGGGTGGATTGAATTACATTGCCAATAATGCGTTGATGGGCACACCAAGAGAGGTTTTTGTACCTACGGCGTATCAGAATTTAGCTTTTGCAGATATTGAAATTCCTTTAACGAATAAAGCAAAAATGTTCAGCCCTAAAATTGAGGGTCGCTTACTGGATGCGCTTAATATCCAGAAAAACGAGACAGTTCTAGAAATTGGCACAGGCAGTGGCTATCTGACTGCAGTGATTTCAAAGCTATGTAAATCTGTTGCTAGCGTTGAGATCGATGAAGAACTTAGCCAAAGTGCAGGGGCAAAAATTAAAGAATTAGGTATTAATAATGTATCGCTTGAAGTGGGTGATGCATCTGAAGGTTGGCAGTCCAATGACTTTTTTGATGTGGTTATCGTTGGCAGTTCGGTACCAAAAATCACAGGTCGTTATTTCCATTTGTTGAATGTTGGTGGTCGCATTTTTGTCATTGAAGGTGTGGGCAATGCAATGCAAGCAAAATTAATTACGCGTATCAGTGAGCACGAATGGGTCACCAAATCTCTATTTGAAACACACTTAGATACGATGCGAGGCTTAGAATCTATAGAAAAATTTGAATTTTAAAAAAAACTTGAAATGAAATATTTTTATAACTTTGTGTTAAAAAAATCAGGCTATAGCATTGTATTGTTATTATTTGTGCTTGGGTTTTTTATATTGCAAATTCCCAATTTTCAATTGGATGCCTCCTCAGACTCTTTAGTTTTAGAAGGAGATAACAATCTTCGTTATTATGAAAACATCAAAAAGAATTATGGCTCTGATGATTATTTAATCATCAGTTACCAAGTTAAAGACAATCTTCTTGCTCCTGAACAACTTGAGCATTTAGCGCGTTTCAGAAAAGACCTGAAAACCGTTGATCAAGTTAAAGCAGTGACCACTATTTTAGATGTACCTTTATTTCAATCTCCACCCTTGTCACTAACAGAGTTAGCCTCTAAAAATATCTCTATTGATAACGGTAATGCCAATCTTGTACTTGCCCTCGAGGAATTTAAAACATCGCCATTGTATGCAGATAATTTAGTCAGTAAAGACGGTAAAACCAGTGCGATTTTAATCACCCTTAAGGGTAATGAAGTTTTTGCACAACGACGTCAAAAACGCAATACGATGCGCATTCAAAGAGCAAATAACGAACTCTCCACAGAAGAATTAACACAGTTAATCAGCCTTGAAAAACAAGTATTGCAAGATGCAACAACCCAAAGTGATTTACAGGCAAAAACGATTGCAGAAATTCGCACTACCATCGGTAAATATCGTGATAAAGCAGGGTTATTCTTAGGTGGCTTACCAATGATTACCACCGATATCATTAGTTATATTAGCAGTGATTTAGTGGTCTTCAGTATTGCCGTTATTGGCTTAATGACACTTATCTTGGCTTTCATTTTTAAAGGTATTCGCTGGGTATTGATACCGATTGGTATCAGTATTACTGGCGCATTAACGATGACAGGCGTACTGGCGTTTTTAGGTTGGAAAGTCACAGTTATTTCCAGTAATTTCTTCTCATTACTACTGGTAATGACACTCTCAGTGACCATTCACTTGGTGGTGCGTTATCGAGAATTGGCACAGAATGACCCTGATTTAGATTATATAACACTGATTAAAACCACTTTGGAACAAATGCTCAAGCCGTGTTTATTCACGACACTAACAACAATTGCCGCCTTTGGCTCCCTACTAATTAGTGGCATCAGACCAGTCATTGATTTCGGCTGGATGATGTCAATTGGTGTTACCATTGCTTTGGTTTTGTCATTTATTATCTTCCCGATAATAATGAGTTTTTTACCTAAGGCAAAAATTCAAACCTTTAATACTGAATTAGGCATCACTAATAGTTTAGCAAGCTTTACTGAGAAATTTGGCAACCACTTATTAATCGTTTTAGTTTTATTTATTGGCATCTCAGCGGTAGGCATTAGCAAATTAAGTGTTGAAAATCGTTTTATTGATTACTTCAAAGAAAGTACTGAAATCAATCAAGGTTTAACCTTGATTGATAAAAAACTCGGTGGCACCATTCCACTAGAAATCGTCTTTGATGATTTAGCAGAAGACTATTGGTATGACGAAGATTTACGGGTTGATATTCATAAAATTCATCAATATTTAGACTCACTTAATGAGACTGGCAAGGTGCTTTCCATTGACACACTGATGCAAATATTGGCACAAGCAAATGATAATACCCTGCCCAATGGCTTCTTCTTAAATATTATTAAGAATCAGATTTCAGGCGCTGCTAGAACGCAGATAATCGACCCATACCTCTCCGAAGACAGCGGTCAATTACGCATGGTTATTCGCATTCGTGAGACCAATACAGAACTTAAACGCGCAGCATTAATTGAGAAAATTGAACATTTTATCAGCAAAGATATTGGCTTTAAAAAGGATACTTTCCACACCACAGGTATGCTGGTGCTGTATAACAATATGCTACAAAGTTTATTTGATTCACAGATAAAAACCATTGCTGTGGTGTTTGCAATGATTTTTATTATGTTTTTATTTATCTTTAAATCTTTTACGCTTTCGCTGTTAGCAATCATTCCAAATATGTTGCCATCACTCTTTATTTTAGGCATTATGGGTCTGATGAATATTCCACTGGATTTGATGACCATTACTATTTCAGCAATTGCTATTGGTATTGGTGTTGACAATGCTATTCATTACATTCATCGTTTTCAAGAGGAATTTCAAAAAGACAAGGACTACCTTGCCACCATGTATCGCTCGCATAATTCTATCGGTTTGGCTATGTTCTATACCTCTATCACTGTCACTTTGGGCTTTTTAATTTTGGCACTTTCAAACTTTATCCCTAGTATTTATTTTGGCGTGTTCACGGCGATTGCAATGATTAGTGCACTACTTGCCAACTTAACTTTGTTACCAAAATTAATTTTAATGGTTAAGCCAAAAATCTAAGCGAACGAGCCATCAAACTAATGTCTGCACAACAACACTTTGATGTTCTAATTATTGGCACGGGCAGTGCAGGGCTAATGAGTGCCTTACAACTCTCTAACGACTTGTCCGTCGCCTTAATTGCCAAAGATAAATTGTTAGAGGGTAGCTCTTATTACGCACAAGGGGGGGTTTCGGCAGTATTAGACATTGCTGATAATTTCCAATCCCATATTAGCGATACGCTATCAACAGGTTGTCATTTGGGTGATGAAAAAGTTATTCGTTTTATGGTAGAACACGCGCCAGATGCGATTCAATCTTTAGAACAAGCTGGTGTTATTTTTACGCAAGAAAAAGACCGCTACCATCTAACCACTGAGGGTGGGCATAGCAACAGGCGTGTTGCCCATGTCGCAGATAAAACTGGGCAATCTATTCAGATGAACTTATTAAAAAGTGTTAGAAAAAAAGACAATATCCACCTTTTTGAAAACTTTATTGCCGTTGATTTATTGACAAAAAATAATCAGTGCCATGGCGCCTATGTGCTCAACAAGTCCAGCCATAAAGTTGAAAATTTCATCGCTCACCAAACTGTTATTGCCACAGGTGGCGCCTCTAAATCCTATCTTTATACTTCCAATCCAGATACCTCAACAGGCGATGGTATCGCCATGGCATACCGTGCGCAATGCAACATTGTCAATATGGAATTCACACAATTCCACCCAACTTGCCTATATCACCCGCATGCAAAATCGTTTTTAATTTCAGAGGCCCTGCGCGGTGAAGGCGCCAAACTTACCCTACCGAACGGCGATGCATTTATGCATAAATATGACGACCGCCTCGAACTCGCACCTCGCGATATCGTCGCCAGAGCAATCGATTCAGAAATGAAAGAAAATGGATTTGATTGTGTTTATTTGGATATCTCCTTCAAAGAAAGAGCATGGATACAAGCACATTTTCCAACCATTGATGACAAATGCGCTTCATTTGGTATTGATATTTCTCAGCAACCTATTCCCGTCGTCCCTGCTGCCCATTACACCTGTGGTGGTATTCAAACTGACCTTAATGCACGAAGTAATTTAAACAACTTATATGCCGTTGGCGAAGTCGCTCATACTGGCGTTCATGGGGCTAACCGCATGGCAAGCAACTCCTTGTCGGAATGTATTGTATTTGCTAAAACTTGTGCTCAGCACATTAATCAACAACCCTTTAAACAACCTTACCCAGACTTTGACAATTGGGATGCATCAAAGGTAAGCCTGTCTAAAGAAAAAGTAATGGTATCGCATTTATGGGATGACATCAGGCGTATTATGTGGAATTTTGTCGGCATTGTTCGCAGCAACAAACGCCTACACACCGCACAAATGCGTCTGACACAAATCCAAAATGAAGTGGATGAATATTACCGCTCATACCTGATTTCAAGTGACTTAATTGAACTCAGAAACCTCATTACTACAGCACAAATTATTGTTAAATCTGCAATTTCAAGAACAGAAAGTCGTGGTTTACATTACAATATAGATTACCCAAATACATCCGATATTATTAAAAATACTACTATAAAACTATGATATTGCCTATTTTAAAATTCCCAGACAAGCGCTTACGCACCAAAGCCATCAAAGTTGAAACGGTGAATGCCAGCATCAAAGCCTTAGTTGCCGATATGTTTGAAACCATGTACGCCGAAGATGGTATTGGCTTAGCTGCCACGCAAGTTGACCGTCATATGCAAATTGTAGTGATGGATGTACCGGATTCAGGGGAAGACTACCAACTGTTGTTAAAAAAGCGTGAAAGTAAAACAAAAAAACCACTTGAAGCAAAACATCCATTGTGTTTTATCAACCCAAAAATTATCGAGAAAGGGGGTAAAGAAACACATTCAGAAGGCTGTCTATCGATACCCAGTTATTACGCAGATGTTGAACGATTTAACCATGTTGTGGTTGAGGCCCTTAATGAAAATGGCGAGTCCTTCACCTTAGAGGCGCGCAATTTATTGGCCGTTTGCATTCAGCATGAACTTGACCACTTGAAAGGTATTTTATTCGTTGATTATCTTTCTAAACTTAAACAACAAAGACTCAAAGAAAAGTTTAGAAAATCCAAGTGATTCAAATCGGCCCCTACCAACTCAACTCTCAGGTGTTATTGGCACCGATGGCAGGCACCAGTGACAAACCATTTAGAATGCTATGTCGAGCGCAAGGTGCGGCACTAACGACTTCCGAAATGGTGGTAATCCAACAACATTTACTCAATACTAATAAAACCAAACAGCGCTTGGATTTTTTAGGGGAATCTGCCCCGATTAGCATTCAGATTGCAGGATCTGAAGCCAAAGAATTAGCCTTGTCCGCACAAAAAGCCGTTGAATTTGGTGCTGATATTATCGATATTAATATGGGCTGCCCCGCCAAGAAAGTATGTAACAAAGCCGCAGGTTCGGCACTTATGCAAGATGAAGCCCTAGTCGAAAACATCCTTAATTCAGTTGTCAGTAGCGTTGATGTACCCGTGACTTTGAAAATACGCACCGGTTGGAACCGTGAAAACAAAAACGCGCCAACCATCGCCCAAATCGCCCAAGAAGCTGGCATTCAAATGCTCAGTATCCATGGCAGAACCCGTGCGGATAAATATAACGGAAAAGCCGAATACGATACCGTTGCCCAAGTAGTCTCACAAGTCACTATCCCCGTGATTGCCAATGGCGACATTACTTCCGCTGAAAAAGCCAAACGCATATTAGACGAAACAGGGGCAAGTGGCGTTATGGTCGGTAGAGCGACGCAAGGTAACCCATGGATTATCAGAGAAATTGACCATTATTTAAAAACAAATACACACGCCAAACCGATTGCATTAACCGTAAAAAAACAAACTGCCATTGAGCACATTCAGCAAATTCATGTTTTTTACGGCGAAGGATTGGGCGTGCGCATTGCCAGAAAACACATTCTTTGGTATTTACAATATTTTTCAGATAAACCTCAATCTTGTTGGGCAAAAATTAGTAAAATTGACACTTCTAAACAACAACATCAACACTTCAAAAATTGCATCCATGAACTCGACTGATTTACCCGCTTGCATTAACGCAAAATTAGAGCACTATTTCTCCCAATTAAAAGGCGAAAAAGCGACTGGCGTACACAAAATGGTGATGAATGAAGGTGAATCGATTACCCTTAAATTCGTGTTAGATAAAGTTGGGCAAAACCAGAGTGAAGCCGCCAGGATTTTAGGTATGAATCGCGGCACACTTAAAAAGAAAATTGAGCTTTATAAACTTTAAGAGATTAAAAATGATAAATCGCGCATTAATTAGTGTTTCTGATAAAACAGGTGTACTTGAATTGGCAAAATTATTAGCCAGTAAAAACATCGAAATCCTATCCACAGGTGGTACAGCAAAATTATTAGCCGACAATAATATCCCTGTTATCGAAGTATCGGATTACACTGGCTTCCCAGAAATGATGGCAGGTCGGGTAAAGACTTTAAACCCAAAAATCCATGGTGGCATTTTAGCGCGTCGTGGCATTGATGAAGCGGTTATGGCAGAAAATGACATCAGTCCAATCGATTTAGTCGTGGTTAACCTTTACCCTTTCCAGGAAACCATTGCCAACCCAGATTGCACCTTAGAAGATGCAATTGAAAATATTGACATTGGGGGCCCAGCAATGTTGCGTTCAAGCGCCAAAAACCACGCCTCAGTAACCGTTATCGTTGACGCATCTGACTACCAAATAGTAATGGATGAAATTACCGAAAACGGCGACACTTCATTAGCCACTAGAGTCAAATTAGCCTTAAAAACTTTCGAACACACCGCCCAATATGATGGTGCAATTGCTAACTATTTAGGCAAAGGTGAAGGGGGCTTTTCAAACACAATAAACTTGCAATTCCACAAAGTGCAATCAATGCGTTACGGTGAAAATCCGCATCAAAATGCAGCTTTCTATGTTGAAAATAACATTACTCAGGCTTGCGTAGCATCTTCAACGCAATTCCAAGGTAGGGAAATGTCATTCAATAATATGGCAGATGCAGATGCCGCCTTGGAATGCGTTCGTAGTTTTAACGAGCCTGCCTGTGTGATTGTTAAACATGCTAACCCTTGTGGTGTTGCCGTTCGTAACAATATTTTTGATGCTTATGACGATGCTTTCAAAACCGACCCCACTTCTGCATTTGGTGGCATCATCGCCTTCAATCGCAATCTTGACAAAAAGACCGTAGAAATCATTATTGAGCGTCAATTTGTCGAAGTCATCATTGCCCCAAGTGTGGATGATGATGCCAAAGCCGTATTATCAACCAAACAAAATGTTCGTGCCTTAGAGTGTGGCAATTTAAGCAAAGCCCAGCCATCTCTTGACTACAAGCGCGTCACAGGTGGTTTGTTAGTTCAAGACAAAGACCTTGGCGTAATTACAGCTGACGATATAAAATGCGTTAGTGAAGTTCAGCCAACTTCAGCGCAAATGAATGATTTAATGTTCGCCTGGAAAGTTGCAAAAACCGTTAAATCAAACGCCATCGTTTATGCTAAAAACCAAATGACCATCGGCATCGGCGCAGGACAAATGTCCCGCGTCTATTCTGCCAAGATTGCTGGTATCAAAGCTACCGATGAAAATTTAGTGGTCGAAGGTTCCGTCATGGCATCCGACGCCTTCTTCCCATTCAGAGATGGCATCGACGCCGCCGCAGAAGCAGGTATCAAAGCCATTATCCAACCTGGTGGCTCAATGCGTGACGACGAAACTATTAAAGCTGCCAACGAACACGGCATCGCCATGGTCTTCACTGATATGCGCCATTTCAAACACTAAGGGGGAGCAATGAGCACTGAAACCATCAAGGTGTTCCCAGAAGTTACCACTGTTATTTTGAATGACGATTCCACAGTTGCGTCCGTGACTCAGGAATATTATGACCTTGACAAAGTTAAAGTACACATAAAAGAGAACATACGATTAGTGCGACAGTATGAAAAAATGGGTTACTACAACCTTGCCAAACCTGAGTTTATCAACGAAGTGATTACCACTTTTACCAATTTAGAACTAAGCAAAAAAGATGTGATTCGGGTGAACAATTTTATGGATATTCAAGGCCCAACTGAATGCAACCGAGTTTGGCAATTACCCGATGAAGCGAAAGTAGAAGTCTCACAAAAATTATATGGCTTTGAGATAACTTACGACAGTGAAAAATGGGAAGATTTTACCATTAAGCCCCTTAACGACAATCCTACTGATTAACCCTAATCCAAAAATAGAAAATGCAAATCTGACGCCATATTTACACTTTCTATCTTTGGATTAGGAATTAAGACAGAATCCTCACTCTAAAAGTCCTACCTTTGAGTTTGTCATTTTGAATTTTTTGCAAGGCTGTTTTTACCAATTCTGAACTGACAGCGACATACGACCAATTACTCACCACATTAATTTTGCCAATTTTATCACCTGGGATGCCATCCTTGCCTGTTAATCCACCGACAATATCACCAGGGCGTAGCTTTTGTTTTTTACCACCATCAACTTTCAGCGTGGTCATTAATGGTCGTTTAATTGGTTTGTGTAAATAATTATCACTCGGCAATGGGCTAGTGCAATCAACCCAGTCAACATCTAATAATTCTAATTTTCGTGTTTCTTTATCGTTATACAAAGTGCAGGCAATGCCATGCTTTCCCGCCCTGCCTGTGCGTCCAATGCGATGTGTATGTACCTCGGGGTCGTGTGCAACATTAAAATTAATCACCATATCCAAGTCATCAATATCCAGTCCTCGGGCTGCTACATCAGTTGCCACCAGTACTGACACACTGCCATTGGAAAAACGAATTAAGGCCTGGTCTCGTTCTCGTTGGTCTAAATCCCCATGGATAGAAATTGCATAAAACTTATAATAAGCTAATTCGTCTGTCACATCCTGTGTGTCGCTCTTGGTATTACAAAATACCAGTGCGGCGTTGGGTTTGTGTTTTGCTAGCAATAAACGCAATGCTTTCATTCGTTCATCATCTGTATTAGTCAGGTGAAAATATTGTTTAATGGTTGACCCTTCTTCAATCGAAGGCGCTTCAACAATAGTGGGGTTTTGCATTACCTTATCCGCAATTGACATAATTTCCTTAGGGAAAGTGGCACTGAACAACAAAGTCTGGCGATTTTCTGGCACCTTCTCAATAATCTCGTCAATGGTATCCTGAAACCCCATATCCAACATCCTATCTGCCTCATCCAGCACTAGCGTATTAACAGCCCCCAACTTCAATGTACCTTTACGCAAATGCTCCTCAATCCGCCCTGGTGTCCCCACTACAATATGCACCCCATGCGCCAATGACCCAATTTGCGGACCAAACGGTGTACCGCCACACAGCGTCAACACCTTGATATTATGCACTGCTCTGGCTAATTTTCGAATCTCACTCGCCACTTGGTCTGCCAACTCACGAGTCGGACACAATACAATTGACTGTGCCTTAAACGAAGTTACATCTAATTTCTGCAATAACCCCAGTCCAAACGCCGCCGTCTTCCCCGACCCTGTCTTACCCTGCCCAATCACATCGTCCCCCGCCAAAATTACCGGCAAACTCAATGCCTGAATAGGTGTCATTGACTCATACTCTAAACTACTTAGGTTTTTTAGCAAATCTGGATTTAATTTTAATTCAGAAAAATCAGTCGTATTCACAGTACTCATACTCCGTAGTGTTCACGATATGTTTCAATACGGGTGATTAATTTTTGATCATTGCCTTGTTTTAAATAATTAATAACACTTGAAAGATTGATGATGCTTAAAACGCTTAGTCCAAAATCTTGCTCAACTTCTTGAATGGCGGATTTTTCGCCTTTGCCTTTTTCTTGTCGGTCTAATGCGACGATAACACCTTTTGCGGTGGCGCCGTTGGCTGAGATAATGTCCATTGCCTCGCGGATTGCAGTGCCAGCAGTAATAACATCGTCGATGATTAAAATGTCTCCTGTTAACGGGTGTCCGACGATGTTGCCGCCTTCGCCGTGGGTTTTGGCTTCTTTGCGGTTGAAACTATAAGGGATATTTTTATTAAAATTGTCATTGAGCGCCATTGCGGTGGCAGTAGCCAAAGGAATGCCCTTGTAGGCGGGGCCGAACAGAACATCAAAATCCATACCACTGTCTTCGATGGCCTGTGCGTAGAAATGACCAAGTTGTGACAGATGTTTACCCTGGTTAAATAATCCAGCATTGAAAAAATAAGGACTGATGCGACCTGATTTTAGTTTGAATTCTCCGAATTTTAATGCGCCCACTTCTAAAACGAAATTAATAAAGTCTTTTTGATAATCTTTCATAGTTGTCCAATATTTAATAAGATAAAATTTAAAGATGAAAATTATAACAGTCAATGTCAATGGAATTAGAGCAGCTGAAAAAAAAGGTTTTTTTGATTGGTTGAAAAAAGAAGATGCAGAAGTGGTGTGCTTGCAAGAAATCAAAGCACAAGAAGACCAATTAGACGAACGCTTCTACCCTAAAGAATACCACTGTTATTACCACCCTGCCGAGAAAAAAGGCTATTCTGGTACTGCAATTTTTAGCAAGAAAAAACCCAACTTGGTCGTCAAAAAAACCGATTGGGAAGATATGAATTTTGAAGGTCGAATTATTCAAGCCGATTTTGATGATTTATCCGTGGTGTCTATTTATATCCACTCAGGTAGCTCTAAGCAAGAAAGACAAGATTTAAAAATGGCGTTTTTAACGCAACGCTTTATGCCTCACCTTAAGCAATTAAAAGCCAATGGAAAAAAAGTCATCTTCTGCGGCGATGTTAACATCGTCCATCAAAAACGCGACATAAAAAACTTCACTGGCAACAAAAATCGCTCAGGCTGCCTCCCAGAAGAACGCGCCTATCTCGACGAATTATTCGATAAAGTTGGCTTCATTGACGCCTTTCGTGAAATCAACCAAGAAGATGGACAATACACCTGGTGGAGCAACCGTGGGCAAGCCTGGGCAAACAACACTGGCTGGCGCATTGACTACCAAATTCTTACGCCAAACCTTAAAGGCACGGTTAAAAATACCCAAATTTATAAAGACCAACGCTTTTCAGATCATGCGCCACTGATTATGGAATATAAATTTTAATGGCTGCTTTAAGAAAAATACAGAGTTTCGTCCGTCGCTCTGGTCGTTTGACGCTTTCTCAAAAAAGAGGTTTGACAGAATTATGGGCAGACTATTCTATTGAGACTGACAAGACAATTGATTTTGAAACAGTTTTCGGGAATGACAATCCAGTGGTTTTGGAAATTGGATTTGGCAATGGCGATACACTGGTGAATATGGCACAGAACAATCCACAGTTGAATTATGTAGGGGTTGAGGTTTATGAGGCAGGGATTGGGCGATTGATTAGTAGTACGCATAGCAATGCGCTGAAAAATTTAAAAGTGTTAAAAGGTGATGCAGTAGAATTCTTGGAAAAAATTATTGCAGAGGATACCTTGAGTGGCGTGCAATTATTTTTCCCTGACCCGTGGCACAAGAAAAAGCATCATAAACGCAGGATTATTCAGCACAGTTTTTTGAATTTATTATCGGAAAAACTAAAAAATGGGGCCAAATTTCATTTGGCAACAGATTGGGAAAACTATGCTGAACATATGATGGAGACACTAGAAGAAAATAAAAACTTTAAAAACACGCAATGCGCCCATACATATACACCAAGACCAGATTTCAGACCTTTAAGTAAGTTTGAAAAACGCGGACATCGCTTGGGTCATGGCGTTTGGGATTTAATTTTTGTTAACGAGAAATCATAATGTTACTTTTAATTTTTGTTATATCAACGACTTTAGAATTAATGGTACTAATTGAAGTTGGTGGTGCGATTGGCACGGGCAATACGATTTTATTGATTATTTTGACGGCTTTTATCGGCGCCTATTTACTAAAACAACAGGGGCTCTCTACCTTGCAAAAAGTGCAACAAATGCAGATTCAAGGGCAAAATCCGTCGTTTGAAATGTTGCAAGGCGTCGTCATTATGGTGTCGGGCATATTGCTTTTGACACCTGGATTTATTACGGATAGCGTTGGATTGTTAGGGCTAATGCCTTGGAGTCGAGCGTTCTTTTTAAGGTATTTCTTGGAGAAGAATGTGAATAGAATTTTTACTTCAACACAAACGCAACAACAAAAGCAAAAAAATAGGCAAGACGACAAGATTGTTGAAGGCGAATTTTGGGAAGAGTGAAAAAACTCAACGATTGGCTAGATTATCAGCAAAATCTACATGCGGTAGGGATTGATTTAGGATTAGAGCGCATACAAAAAGTTTATCAAACTCTCTTTCCAAGTGGGGTAAATTTTAAAGTTATCACCGTTGCGGGGACTAACGGCAAAGGCTCAACCGTCGCTTTTATTGGCAGCATTTATCAACAAGCAGGCATTAAAGTTGCCTCATTTACCTCCCCACATATCAATCAATATAACGAACGCTTTAGCGTTAATGGCATGCAAGTTAGCGACCAACAAATATGCACTGCCTTCGAGCAAATCGAACAGGCAAGAGAGAATACCTCTTTAACTTATTTTGAATTTTCTACTTTAGCGGCATTATTGATTTTTACCCACGCAAAAGTCGAAATTGCCGTATTAGAAATTGGCTTAGGTGGTCGTTTGGATTCGGTCAATGTGGTGGATAGTGATGTGGCAGTGATTACCAATATTGATATTGACCATACAGATTATTTGGGCAATACGCGTGAGATGATTGGCTTTGAAAAAGCGGGCATTATGCGTGCAAATATGCCTTGTATTTGTGGTGATTTAAACCCGCCAAAAACAATTGAAGCGGTGGCAAAAAAAATGAAGGCTTTTTTAACATTTGTTAACACACCTTACATGGGCGATATTGGTTTACAAGGCGAACATCAACAACGCAATGCCGCACTTGCGATTGAGGCAATTAAGCAACTGCCTGAGTTTTCTATTACTCAAAATCAATTTTTCAATGGCATTAAAAATACAAAATTAGCAGGTCGTTTTCAAACTAAGAAAATTAATGGAAAAATGGTGATTTTAGATGTTGCACACAACCCTGCAGCCGTTCAAGTCTTAAGTAGTACCCTTAAACAAAACAAACAGCCAACCATTGCAATTTTTTCTGCCTTGGAAGATAAAAATATTAGAGAAATGATTTCAATTATTTCTCCAATTATTGACGAGTGGCTACTCGTTCCACTAGATACAGAGCGTGCAATTTCCATGCAAGATTTAACGCAAAAATTTTCTTTATCTGATAGGGTAACGGCTTGCGAAGATATGTCTTCTGCAATCCATCGGGCATTAAAAACAAAACAACTGCAACGCATTGTTATTTTTGGCTCTTTTTATGTTGTTACCGATGCGCTCAAAATCTTGTAAAATTAACTTCTTTTAATCATTAAATGAATTTAACAACAATGACTGAATTTATTACAAATATTGGCAATTATCATTGGTCCGTCTGGGTTTCTTTGATTATTTTTATTGGTTTTGGTGTGCGCGGATATGAACGCGGCATGGCAAGAGAACTCATTGGACTTGGTTTTTTAGTACTATCTTTTACTGTTGCTTGGTTGTTTTATATTGATTTATCCGGTCATCCGATCATCACTTGGATGTCATTATCACTGCAATCTAATATGGCAATTGCATTTGGTGTTATCTTTGTTTTAGTAGAGGCGGCAAAAATGGTGCTTTATAAAGTGATAGCAATGGCATCGAAAATCTCTGAACCTTGTACTTTAAATAAGTCTTTTTTAGTAGGATTTTTACTCATTGCTACTGCTGTATTTAATTATTATATTGATGTAATTTTTGATTTCAATTTTATTGAAATAATGGCCACCTCTAATTTCTTTCATTCTATGACATCCTTCGCCATTATGTTCTTTGCATTTATTGGTTTCTTTGTTACCTTGTCCAAACTATTCAAGCGCCCAATCAGCACATCGTATCCTTGCTTTTTAAGTGCTTTTATTCAAGGCATTTTAAATACACTATCCGCCTTAGATGATAAACTCAATGCAACAAACATAAGTGGTGGAGATAATTACATATTCGGCGCTATTATTGGACTCATCAAAGGTTTTGCATTTATTATTCTAATGATTTTAATATTGCAAAGCATTGACACTATTTCACAGGGGTATTTTTGGGCTGAATCCCAAAGTTCACTAGGAGTATTCCAAGATGTCGTTACCAGCATTAAGCTTGAGTTATCACAACATCTACTATTTATCAAAAACGATTAGGAAATAATTATGTGCGGCATTGTCGGTATTTTATCCACCACAAAAAAAGACACAGCGCTTTATATTTATGATGCGTTAACCATTATTCAACACCGTGGACAAGATGCTGCTGGCATTGTTACTTCGCACAAAGGTCGCTTTTATATGCGTAAGTCAAATGGTCTGGTTAGAAACGCCTTTAGAGCCAAGCATATGGCTGGACTCTTAGGCGATATGGGTATTGGACATGTGCGTTATCCGACAGCAGGCAGCTCATCAGGTGCGGAGGCGCAACCGTTTTATGTCAATTCCCCTTACGGTATTGCTTTTGCTCATAATGGCAATTTAACCAATACAAAAGAATTGGAAAAAGAATTATTCGAACAGGATTTACGCCACATTAATACCAATTCTGATTCAGAAATCCTACTGAATGTATTCGCTGGAGAATTGGCAAAATTAGAAAAACAGCGCATTAATGAAAAAGATATTTTCACCTCAATTACCCAAGTACACAAAAGAGTCCGTGGCGCCTATGCAGCGGTTGGTATGATTCCAGGCTATGGTATTTTTGGTTTCCGCGACCCAAATGGCATTCGCCCATTGATTTTAGGCAAGCGCACCACGAATGGTGGTACTAAATATATGTTGGCATCAGAAAGCGTTGCACTCACAGCGTTGGGCTACAAGGTAACGCGTGACATCACGCCGGGTGAAGGTGTTGTGATTGATAGAAAAGGCAATGTTTTCACCAAGCAATGTTCAGACAAGGCTCAATACGCCCCTTGTATCTTTGAATTTGTTTATTTTGCCCGTCCAGATTCTGTGATTGACAATATTTCTGTGTATAAATCTCGCCTAAGAATGGGTGAAAAATTAGCAGAAAAAATCCAAAATGAGTGGAATGAAAAAATTGATGTGGTTATTCCAATTCCAGATACCTCGCGCGTAGCAGCCCTACAATTGGCACAAAAACTCGGCGTAAAATATTCCGAAGGCTTGATTAAAAATCGCTACATCGCTCGCACTTTCATTATGCCTGGACAAAAACAGCGTAAAAAATCAGTGCGTCAGAAGCTCAGCGCCATTGAACTTGAATTTAAAGGCAGAAATGTTTTATTGGTCGATGACTCTATCGTGCGTGGCACCACCAGCGAGCAAATTGTCAAAATGGCTCGTGATGCGGGCGCTAAAAAAGTCTTTTTTGCCTCCGCCGCTCCTGCGGTGCGTTATCCAAATGTTTACGGTATTGATATGTCAAGCGAGAAAGAATTTATTGCCCATGGCAAAACCACCGAGCAAGTGTGCGAAGCCATTGGTGCTGATAAATTAATTTATCAGAATTTAGAGGATTTAATTTGGTGCGTACAGCAAGGCAATCCGGATATTAAGACCTTTGATAATTCTTGTTTTGACGGTAAATATGTTACTGGTGATATTGATAAAAATTACCTACAAGGCATCGAAGATATACGCTCCGACACTGTCAAACAAAAACACCAATCCAACGAAAGTTCAGAACTTATCTGTAATGACGTAGAATAACCCTATGGCAAAAATCAAAGACATTTCTAAAATTGATTATTCCTCAAAAAAAGAATACGGTAGTTTTTATCCAGTCTTAGAACACCAAGAAACACTTGATGGTGTGGAGGATGCCTTTCAAGTGGGGTTATTAGACCATTTTGAAACAGAAGAACATGACTATAATAAACCTGATTTTACTTTTATTGATTTATTTGCAGGTATTGGTGGCTTTCACCTCGCCGCTTCAAGCTTAGGTGGAAAGTGTGTTTTTGCCAGTGAGTTTGATGAAAATGCCCGAAAAACTTACGAAGCAAATTTTTTGAGGCACAATAAAGATTTATTTTATTCAGGCAACTTTGCAGGTGATATTACCAAGATTGACGAAAAGGACATCCCTAATTTTGATTTTTTATTTGCAGGTTTTCCTTGTCAGCCATTTTCTAAAGGAGGGCATAGAAAAGGCTTTGAAGACACGAGGGGTACTTTGTTCTTTGATGTCGCTAGAATTATAAAACACCATAATCCTAGTTACATACTACTTGAAAATGTACAAAATTTAGTCACTCACGATAATGGTAAAACATTTGAAACAATTTGCAATACTTTGGATGAATTGGGTTATGCAATAAATACCAGTCCTTTAATTTTAAGCCCTGATGATTTTGGAATCCCAGCCATTAGAAAGCGTATTTTTATACCAGCCATTAAAAAGGCGTTAATAAAAAAAGATAAATTTTCATTAAACCTTTCTACTTCTTTATCTTTAGCTAATGAAAAAGGAGCTTACGCTATTGTAGATAAAAAACCTGTTAATAAAGAGTTCTATATTTCTGATTATGAAACAAAAGTTTTAGAGGCTTGGAATGAATTTTATCTAGGTATTGATATTAAAGTCATTGGTTACCCAATATGGGCAAAGGAATTTAATAAAGACTATAAAATTATTGACACGCCAAAATGGAAGGTAAATTTTATTTTAAAAAATAGAGAACTTTATAAGCGTAATAAAAAATTTATTGACAAATGGCTAAAAAAATATAATTATTTAGATTGGATGAAACCAACACAACAAAAAATGGAATGGCAGGCTGGTGCAGATATTGATAATATTTATGAGGGCTTAATTCAATTTAGACCATCTGGTATTCGAGTCAAAAGACCTAATAAATTTTCAACTTTAGTGGCAATGAACCAACCGCAAATTATTGGAAAATACAAACGCAGATTAACGCCAAAGGAAACTAAGAAATTACAATCTTTTCCTGTTGATTTTGCACTACCTATCCAAAATAATATCGCTTTAAAACAACTAGGAAACTCTGTCAATATAGAAGTAGTTAAAAAAGTTATTCAAAATATGAGAAGTTATGCCAATTAAAATAGAGCAAATTACAAAAACTGGGCGGGTTGTTAGTGATTATGATGAAAAACTAAAACCAAATGAAATTAAGTTACTTTTATCTAAACAGAAGTATATAGAAATTAAATCTAACAAAAATCCCTACATTGTCAAATATAAAAATAAAGACATAAATTTATATGTAAAAAACATTACTTACTTAGGTAGGAAAAAAGATAAACTTGGCAATTATGATGATTGGGAGCATTATAAAAAACGAATACAAATTGGTGAAAACTTTAAACCAATATCTAAACAAAAAAACACCTTGCTATTAGGCGTGTATCATTATGACAATGCAAATGTATTCTGTATTTTTGATAAACAAAGTTATGAAAATAGTTCAGCAAATAATGCAAGTGCTCACATCCATACAATGGATATACTCAAGGCAAAAGAATTAAGCCTATTTGAAAAAACTGATAAAAAAGGAAATAACATCATTGTTTTTACTGAACAAAATTTTGAAAAGGCATTTGATGTGGTTTTGTTAAATAAAAAAACCACTTTATCAAACGAAATAAATATTTTTAATGATTTTTCTAACACTTTAAATGCTAATTGGCTAGGTGTTGATTGTTACATTGAAATGATGAATAATAATTTTAATTTAGCCTATCTTGGCGAATGGGCTGGATATTATTTAGAATATAAGTTTGATGAATTTTTAAGAAACAATCCTGGTTATCAAGACATTTGTCAGTATGTTCAAAATAAAGAACATACAGCAATAGATTTGGATTTATGGTTTGAAGAAAAGCAATTTTATGGGGATTTAAAAGCACATGGTGTTGATAGAGATTTGATAGGTAATGATAAAACTAATATTAACGAAGCATTAAGACAATATAATAAAGTTTGGTATATAGTTTTTTCCCATAGTACAATTAAAGATAAAGATAAAGATAAAAATGGCTTAACTACTGAATTTTGGAATAAAAAAATAAATGAACGCTATGAAAAAACTGGTAAAGGTAAGTTTAAAAAATTAGATAGTTATTTATCGAGAATGAAGCACTCTGTTATTCTGGATAATTTTGCTATATTGGAAATCAATCAATTTAATAAAAAATATTTAGTAGATTTTAAGCAAGGAAAAAATAGTAATGGAGCAGAAAGAAAAATAAAAATATCAATCAAGAAAAAAGATATAGAAAACGATAATTTTGTAATTTACCGAAAAAAAATTTAACGCATAAAAATATGAAAAACAAAAAATTCAACACAAAAGCCATTCGTGAAGGCTATCAAACCACCAACGAACAAGAGCATTCTGAAGCAATTTTTATGACCTCCAGCTTTAAGTTTGATTCAGCGGAGCAGGCGGCGGCACGATTTTCTAAGGAAGCGCCGGGTAATATTTATGCACGCTTTACCAATCCTACGGTGGATGCTTTTGAGAAGAAATTAGCCGCTCTTGAGGGGGCAGAGTCGTGTGTTGCTACGGCGTCGGGGATGGCAGCAATCTTTGCTGTGATTATGGCATTGGTTAAATCGGGTGACCACATTGTGGCTTCGCGCAATATGTTTGGCACTTCTATCGTACTACTTAACACCGTTGTGAGTAAGTTCAATGTCGGTATCACTTATGTTGATTTGGGTGATTTATCACAGTGGGAAAATGCCATTGAAAGCGACACAAAATTATTCTTATTAGAAACACCATCTAACCCATTGGGCGAGGTAGTAAACATCAAGGCGCTAAGTAAAATTAGCAAGGCAAACAATATTTTATTAGCGGTAGACAATGCAATTTTGTCGCCAGCATTACAAACCCCTATTAAATTAGGGGCAGATATTATCATTCATTCTGCCACCAAATATATTGATGGTCAAGGTCGTTGTTTGGCAGGTGCAGTCTTGGGTAATGAAGAGATTATTGAGCAAATAACGACCTTTACTCGTGCCACAGGCCCTAGTTTGAGTGCGTTTAATGCGTGGATTGTACTTAAAGGGTTGGATACATTAAGCCTAAGAATGAAAGCGCATTCTGAGAATGCAATGAAAATTGCCACCTGGCTAGAAGGTCAAACTAAAATAAATAAAGTACATTACTTAGGTTTAGAATCTCACGCTCATCATCAACTGGCAAAAACACAACAGTCAGGGTTTGGTGGTATTGTGTCCTTTGAAGTTAATGGTGGTCAAGCGGCAGCATTTAAATTAATTAATGCCACTAAAATCTTTTCTATTACTGCCAATTTGGGTGACACAAAATCCACCATCACCCACCCAGCAACAACAACGCATGGGCGTCTGAGCGATGAAGACAAAATTAGTGCTAATATCACCGACGGATTGATTCGACTTTCTATTGGATTAGAAGACGCTGACGACTTAATAAACGATATAAACAAAGGACTTTCGGTATAATTTCAGTTATGATAGATAAAACAAGACAAAATTCGTATTCTTACGAAACACTCATTCAGTGTGGCAACGGTGAATTATTCGGTTCAGGCAATGCACAATTGCCTAAACCACCAATGTTAATGCTAGATAGGATTGTCACTATTAATGAAGACGGGGGTGAGTTTGGTAAGGGTGAAATCATTGCTGAATTAGACATTAACCCCGATTTATGGTTTTTCGATTGTCACTTCAGCGAAGATCCCGTTATGCCGGGCTGCTTAGGTGTTGATGCAATGTGGCAACTGATTGGTTTTTACTTAGGTTGGCTAGGTGGACCTGGTCGTGGTCGTGCATTGGGTTCGGGTAATATTAAATTTACCGGCCAAGTATTGCCAACGGCTAAGAAAGTAACTTATAGAATTAGCCTGTCACGCGTCATCGCACGCAAACTTTACATGGGTATCGGCGATGCCACCATGGAAGTTGACGGTAAAATTATTTATGAGGCCACTGGCTTAAAGGTCGGATTATTCACAGATACGAGCAACTTCTAATGCAAAGAGTTGTTGTTACAGGAATGGGTATTGTTTCAAGTTTGGGTGCAAATTGCACCGAAGTATTAGCGTCTTTAAAAACTGCAAAATCGGGTATTAAATTTGATGAAACCTATGCAGAATTAGGGTTAAGATCCCATGTTTCAGGTCAAGTTGCTGAAGTAGATTCAAGTGAAATCATTGACAGAAAAATGAAGCGTTTTATGGCAGATGCGGCAATTTATAATGCCGTTGCCTTAGACGAAGCCATTAAGCAATCAGGCTTAACCGAAGACCAAGTTTCTAATCCTCGCACAGGATTAATTATGGGTTCTGGTGGTGCAAGCAACCAAAATGTAGTTGAAGCGGCTGATATCTTGAGAGAGAAAGGTATAAAACGCGTGGGTCCATACCGCGTACCTCGCACCATGGGTTCTACAACTTCCGCCTGCCTCTCTACAATGTTCAAAATCAAAGGTATTAATTATTCAATCAGTTCTGCTTGTTCAACCAGTGCTCATTGCATCGGTAATGCAATGGAGCAAATCCAATTGGGCAAGCAAGATGTGGTATTTGCAGGCGGTGGTGAAGAATTAGATTGGTCATTAACAATGTTATTTGACGCAATGGGTGCATTGTCCTCTAAGTATAACCAAACCCCTGAAAAAGCCTCTCGTGCTTATGATGCTGACCGTGATGGCTTTGTCATCTCTGGTGGTGGTGGTGCCTTAGTATTAGAATCACTAGAACATGCGCAGGCGCGTGGTGCAACCATTCTTGCAGAATTAACAGGTTACGGTGCTACCTCTGACGGTTATGATATGGTTGCCCCATCTGGTGAAGGCGCCAAACGATGTATGGAACTTGCCATTTCAACCGTTGACGGCCCCATTGATTACATCAATGCACACGGCACCTCAACACCCGTTGGCGATGCCAAGGAATTAGGTGCAATTAAAGCCGTATTCGGTGACAATGTGCCAAATGTTGGCTCAACCAAATCCCTTTCTGGTCACGCATTAGGTGCAGCAGGTGTGAATGAATCTATTTATTCATTACTAATGTTACAAAATAATTTTATGGCAGAATCTGTTAATATTGATAGGTTAGACGAGGCTGCTGAGGGTGTGCCAATCGTTCAAGCAACGACTGTACAAGCGCTCAACCGAGTGATGTCAAATAGTTTTGGCTTTGGCGGTACGAATGCTTGTTTAGTCTTTGAAAAGTTTAAGAAATAAATACCCTTCTTGAGACAATAAAAAAAAGACCGCAGTAGCGGTCTTTTTTTTATGTGGATTTTGGATTGAAACCCCCTGTATTAAGGGCGATTATCAACTGCCTGCGCTTCTTTCTCTGACGGCAGCAAATCTTCTTTGCTAATACCTAACGCCAAAATCATTGTACTTGCGACATAAATTGAAGAATAAGTACCAACAACAACACCAATCAATAATGCCAAAGCAAAACTGTGAATAATTTCACCGCCTAAATAGAACAATGCCACCAATACCAATAAGGTGGTTACTGAGGTCATAATCGTCCTAGAAAGAGTTTGATTAAGTGCATCATTAATAATTTTCGCAGGATCTGCATGCCGTGTTGATAAGAAGTTTTCACGAATACGGTCAAAGACCACAATGGTATCATTTAGTGAATAACCAATCACTGCTAAAATCGCTGCCAACACCGTTAAATCAAACTCAATTTGAAAAATTGAAAAGATACCCAAGGTAATAATTACATCGTGAATAAGGGCAGAAATTGAACCCAAAGCAAAACGATATTCGAAACGAAATGCCACATAAATTAAAATACCGATTAATGCGTATAACATTGCCAAACCACCATCATTAGCCAGTTCTTCACCAACTTTAGGGCCAACAAATTCCACACGGCGAATATCAACTTCATTACCCAATAAATGGATAATTTTAGAGCTGAGTTTAGCACTGGAAATCTTTTGTGGCTCAAGGCGAATTAAAATCTCTTTGGTTGAGCCAAAATATTGAACATTCACACCGTTAAAATCTGCTTTATTAAGTACCTCTCTCACCTCAGCCAAATTCGCATCTTGCTGATAACCCACCTCAAGCAAAGTGCCGCCTGTAAAGTCAATACCAAATTTTAAACCGTTCGTTGTTAGTGAAAAGACAGAAGCAACAATCAACAGCATTGAAAAAATAATGGCGTAAATACGCCTACCAACAAAGTCAATTTTAGGGATGTTTAACGCCTTCATATTGATAACTCCTCTATTTCTTTTTTGCCACCATAAATTTTATTGATAATCGCCCTTGAAACAATAATCGCCGTAAACATTGAGGTGATAATACCAATAGACAAAGTAATCGCAAAACCTTTAATCGGTCCCGTGCCAAAACTGAACAATACCAAAGCCGCAATTAGCGTGGTAATATTTGCGTCTGCAATCGTCAATACTGCTTTGTCATAACCACTTGAAATGGCCTTTTGAATATTATTCCCCGCACCCAATTCTTCCTTAATACGCTCAAAAATCAACACATTCGCATCAACTGCCATGCCCACCGTCAAGACGATACCAGCAATACCTGGTAAAGTCAGTGTCGCTTGCAACATCGATAATACTGCCACAATCATCACCAAATTAAGTGTTAACGCTATATTTGCCACCACACCAAATACACGATAACGCGCCACCATAAAGAGCAATACCAGTACAAACCCCACAATTACGCTCAACACACCTTTATTGATATTATCGCTACCCAAGCTAGGACCAATGGTGCGCTCTTCAATGATTTCAATCGGCGCTGAAAGTGAGCCCGCTCTCAACAATAAAGCCAAATTACGCGCCTCACGGGCACTGTCAATACCAGTAATCTGAAAACGCGACGAAAAAGTCCCTTGAATCGTTGCTGCATTAATAATATCTTTAGTCTTAGTACGCTTTTTCACAACCTTACCATCTTTGCGTATCGTTTCCACCTTATTCTCAATAAACACAACTGCCATACGATGGCGCAAGTATTTCTTTGTCGTATCCAACATCGCACGACCACCTGCACTATCCAAAGTAATATTAACCTGTGGCGTGCTACTTTCTTGGTCAATACCAGATGCTGCACCAGTAATATTCTCACCCGTTGCAATCACTCGAGTTTTTAATAACAAAGGCCTACCGTCTTTAAAGTAATACAATTTCGACCCAACTGGCGTTCTGCCCGATTGAACCGCTGTTTGCGGATCATTCTTTTCATCTACCAATCTAAATTCTAATGTTGCAACCGCACCTAGAATCTCTTTCGCTCTCGCCGTATCTTGCACACCTGGCAACTGCACCACAATACGCTCTAATCCCTGCTGTTGAATAATAGGTTCTGCTACGCCCAACTCATTCACACGATTTCTCAGCGTGGTAATATTCTGCTTCAACGCACTACTTTTAGCCAGTTTTTTCGCACTTTCACTAATACCTACAAAAATCATTAGGGTATTGTCATTATCCGTTTCTAAAATCACTAAATCAGTCAACTCTGATTTAATAAGCTTTAACACTTTCGCCCTTGAATCTGCCGTTTTCAATTGAATTGCAATGCTGTCATTCTGCTTGGTAATCCGCTTATACAAACGTTCAGTCCGCAGTAGTGTACGCAATTCGTTATAGTATTTATCCATCGACATCTGCAGTACCGAATGCATATCTACTTCTAATAAGAAATGTACACCACCACGAAGGTCCAAACCTAATGACATTGCCCTACCACCTAAACTTGTCAACCATTTAGGCACGGAAGGAGCAAGATTTAACGCCGTTACATAATTGCGACCTAAATTTTCTTTCAACGCATCTTTGGCAGACAACTGACTCGCCGTATCGTCAAAGCGTATCAAAATACGACGATTTGACAAAGTTACCGACTTATAGCCCGCTCCTTTATTTTTCAATACGCTTGTGATTTTGGTTAAATCTGCCGATGTAATCGCCTTATCGCCCGCACTGGAAACCTGCACTGCCAAGTCCGAACCGAAAATATTTGGCAAGGCATACAAGGTAGCAAGTAGTAAAAAAAACGCAATCAATGCATTCTTTAAGCCTGAGTAATGATTCATTAAATTAACCTAATTATTAAATTTTCGCACTACCCTTAGGTAGTTTTTGATTAATGCCTTGCTTTTGCACTTTAATTACCACACCACTCGCCACTTCAACAGTTGCAAAAGATTCATCAACTGACTTTACAATGCCGATAACGCCGCCATTGGTCACCACTTCGTCACCTGTTTTTAAGGCTTTCAATAAAGCCTTGTGGTCTTTGGCGCGCTTTTGCTGTGGGCGAATTAATAAAAAATAAAAAACGATAAACAACAATACCATTGGTATTAAATTGTCTAACCCACCAAAACCCGATACCGCCGCAGTTGTTTCGCCTTCAGCGAATGCTGGTGATATGATTAAATCTAATAAATTCATTGCTTTTTCTCCTAATAAAAAATTGTTTAATTGATAATAGTGATGCCGCCCATATAGCCGTGCAACACATTTGGTATTTTAATACTTCCATCGGCTTGTTGGTGGTTTTCTAACACTGCCACCAAAGTTCTACCCACTGCCAACCCCGAACCATTCAGGGTGTGCAATAATTCAACTTTATCTGTCGCTGGATTCTTCCATCTGATTTGCAAACGACGCGTCTGAAAATCTTCAAAACATGAACAAGAAGAAATTTCACGATACGCATTCTGTCCTGGCAACCAAACTTCTAAATCATAAGTCTTAGCCGCCGAAAAACCCAAGTCACCCGCACACAAATTAACCTTGCGATAAGGTAGATCTAAGGCTTGTAAAACACCCTCTGCATGTTCGGTTAAAGCCTCTAAAGTTGCATAAGAATCCTCTGCTTTAACAATTTGCACCATTTCTACTTTCTCAAATTGGTGCTGACGAATTAAACCTCGCGTATCACGCCCATAAGCCCCTGCTTCAGAACGAAAACTCGGCGTATGTCCAACAAATTTAATTGGCAAATCTTTTTCCTTTACCATTGTATCACGCATAATATTGGTAATCGGCACCTCGCCTGTCGGAATCAAATACAAAGTTTTTGCATCGCCGGCTTCACCATGCAAAGCAGTCTTAAACAAATCTGCCTCAAATTTAGGCAACTGCCCCGTCCCCGTCAGCGACTCTGCGTTAACTAAATACGGCACATAAACCTCTGTATAGCCATTCTTAACATGATGGTCAATCATAAACTGTGTCAACGCACGATGCAAACGCGCAATCTTACCTGTCATTACCGAAAAGCGTGCGCCTGATATTTTTGCAGCTGTCTCAAAATCCAAACCAAGTTTTTCACCCAAATCAACATGGTCTTTCACTTCAAAATTGAATTTTCCTGGCTCACCCCATTTTGATACCTCTACATTGTCATCTTCCGAATTGCCTTTTGGCACGGATTCATGCGGTATATTTGGCAACGCCATAATGATATCATTAATCTTTTGCTGAATATTTTGCAACTCACTTTTCGCCACATCTAACTTATCGCCCAAATCAGCAACTGCATCTAATAATGGCTTAATATCTTCGCCTGCAGCCTTTGCACTGCCAATCGCTTTCGACTGTGCGTTACGCGAGTTTTGCAGTGCTTGTGTTTCCACTTGATTCTTTTTACGCTGCGCTTCTAAGCTGGTCAATACATCAGCGTCAAAAGAAAAATTACGCTTTTTTAACGCTATTTCAACCGATTTAATATCATTTCTTAGTTGTTTTATGTCTAACATTAGTATATAATTATATCCTTATATAGAAGGGGTGCTAGATAAATCAGCACCCCTTCAAAAAACTTATTAAGGATTATACTATGTTCAACTCATTTTCGGGCGATGATGCCTGCAAACTTTTAGCCGCTGGTGCCCAATTGGTCGATGTTCGTTCAAGTTCTGAATTCTCACAAGGATCATTGCCTAATGCCATTAACCTGCCTTTGCAATCGGTTATGAATGCCAAAAATATTCTCGACGAAAGTAAAGCCATCGTTTTATACTGTGTTAGTGGTGCCCGCTCATCCACTGCTAAAAATTATTTAGTGCAAATGGGTTTCGACAATGTCAACGACTTAGGCTCATTCAAAAACTACAATTGCGAGTAAGTGTAATCTTTGTTAAAATCCGCTTATGCGAATAAAGAGTAAATGGCATAAAACTCAGGTCAAAACTATCGAGGATATTGGCAGTGCAATGGCATTTATTTGCTGGCGTATCACTAAAAATCACCTTGAAGATTTAATCAACGAAGGTTTTGTGATTGAAAAAGAACAAGTCTTTGATGTTATCAAAGAGTATCTATGCTTCCTTATTCAATCAATTGACAGATTAGTATTTAAAACCCTTGGCACCGAACAACGCCAAGAATTAATTAATAAACTGGCCAAACAATCTGCCTTCTACTACCAAGAAAATAAAACAGAACGCATCAGCGAAGGCAATCACTGGAAAGCATTTATTAACACTTACAATCAACGCTCAAAAGATTACTCAGAATACAAATTTGTCGGCAACGAACCTGATTACCATTTTTTAAGATACTTTTCGGAAAAAGTCAAACTAGCAATGACCGATGTTGATGAAAAATGGATTGTACAACAAATGATAGAAATCCAAGCACCCAAAGCCTTCAAAAAAATCAGTGAAAGTGTCGATGATTTAGTGTCAGTCAACAGCATCGTTTCTAAAGCAGAGCAAATTAAACGCAAGAAAGAAAAAATCCCACGCTCTAAACGCAAATCTACTCGTTCAGATTTATCTTGAGACCTTATTAAAATAGAAAGTGTGAATATGGCGTTAAGCCTTGTTAATTTCTACCGTTAAACCCTTGGTGTTCTTTGACAATGAAAAATCTGCCTGCGCCCTCATAATAGAATCAACACATTCATCCAAATCAGTGTATTCATCAGTACCTGTATCAAAACGCTTGTCACGCATAAAGTAGAACATATTTTTAAAGGTGCCTTCTGCTATTTTAAGCACTACAAAAGTATAATAACCGTCTTCCCAAATAGCTGCGGGTTTTTCTTCGCCGCCTACCTCAATATCACCCATATGAACACCATGGTCCTTCTTGGTCCAACGCCCATCAATATGGGTTTTAATAATATCTATTTCTGCTTGTGTAAAGTCTGTTGCCATAATAGTCATATCAATTAATGAATTTTGTGCGCATTTGGCAGTTTAAGTTCCGGTGGAATGTCATTAAGTGGACCGCCTGCTGCCGCTTCTTCATCGGTAGGCTCACGCACAGTTAACACTTCCAAGGTAAAGATAACATCTCTACCACAAAGCGGGTTATTGCCATCAACGGTGACTGTTTTTTCATTGACACGGATAACAATAAAATCTTTAGGTTCGCCTTTCTCGTTTTCCATGGTAATGGTTGTACCAACTTTACGGAACGCTTCTGGTACATTTTCAAGATGATCAGTAAACACCAAAGACTCGTCCCTTGGCCCATAAATTAAATCACAATTAATTGGCAATTCAATCACATCACCCTGCTCTTGTCCTGCCAATTCTGCGGTAACTTCAGGTGATAAAATCTCACTGATACCCTGTATATAGCCGAGTGGAAATTCCACTTCAGACAATACATCTTTGGTTTTTTTATCAATAACCTTGTAATTTAATTCAACAAATTTTCCGTCTTCAATAACCATTATCTAACCTTTAAAAAATAGTTGCACCAAAAATTTTGACATCACCATCTTCGTTATAACCCAAAACTAAGCGACCTAAATATTCATCGCCAACCATATTTTTGTTAGTCTGCTTATAAAGAACAGTCACATGTTCACCACGACGAATCATACCTAAATGCTCAGGATCTTTTTCCAGGCCTTTGGTTAATTTACTACGGGCAAATTGCTTACCCATTTCAATTTCGTTTGCACCGCGAAGCATTTCTTCAGAAAAATTTCTAGTGAATGCACCATAGTTTTTATTATTAGAGAATTTCACTAAGTCATTCCAAAATGGATTGGCAATAGCTAATAATTCTTCATCTGTTTTATCAATAATATTCATTTGTTACTCTTATAATTAAATTTTCTTTTTTAAGACCGCTATATACACTAAGTATAAACCTAATGCATATAAAGCTCTCCTCAAAATAAAAGACCAACATAAAAATGTTGGTCTTTTATTTTGTCTAATGAAGACTTGTTACCAGCCCTTCGTCAAGCGAGATTTTTACTTCTCGTCGTCGCCAACTAGGTGATACAATGGTTGTTTCTCCATCTTGTACTCACCAGTAACACGATCACGCTGTGAAGTCGTCAAAACATGCCAATTTTCATCGTCAAGTTTCATCTTATCACCACGGTAGTAGTAACCAGGCCAGCGAGTTTCCTCACGGAATAAAGTGTGATGAACTACGCATTCAGAAGTGCGATGACGGTGCTTAAGCTCCCATGCACGCAATAACTGATGAATGTCTTCGGCAGCAACCTTCTCTAAATCTTCTTCCATAATCTTCAACTTGTGAAGACCCATATTTAGAAGTTTATCGTTCGTCATATACTGAACGGTTACACCACCCGCATACTCGTCCATCAACTTTTGTAGTCGTTGAAGGCCCGGCATTGGCAAGATGTAACTTGGCGACACAGTGCCACCAACAATTTCGTTACGACCCACTGTATAAGTTTCTAAAGGTTTGTAGATTTGTGCCTTACGATCATCAATTTGCTTTTGTGAAACATTGATACCTTCGGCTTTTCCGTCATCAATATATTTACAAGCAGCTTTAGCAGACAAACGACCTTCAGTGAACGAACCCGAAGAAAACGCATGTGGCGTTCCACCAACAGAGTCACCTGCACCAAATAAACCCTCAACCGTAGTCATACGATTGTAGCCCCAAAAGTACTCAGGAATGTTACCTGAGATATCTTCAGGACCTGAACACCATGCGCCACAACCTGTCGCGTGTGAACCCATTACATACGGCTCAGAAGTCGTTAATTCAGGGTTGATATATTTAGGATCAATGTCTGTTGCAGCCCATAATACCGCTTGACCAACCGTCATACCTAAGAAGTTTTCCCATCCTACTTCTTCTAAATGTGGGTCTTGGAATGCTTCAACAGTAACCATGTGAATTGGACCACGACCAGCCGCCACTTCAGAGATGAATGCGTGATTACGCAAACAAGTCGGAATAGGCTTATGTGAGAAATGTTGGTTTTCAGTATCAAGATAGGCTTTACCTACTCTTTCTGCTAATTCTGGGAACCACTTAGACTCATACTCGTCGCCATAAGCGTTTTGAGTGTAAGTCTTAAGGTGTAAGAAGTATGCGCCAACAGGACCATAACCGTCTTTAAATCGAGCAAGAACAATACGGTTTTCCATTTGTGTCATTTTTGCACCGGCTTCAATTAATAAGCCATACGCAGAACCTGATGACCATGGTGCATACCAAACACGACCTGCACCTTCACCCACTGAACGCGGTTTAAAGATGTTAGACGCACCACCAGCACCAACAATAACAGTCTTAGATTTAAATACATGGTAGTTACCTGTACGCACATTAAAACCAACAGCACCTGCAACACGGTTATCTTGTGCATCGTCCATTAATAAGTGTGTGACCATAATACGGTTGAAAGTCTTGTCAGCATTCACTTTTGCAGCTTCAGCAACGATAGGCTTGTATGATTCACCGTGAATCATAATCTGCCAGCGACCTTCACGCATATAAGCACCTTTACCGATATCACCTTCAGGTAATTCAGCTCTCTTAGGGTCCTTCATTAAAGGCAAACCCCATTCTTCAAACTTATGAACAGCAGAGTCAACATGACGCGCCATATCAAAGGCTAAGTCTTCACGAACCATACCCATCAAGTCCATTCGTGCATAACGCACATGGTCTTCTGGATTATTTTCGCCCCAACGCGTACCCATATAACAGTTAATCGCGTATAGACCCTGTGCAACCGCACCAGAACGGTCGATGTTTGCTTTTTCAGCAATCACAACCTTCTTATCACGACCCCAATGTCTCGCTTCATAGGCAGAACCTGTGCCACCTAAACCTGCACCAACCACTAAAATGTCGATGTTATCTTCAATAATTGTCTTGTAACTCATTAGTAATATACTCCTTCAACCAGTTTTAAACCATTAGATTCTAATGTATGTAAACCACCGTCATCTAAACGAATTGACTCAGGTTCAAATGCCAACAACTCAGAGTTACGCGCTTCAGCCGTAGGCTCAGCTTCATTTCTAAAGTCAGGAATTGCAGAACCCCATGGCTTGGTAGTGATAGGCGATAAGAAATTCTTCTCACGACCATCTCTAAATTTAATTTTCCATGCAATCGTGCCTTTTTCTTCATCACGAATTACACGAACACTATGACCTAGTGGTGCAAAGTCTGCATAACCACGAACATCAATTGCTTGATGTGGGCATGCTTTTACACATGAGTAGCATTCCCAGCACATGTTAGGTTCAATGTTAAGCGCACGACGATACTTCTTATCGATGTGCATAATGTCAGATGGGCAGATGTCGACACAATGTCCACAGCCATCACAACGGGTCATATATACAAAAGTTGGCATATTATTCTCCTTAGTTTAATTAATTAATAGATTAGTAGTGTTGCGGCTTTTCGCGCTTGATGCCAAGACCCATGTCCATAGGGGCATCTACTAATAATTCCATAGAATGACGCTCTCGCTGATCTTTCTCATCTCTGGTGATTGTTGGTAAGTTTTCAGCAGAGCCGTCCGCTTTAGTAATGCGTTTGTCGTATGCAGCAAATGGCTTAAAGAACATATGTGAGAACTTAGACCAATAAACGCCGCCAAATAATGAAGCAGTCGCAAGGATAACAAAACCAAATTCCCAGCCCATTGCGTTGCCATTGAAAGACCAAATAAGTGCAGAAACAGAAGTTGCCATTAACGACAAACTAAACGCATCTCTTTTAAGGTCAATACTAAACGGTGAATTACCTTCGGCAACCACATCCACTTTAAAGAAAAACCAAAACCAAAAACTACCTACCAATAGCATAATTGCACCAATGTGCCACACTTGTGTCCACATTGAATTGGCGCCATCTGCACTAAATATCATTATTGCAGTTGCTGCGTTGAATAAAATAAAACCGTACATAGTCAACAAGTGAACAAGACGACGCACCGGGTTATGGAACTCACCCGCCGAAATAACATCTGTTACGATTGTTGCCGCTGCAATACCGATTTTATCACCAGCACCTAACTCTGTTGTTGCATTGGTTTTTGCTTTTTTTGCATTAGCAAAGAAATATTTTGCACTTTTCTTGTGCAACATATCCATTATTGTCATAACGATAACCAGTGCAACCATTACCATTACGTAAGTCTGCATTGTGTCATATGACATACCTGAATTTGCTAAATTAGCAATTGGTGTGTTATTGATAAAGTCCATCATGATTTTACTTCTCCTTTGTATTGTTTAATCATATTAAAAAAAAATCGTCGAATTTTTAAAACCCGACAATTATATACTATCAGCCCTTTCTGTTTAAATATTTTCTACTTTTACTTAGCTGAGTGGCCACTCAACTTAATTTCTACTTTGTCTTCGTCCTTAATGCTCGCATAATAAGCCTGTAAAACTTTAGCTACTTCGGGGCGTGAGAACTCTTCTGGCAAATCCTCACCTTCTGAAAGCATCTTACGCACTTTGGTACCTGACAATAGTACGCGGTCTTTGGCTTCGTGCGGGCAAGTCTTCATTGAAGACATACCGCCACATTCATGACACCAGAAAGTCCAGTCAATTTTCAATGGCTGTGTTATGAGTGCATCGTCAGCGATTTCGTCAAAGATGTTATGCGCATCAAATGGACCGTAATAGTCATCAACACCAGCGTGGTCACGACCAACGATTAGATGCGAACAGCCATAGTTTTGTCTAAATAATGCGTGCAACAATGCCTCACGAGGACCTGCATAACGCATATCCAACGGATAACCCGATTGCAAGATTGTGTTGTCAACGAAATAATTTTCAATTAAAGTTGAAATCGCTTCTGAACGCACATCGGCAGGAATATCACCTGCTTTAAGTCCACCCAATACCGAGTGAATCATCACGCCATCACAAATTTCTACCGCAATTTTTGCTAAGTATTCGTGTGAACGATGCATAGGGTTTCGCGTTTGAAACGCAGCAACTGTCTTCCAACCCTTATCGTCAAAATATTTACGCGTTTCAGCGGGTGTCATATATAAGTTACCAAACTTCGCAGGAAAGCCGCCATCAGATAAAACTTTAATAGGTCCTGCAAGATTATATTTACCCTGCGCTTGAACCATAACAACACCTGGATGTGCATCTTCAGTAGTCTTAAAAACTGTTTCACATTCGTGGTCTTTGTCGATTGTATATTTTTCAGTGACCTTCATCGTTGCTAAAACCTCACCCGTTTTACTGGATGTGATTGCAATTTCATCGCCTGCTTTTACAGCTTCATCGTTAGTCGATAAAGTAACAGGGATCGGCCAAAACAAGCCATTAGTCATTGTCATGTTATCACAAACGCCTTTCCAGTCTGCTTCACCCATAAAACCGTCTAATGGGTTAAAACCGCCAATACCCAACATAACAATATCACCTTCTTCTCTTGAAGAACATTCGATTTTTGCCAATGATTCTGCTCTTGATAATTCCGCTGTTAAAGCATCGCCTGATAATGCTAACGCATTAATTGTATCGCTACCATGTGGTGGGACTAATTTTGACATGTCTCATCCTATATTGATTTTAAAAGAAGAAATTATACCAAATAGTGTTTGAATAACGCATTCTTTTTATACCCCCTAAGAGATATTACACAAGGTCTCCTATAATTTTATTTTAAATTTAACACGCTGCATGCCGTCTTTAGATTTTTTGGCAATAATTTTATTCTTTTTAATGTCGTAATTTAAAAGCCCGCCACTAAAAGAATTAGAATCTTGGGTCAGATGGGCGTTGCCTTCAAGACGCACTAATTGTTTATCAATGAAGTAGGTAATCTTCTGCGCTGTCGCCTCAACAAAGCCTGACTGCTTAGGCTGATTTTGTTTGTAATAGGCAGGTTTCTTTTTTACACCTGTTGCAATTATTTTGCTAACCACCTGTTCTTTATTAAATACTTGTATCTTCTGCGCCATAATGAGTAAATCGCCTTGTGTGATTTTGGCATCGCCCGTATAAGTGCTTAACTCCGAACGCCCATCAACCACCACCGTATGCGCTTGCACAACTATCTCAGACTTGCTGTCAAATATCGCTTGAACCCCCAAAGGCAACAGCAATAAAATAAGAAAAATTCTACTCATAACGACCAACAACACCCCCTGTTAATCTCAATTTTTGGTCTTTAACATCGTAATACATACCTTTTTTCGCATGAATATTCGATATTCCCGATTGGTAATGCACTTGCGCCACGGTCCGATAAATATCCCGACCTTTACTTTGGTCAACAATTAACCTACTGGTATTAATTTTAGCTCCAGATTTTTGTAAAATATCAACCTTGCCAAGTAAAATAGTAATGCCTTCACCTGTATCCATATCTAAACCTTGAGAATAAATTTTATTACCCGATGCCAAATAAGTGGTTTTATGTTTGGAATAATATCGTTTCTTAGCGTTAGACTGGTCAATAAATAAATCTTTGGTAAATATTTTTTGCCCACCCTTTTGATTAATCGTTGTTTTACCAAGCAAATGCATTTTATCTTCTGTAGACTTCATCAACATCCCTTGGGCGACCACTCGTGCCTTTTTATCTAAATAGATAATTTGTTTATCACTCTTTAGATTGTTAGTTTTGGTGTTAACCGACAATTCTTTGGCATTCATTTGATAACTGGCACCAGACTTAGAATTGATGTTTACCTTACCCTTAAATATAATCTCTCCATCCTCTAAATAATTGGCACGCTTTGAAGTCAGCATATAAAGTTCTTCGCCTTTTTTGTTATAAACGGTCACTTTTGGCTCTAATAACAAAGCAGGTTTTTCTTTAAAACTATAGTATTTATCCGATTCAATAAAATGCACCAATTGTTGCTTTTGATTAAACCCTTGCAATACAAATTTATCGATTTTCTCAACATAGTTAGTGATTTCATTCAAGTCTACTAATTCTTTTTCATTCACTATAAAAACCAAAGAAACCAAAGATATAAAAAGCCATACAACGCCAACAAACGCTATAATAACGCCCGTGACTAATAATTTCCCTTTTGAATGAAAACTGATTTTTTGCATAATATAAATGGCATTTACGCGATTACGCCAGACCGTGCCTTAGACCTTGACGCTATTGAAAAAGTAATAATGACGCACAAAATCCGTATTTTACAATACCGACATAAAACGCTTAACAAAAAAATTCAACTCAACGAAGCAACACAATTACAACAACTGTGTGCCAAACATCATACTTTATTTATCGTCAATGATGACATCAACCTGGCGAAAAAAATCTCAGCAGATGGTGTACATTTAGGTAAAAATGATGGCGCAATCCAATACGCACGGACACAACTTGGTGTCGATGCCGTCATTGGTGTATCGTGTTATAACGACATTAATTTGGCAAAAAATGCACAGCAACAAGGCGCGGATTATGTCGCATTTGGTGCATTATTCACATCAATCACCAAGCCTAACGCATCTCAATGTGCATTAACCCTCATCGCCCAAGCAAAACAGAACCTAACTATCCCTATTGTCGGCATTGGTGGCATTAATTTTGACAATCAACAACTTGCCTATGATGCAGGCTGTAATTCGGTGGCAATGATTAATGCTTTGTGGGATTAGGAAATGTCGATTAATTGTTTGACGCTAGGGCAATATAGTGCGCAACGCACAGGATAGTCGTAAATCTCAGACATTGCGGTTTTATAGAACTGCAATTGTTTTGTGTGTTCTTGCTGTTGTCGTTTAATAAAGGCTTCTAATGGCTCATCCTCAGCAGGTTTGGCTGTTTTAAAATCAATCACCCATAAAGTCCCCTCATCAATAAATAGTCTGTCAATAGCGATGGTGCTACCATTAATGCTAAATTCCGCTTCATTTCGTGCGGATGCTCGGTCTTTAAACAGCCACTCGAATTGAGCATCATTTTTGGTGTTATTCAATAATTTAGTGATAACCGCCTGCCATTTTTCAATCTCACTCGGCGGCGTGCCTATACTAATCAATTGATTACGAATATTCTCTGCGCTCGGCTCAAACAATTGATGCTCATAATATTGATGCACCAAAGTGCCTAATGCACGCTTAAATAAGCGTTCAAAATTCTGCTGATATTCTACCATTTCGCCTTTTTCTTGCATTCGATTAACTGGCGTTTTTAACTCGGAAACACGCGCTAACTGCAAAATTTCCGCTGATTCCACTGTATCAGGCGTCTTGTCAATATCATCAAACCGATGTGTAAAAAACTGCCCCAATAATTCCAACAGCGTATTTTTACCGATATTCCCTGACTTATTTACTGCCCCCAATAGGTGTAAATGGCTTTTTGCTCGCGTCATTGCCACATACAATAAGCGCATGCTTTCATAATAGTTTTGCTCTGTTTCAATAGATTTCAAATACCGATATACCCCACTTTCTTGTGTGGCAGATGCCGACTTCATTGGTGCTAATAGTAAATCCTTATTCGAAAATTCACGCAATCGAATAATCAGCGAATCATCCCTCCCAGAACTCCGACCCAAGCCCGGAATAATCACCGTGTCAAACTCCAGGCCCTTTGATGCATGCACTGTCATTAACTTCACCTGCGCCTTTTCACTCGGTGCATATAACTTTTCTATCATCTGTTCAATGGTATCCGCGCTCAGTAATTGTTGCTGTTCGCATTCATAAATAATCTGCAAAAATTTGTCTTTAATTGCCAATTCCGTTTTTGCTAAAGTCTCATTTTTTAACCCCAATTGATTCATTGTATGGGTCAATAATTCCACAAAATTAAATCGCCCTTGATTGCTAATAACCTCTTGCAAACACTGATATAGATGCTGTGCACGCTCACGCCCATCTGCACTCATTTTTACCAATATCGCCTCATCATTTAGTTGCCTATAAATTATCTGATTATCATCCTCAGATAGCACCAACAAATCATCCAAAATCAAGCCGCACCAAGGGGCGCGCAACACACTCAACCACGCCAGTTTATCGCCCAAATGCAATAAAGCCTTACTTAGCGAGAGCAGGTCCCGCGTCAATAAATGGTCTTTTAATTCGGTAATATCTACCGATTCAAATGCAATTTTCTCATCCATTAACTGTTGTGCGATGTGCAACAAATGTGCCCGCCCACGCACCAAAATCGCAATTGTATTTTGTGTATTTTTCGCCAAACTAGCGGCGACAATCGTGCCAATCGTTTTTGCTTCACATAGATATTGGTCGTGGGCAAAGGGATAGAATGCAATGGCATTGTCATCCTTTGTATCCGAATTTGCAAGCGATGGTGAGTAAGAAATTGCACCTTTATGTACATCGTCACACTCAGGGAAAATCTTACTGAAAAATCCATTATTGCCCTCAACAATACTTTTTGAAGAGCGAAAATTGGTACTCAATACCAATGAAGTTGGACGAATGTTCGCAATTCCCTTATCTCGCACTTGCAAAAATAACCCCACCTGAGATTCTCTAAATCGGTAAATTGATTGCATTGGATCGCCCACCAAGAACAGCGTTTTTTCATCATCTGTTTGCCATTGTTCTATCAATTTTTCAACCGTATTAAACTGTGATGCCGAAGTGTCTTGAAACTCGTCAATCAGCAAATGTTGCACTTTATAATCCATAAATAGGGCAATATCGCTCACGCCAATTTGACTGTCCAATGCCTGATTAGCATTCAACGCCACCTCAATAAAATCGTGTGCTTGCTGCGCTTCAAAATAGATATTGAGTTGTGCCACAGATAATTTTAATACCTGTGCAATGGTCTGCAAAATATCCGCCTGTGCTTGCGAAAAATCAATATTTGGCAAACTCCTTAAGCCTTGCAATGCTTCGCCAAGTGCTTTTTGTTCGGACAAGTTTTCCTTGAGTTTATTAACTGCTGTACGCCATGTGCCTTTTTTGGTCAAACATAAATCTGCAATGGTCTGCCACGCCTCCAAATCCGAAAAATTAGTCGTTGGCAGGGTGTATAACTTACCTTCACGAGCAGACAACAATCCAAAAAATTCATCATCTAAATACACTTTAGCCAATGGTTGTAAATACTCAAAATATTGTTTCACAATCGTTCTAGCACTGTCTTGCAATATTTGTAAATCTAGCACATTATCCCGATACAAGCGCCCCAACCATTGATCCCGCTTCGACAGCATCTGCACCACCAAGCTCTCAAACTTGCTGACATTATTATCCAGGTGTAACAACAAATTTTGAATATCCTTGCCATACTCCTCATCATCAATCAACATTAATGTCTGCTGTGCTGCTATCTGATAGGCTTTATTTCGCTCCCATTGCTGCGCCATAATTTGTCTCGGAACCAACTGACCTGGCAAAGGATAACGATTAGTAATCAGACTATAAAGCCCATCAATGGTTGAGATTTTTAAGCGTTTCGGATTTTGCAACAACTGCCACCCTTGCTCATCCGAGTGCCTCATTGCCGCTGCTGCCAAATCATAAGTCGTTTGTTTATGTGGCTCACTAGGTCGTGATTGCACTGTCGATTTCAACGCCGATAACACCCGATGCGTCATCTCATCCACCGCTTTATTGGTAAAAGTCATCGCAATGACACTCTCAGGTTCTACACAATGTGCCAATAATTTCAAATAGCGTTGCGTTAATAACTCTGTTTTTCCCGATCCTGCTGGCGCTTGCACGATAAAAGACTGGCTAATATCTAAGGCTTGATTTCTTTGTTTTTGGTCATTCACCTAATTTTTCTAATTGTGTTAGCCAAGCATTAAAACCTTGACATTTTTCTCTTATTTTTAGCAAGCCAATCTCTTGTAATATTTTTGGTGCATGTTGGGTTTTTATGTACTTTGCATTCTTTCCAATGCGCTTGGATGGTGCAGTTTCTTTAGAGTTATTAATTGTTTCCAGGTTTGGAAAATCATTCACAATGCTATCAATCCAGTTTTGCGAAGTATCAAGCCCATTTGCCATAATTTCAGCATCGCTAAAAAGCAAGGCTTCAAATTCATACATTTGAATATAAGGAATTATCTTATGTTGCTGTGCTTGTTTAATACCTTGCTTAATCCTACTTTCTAAACTTTGTTTTGTTTCTTCTTGGGATTTTTTCTTAAAGCCATAAAAATCATACAAGGTTGTCACATAATCATAATTGTAAATCAACTTATTAAGTTTTGAGTTCACCCTGTCAACACCAACATTGCCTTTCATATTTTGTATTTCCACAAATATGTTTAATCCTGCTAAATACGGATCAACGCTCTCTTTTATAAATTTATATTCCGAATGCCCTTCTGCCGAGATTAATAGTCTTACCATTTTGGCTCACCGCCCAACAAGCCTTCACTCCAAGCCTCTCCCACTTGATAAGTCTCAATCCAATCACCTAAATCTTGTGCGTTTAACCTTTTAAATTTTGACTCGCCATTTTCATAATCCACAATAATAAAATCATCGGGTTCAAAATAATTAGCGAGCTCAACAGACTGAGTAGAAATAATAACTTGCGCCCCATCATTTGCCACTGTCTGGATAATTTCTGATAAGACAGCAATTGCAGTTGGATGCAGCCCAATTTCTGGCTCATCTAAAATAATGGTTTTAGGTCGCAACTCCTTAGGCTGCAAAAATAGTGTTGCCATACAGATAAAACGGGCTGTGCCATCTGACAATTGATTGGCTGAAAAATCATTGTCCAGATCATTCTTATGCTGCCATCTTAACAAAATCCTTTCGTCATTTTTTTCACCCACTAAATTTAGCACAAAATCATGAAAATAAGGGGCAACTGTTTGAATAGATTGAACTATTTGTCTATACTCTTGATTAAATTTCTCTCTTATGTGGTATAAAAATGGTGCTATATTTTTAGCATCTGAACGCAAAAAAGCGTAGTCATTTTTTTCCTGATACTTTTTAAAGCTAACGGCTTTACCAGTATTGTGAAAATGGTAAGTATTTATGCTTTTTATGTCTTTTTCAAAATAAATAAAATTATCATAAGAATTTTCTAAATTTGAGGCAATACTTGTGCTTGTTAATACATCTTTGTTGTAATCTACTTCAAATCCCAAACTATATTTATGCTTTTGTATGTTAATATCAATATTTATTTTCTTGGTTATATTGCTACCAAAAAGTAAAAAAGCATCACTACCGCCGTGTTGTTTTACATATAACTCGGTTTTTTCTATGTTATCATCAACAGCATATTTAAGAAATTCAAAAACCGAAATAAAATTACTCTTGCCTGATCCATTCGCCCCGATCAATACATTAATCGGCTTCATTTCTAAATCTAACTCTTTAATAGATTTAAAGCCTTTGATTTTAATGTGAGATAAATTATCCATAAACTAATTTTACATTTTTTCAGGGGCAGATACGCCTAATAATTGCAAACCATTTTGAATCACTTGCTTAGTTGCTTTCGCCAATTCTAAACGACTGGCTTGCAATGTTTTATCTTCAATCAAGAACTCACAATTATTGTAATAACTGTGAAAATCACTCGCCAAATCACGCAAATAATACGCCAAGATATGCGGCTCATAATTGATGGCAGCATTTTTTACAATCTCTGCATAACGCCCTAATTGCTTAATCAATGCCTGCTCATATTCATCATTTAACAACGATAAATCTGCCGTCCCATTGCCCTGTGCCTTGGCTAATACTGAGCAAATCCTCGCGTGGGCATATTGAATATAAAACACCGGATTTTCATTGGTTTTTGACTTTGCCAAATCCAAATCAAAATCCATATGCTGTTCTGACTTACGCAAGATATAGAAAAAGCGCGCCGCATCATTCCCCACTTCTTCACGCAATTCTTTTAAAGTCACAAACGAGCCCGAGCGCGTGGACATTGCCACTTTCTCGCCATGGCGATACAAATTTGCAAATTGCACCAACAAAATTTCTAATTTACCCTCATCAAATCCTAGCGCCTTAATCGCTGCCTTTACACGGGCAATATAGCCATGATGGTCTGCTCCCCAAATATTGATTACCTTGTCATAGCCTCGTTCAAACTTCTCCCGATGATAGGCAATATCTGAGGCAAAATAAGTATGCAACCCATTATCACGCACCACCACACGGTCTAAATCATCGCCAAAATCGGTGGTTTTAAACCAAAGTGCCCCATCCTTTTCGTATATATGTCCTGATGCCTGCAGAGTCTCCACCGTTGTCTTTGATAGCCCGCTATCCACTAAGGATTGTTCACTAAACCACTGCTGATATGCAACCCCAAACTCGCCCAAATCAACTTTAATATCACCCAAAATCTCAGTAATGGACAAATCAAATATCTTTTTATAATCACTCCCTAGTGCCTTCTTACAATTTGCAATCAGCCCATCAATATGCTTTTCTTTATCGCCACCGTCTCGTTCGTCTTTACACACATCGGTAAAAATATCATATTTTTCCACAGCGCTAATTTGTTTGGCAATATCAAAAATATAATCGCCTTTATAACCGTTATCAGGAAATTTATTAGTTTTTATATAGCGTAAATACACCGAAGTCGCCAAAATATCCATCTGCCGACCTGCATCATTCACATAATATTCATTATCGACTTCAAACCCGACCGCCTTTAAAAGATTGGAAACCGTCGCTCCGTACGCTGCCCCTCGTCCATGTCCCACATGCAAAGGCCCGGTCGGATTTGCCGAAACAAACTCCAACAAAATCCGCTGTCCCGCACCCAAATCTGACAACCCATACGCCTCACCTTGTTCAATAATCTGCCCCACCACAGAGGCGTTTGCCCCCTGTGACATAAAGAAATTAATAAATCCTGGTCCCGCAATTTCAACTTTTTCCACCACATCTGATTCAGGAAAACTCGCCACAATCCGCTCTGCCAAAACCTTCGGCGCACACTTCGCCTGCTTTGACAGCACCATCGCAATATTGGTCGCAAAATCTCCCTGTGTCTTATCCTTAGAATGGTCAATGCGAATATCTTCTGGCACATACGCCAACCCCCCGTCCTGCACCAGTATCGCTAACGCCTGCTTCAATAATTCTTGTAATTTTTCTTTCATCGTTTGATTGGTAAATAAGATATGCTCGTCATTTTATCATTATCAAGCCAGCTGCCTTTAAATATGTTGCCACTCTATTAAGGTTTTGGATGTAATTCAATATCGCCATTCAATAACTTGTCGCTCAACATAGTCAGCAGTCCACTTCTTGTTGTGTTGAGCCGTTTGGCATAAATGTCTAAGCTCTTGATTTTGCTGGCAGCCATTGAAATGTTAATTTTCTTGGCTTTGTTTAGATTTTCTGGCTCTGGAATGGCATCTTTGTTTTTTAATGCAACATCCAAATAACAATCAAACGCATTTTTGACATCTGCAACGGCTTCGGATTCTGTTTTTCCATCACCCATCACGCCATCGATATTTTTGTAGTATGCCATATAGCCACCGCCATCATCCTCGCTCACTGTTGAAACGATAATGTCGTAATCAATTGCTTGGTAATATTCTTTATTTTTAATCATTGTTTCTCTCCAAAATTTCTAACACTCTTTTTACATAAATTACTTTAATCGGGCGTTTGAACGGGATAGTAACACTTGAACAGCCTTGTTTACGAAAAACAAAATGACTGCCACCACTGTTGATACACTCGTAACCTGATTTTTCCAATAACTTTCTTAATATTTTAAAGTCAACATTCTTAGGGTTGCTTTTCATCACATCTAAGATTTTTTGCTGCTTACTCATTTAAAAATAACCCTTTTTTAGTGGTTAAGTATTATTATACACTATTTAATATTGCCATCAATATACCTCTTGCCAAGAGTTTCCAATATCTACAAACCAATTCAATTATTAAGCGGCAAGGATTTGTATATCTAATTCCACGCTGTTGCATTCCATTCGCACTAAGATGAGAATTTTATCCAGCAATGCTTAAACCAAAGGCTGTCATCTTATCGTCATCAAGTGCAAAAGGCTTGACACATAAATCTAAATTCTCGTCAATCTGAAATGCAAATTCATTTTCAAACTGCGTCCATTGTGGGTAAATTAACACCACTTTTGCCACTTTGTATTTCTTACCATAGGCAAAAAGTTGATACATATCGCTCTGACTAATACCCCTCTTATTATCCACACTGCCATTTTTATAAGTTTGATTTTCATCAATCAACTTCCACTTAGTATCAAGGATGCAAACAGGGTTTTTATTTGAAATTTTTGAAATGACAATATCTGGTTTCATCATAAAAACACCGTTATTTTCAAAATACGCCAAAGGTTTTTGTGGTTTTTGCTCAGTCAGTTTATAACCCTTTGGCAACCGCTCTGCCAACTTCTTTGCCACATACCTTTCAAATAAAACCTCCATCGGTAACAAAAACGAAATACCTGCGTTTTTATCTTTCAAAGCAAAAGGGCTTTGTTGATTTAAAATCAATTTCAACCACGGTAAAACGCTTTGATAATAATTCATATCTCGCCCACTTGCCCATTGATTAAAATCATTTTTGATATTTTCAGACGCAGGCACTTCGTCAAAAAGCATCAAAAAATGCTTTGCCGTTTTCTGATGATCAAAATCCTTACTCCACTTCAATATCTGCAAAAGTGCCGAATGGATCAACCGATTTTCGCATCGATTAGGCGATAAAATATCGTACTCAATATGAAATAAATGCTGCTTGTGTGGCGGTTCGTTGAGTTGTTTATGTGTTTGCAGTTGCCCTTTTAAAAACTTTTCGTGCCCTCGCATTCTTAAATAATCCCTGCGAATACCTTGCTTGATAATTTTATCAACCGATTTTAAAAACCACCCAATTAACACTTCAGGCAAAGGTCGGTTTTTTAATTTTAAATCCGCTTCAGTTGTTTGAATAAACGGCAAATCATTCACTACTTTGAGCATTTTTTCTAAAATAGAACGACTCTGCTCAACGCTCTTGTCATTTGCCACTTCTTCAATTTTCGGCAAAATCTCAATCTGCGTGCCATCAGGTGTTGTGATTACGCCGACAAAATTTTTAACTTTCAAGGTTGTAGACTTAACAAATCTAATAAATCTATCGTCTTCTTTATCAGACTCAGCATACTTTGCCAAAAAATCCCAAGCACTGCGATTGAGTGTTATCTCATCAACACTTTTCTGTTCGTTTTCTTCACCCCTGACAATTTTTCCAAACTCACGAATGTATAGCAATTGCATTATTCCGTATCAGCTTTCTGTGAATAAATTTGAATAAAGTATTCGGCATTCAATTCGCTAATATCTTGTTTTTGATAAATATCCTTACTAATTTCTCCTACTTGTTTTGTTTCTTTTTTATAAAAACTATCGTTACCTAAAACAAGATTTATTTTTTCAAAATCATCATAAAAATATTCTTCTAATAACGGCAAAATTTTATTTTTAAACGCGTTTCGTAATTGTTCTAAATTATCAATACCCATTAAAAAAGAATGTCCAATCGTATGCTCTCTGTCGTACAAAACCTCAATTCTTTGGTTGATAGTTTCTAGCATTTCTTGTAAATTGACACCACCACAATCATTAGTAATTAAACCGACATCTGGCATCATTTCAATAAAATCAAACCGCCTACGAAGTGCCGTATCCATCAACGCCAAACTTCTATCAGCGGTATTCATCGTGCCGATAATATAAAGATTCTTTGGCACTGAAAAATCATCTTTAGAATAAGGTAATTTAACGGATATTTCTTCCTCCTCTTCTGTTCGTTTACTCGGCTCAATCAAGGTAATCAACTCGCCAAAAATCCGTGAGATATTACCACGATTGATTTCATCGATGATTAAGATGTAGGGCTTGTTGTTATCGATACTTTGCGTATCGGTTAAATAGGCTTGCAACTTACCTCTATCAATATGTTTTGGCTTGTTAATGGTAGTTTGCGTAAAGTTTTTGCTACTGATTTCCAATACTGGGCGAGAATTTGAAAACTTTTGTAGCCATTTTATTTTTCTTTTTTGTGGCAATTCTGACGCTTCGTCAAAATAATATTCTCCCGTAATCTCAGCAATAGCTTTAAATTTATAGTTACCGTCGCTAATAATAACAATATCGCCAATTTTCATCTCATTTTTAAAATAATTAACTTGGGAGGCTTTGATATTGTTGCCTAATTTGTCGTTAATTTCTTCTCTATTTTTACAATCAGTAAAATCAACCAATTCACCCCAGCCAAGCACTAAAGAATCGCTTTCTTCAGCCTCAGAAAAATATTGTTTTGCTGTGTCCCCTTTGCTACCAAGAGACATTTTCCAAATTGTTATATCTGTCTTAAGATCTATACCTACATTTGTTATTTCTGCTTTTGATGATGCATTATTACAAATTTCTTTAAAAACACCGTTTTCGATTTCATAAGAAATTTTCCCATTCTCAGTTTTAGCTTTCAACCCCTCCACAAAATCCTCGTAACTAAAACTTTGATGAAAAGTAACAAATTCCACCTGGTGGGTAAATTTTTCTTTTAATTTTCCAATACTTGTGATTGATTCTTTTTGTAACTCATAGTCATCAGGTGCGAGAATTTTTAACGCTTTCTCAACGGTAGAATAAGTTTTTCCTGTGCCTGGTGGTCCGTACAAAATTTGGTTTAGTGGTTGTTTTGATGCCGTCATTGTGTATCCTTTATCATTAATATCAATAAACCCAACATATTTGCCAAAAATACTTTTTAAATTAGACTCTGCCTGACGAGTAGAGTATTCGTTAGCTAAGTCTATTTCACTAGCAATATTTTTTGTGATTGCCTTAGTGGGGTAAGATTTTTCACCCTCCCTGCCTAGTATTTTAAAATGCCAATGGACATTAGCATTAATTTTAAAACCACCAGAACGGGCATCATACAAATCCATTTGTTTTAACACTATCTGTATCTTATTGATAGCTGACCTTCTTGTTTCAAACTCTTGATCTGAAAAAAACAAATATTCATCTGGAACATTATGCTCTTTTGCAATCTCGATAATTTTTTTTACATCTGTATGTAAAAACTTCTGTAATTCTGTCTCCCAGTTTTGATGAGTGGATGAATAATTGATTTTTTTAATATGTCTATTTTTAAGGCTACCAAAAGAAATATCAAAATATTCAAGCACGCTTTTGTAAAAGTCTTGATATTTTTCTTCTTCTGTAGTAAACGCCCTATAAGAAAATTCTAAACAACAGCTTTTATCATTTTTGATTACAAAACATATTCTTTGAGTTTTATTATCGTTATCAGCTGGTTTAAATGGTGAAGTAGCAACATAATTATTTTCCTTCTTTCCTTGGAACCAATAGCCATTAATCAACTCTTTTGTTTTATTCTTGCGTAAATAAAAAGTTTGTTTTGTGGACTCGTAATATCTTAAGTAAACGCCAAATGCTTTTTCGTGTATTTCTTTTGTATTCATATCTGTTTTTTGTAAATGTGGTTAATATATTTTCTTATTAAATTATAAAAAACAACTTTTTTATTCTTGTTTTTCTCTCCATTCTTTTTGTATTCATTAAACTCAGATGAGGTGTTATCAGAGGAACATATCTTTTTAAATGTCTCATCAGACATAGGACCGTTTTTTAGCCTATTAAAATACTCTTCCAATCCAATACGCTTATTTAAAAAGTTTTTATTTAATTGATTTTCTTCATCTGGGTTAGCTGTATTGTGGTTTTTATGTGCCTCATTAAATACCCTTCTTATTTTATTCCAATGAGTGTCAGCATGTTTTCTAGTATTATTTCTAGTCCTATTATCATTCCAATTTTTTTCATTATCCATCCACTGATCAAATTCAGCTTCAGACATTATATTTTCAGATAGCCTTTTAATAAAATTGTTTTGATTAAATTTTTTCATTTTTAGTGTGCCTGCTGCCAAGAATCACCAATACCCGCGTCCACTTTTAGCGGAATATCTAGTCCGTGTGCATTTTCCATCAGACTTTGTATTTTCTGAGCAAACTCATCTATCCTTGAATCTTTAACTTCAAACACCAATTCATCATGCACCTGCATAATCATTTTAATATCAGGATTATCTTTGCCAATCCAGTTGTTGACATCAATCATGGCTTTTTTAATGATGTCGGCAGAAGAGCCTTGCATCGGGGCATTAATGGCGGTGCGTAAGGCGTGCTGTTGCAGCATTTTGTTTTTGTGATTAATTTGGGGGAGATAGAGGCGACGACCTAGGACGGTTTCTACGAAGCCTTGGGATTTGGCGGTTTCTTTTATGTTTTCCATATATTGGGCGACGCCAGGATAATTAGCAAAATAAGCGTCAATGTATTGCTTAGCCTCTGTGCGAGAAATGTCAATTTGTTTGGCAAGACCAAACGCACTCATGCCATAGATGAGTCCGAAATTAATGGCTTTGGCTTTGCGACGGTGGTCCTTGGTAACTTCGTCAATGGGGATGCCGAACATCATTGATGCAGTGGCACTATGGACATCCATATCGTTGTTGAAAGCATCTAATAAATGGGTGTCTTGAGAGATATGTGCCATAATTCGTAGTTCGATTTGTGAGTAATCGGCAGCGAGGATTTTACAGCCCTCGCGGGCGATAAAAGCACCACGGATACGAGCACCTTGCTCAGAGCGAATCGGAATATTTTGCAAGTTTGGATTAGAGGAAGATAAGCGACCTGTGGCAGTTAAAGCCTGATGATAAGAAGTATGTAGGCGTTTGGTGTGCAAATCAACTTGTTTTGGTAAGGCCTCAAGATAGGTAGAATTGAGTTTGGTCAGGGCGCGGTAACTGAGGATTAAATCAACAACAGGATGGTCTAATAACCTCAATGCCTCTTCGTTAGTGGAAGGCACACCTTTTGGGGTTTTCTTTTTGGCTTCTAAACCCAAGCCCTCTTCTGAGAATAACACCTCACCGACTTGTTTTGGCGACTCTAAGTTGAATTCTTTATCCGCTAATGCAAACACTTGCGTGGTAATATCTGCCATTTGTTTGACGATATCCACTTGTTGGGTGGCAAGGGCTTGTACATCTAATGCCACGCCGTTGCGCTCCATTCGCACCAAGATGGGAATGAGAGGCAGTTCTATTTTTAGATAAAGTTTGTATAAATCAGGGAATTTAACCAACGCATTAGCCAACACTTCATTAAGTCTGTGGGTGACAATGACATCTTCACAGGCGTATGGGGCGGCGACTTCCAAATTAACTTGATTAAACGACAGTTGCTTTTTACCTTTGCCAGCAACATCGGCAAAATGAATGGTTTTATGCCCCAAATAATGCTCAGATAAATCGTCCATATTATGACGAGTGGCAACTGAATTTAGACAGTAAGACTTTATCATAGTGTCGTCGGCAATATGTTGCAAAGTTACTTGATAATTGGCCAAAATGTGACTGTCGTATTTAAGATTTTGTCCAATTTTGCCGATGGTATTGCTTTCTAAAATCGGCTTTAAAATATTTAATACAGCGTTAAAATTCAATTGTTGTGGCGCATCCAAATAATCATGGGCAACAGGGATGTAGAAACTGTCTTTATCAACTAAGAATACCCAACCAACGATTTTGGCGTTCATATAATCTAATGAGGTGGTTTCTAAATCAAAGACAAAAGTCTTGCACGATTCTAGGCGTTTGATCAAATTATCAAAATCGGATTGTGCGAATATAGTGGTTTGAGTGTAGTCGTTTAGCCACTCAGTAGAGGGGCGTTCTACTTCGGCAGCAGGTTCGGTTGGTTGTGGCGTCTGAACAGGTGTGGGGGTTGTGCCATCTAACTGCTTCAACCACATTGCAAAACCATATTGCTGGTATAGATTGGCAAGTTTTACATTGTCAACGCCAGGCTCATCGTCTAAGATATTGCATGGTAATTCAACATCAGACTTGAGCTTAACCAATTGGTAAGACAGGTCTAATTTATCAAAACTGTCACGCAGTTTTTCGCCAACTTTTCCACCTATTTGTTCGGCATTGTCTTTCACACCCTCAATAGTTTCAAATTTCTCTAACCATTTGACTGCTGTTTTTGGCCCAACACTCGGTACCCCAGGAATGTTATCTGCACTATCACCCGTGAGCGCTAATAGGTCTAAAATGCATTCAGGAGCAACACCCATTTTTTCAATCACGGCTTGGCGGTCGTATAATTGCCCCTTCATATCCAATTGAGTAATGTTGTCACTGACCAACTGCATCAAATCTTTATCGCCACTGGCAATGATAGTTTTGATTTGGCGTTTATCAGCAATCTTTGCCAAAGTCGCAATCACATCATCCGCCTCTACGCTGGGCACACACATAAAATGAAGACCCATAGCGCGAATGATTTCATATAAAGGCTCGATTTGCACCACTAAATCGTCTTCAGCAGGCTTGCGATGGGCTTTATAATCTGAATAAAGTTCGTGGCGATGGTTTTTGCCTTTGGCGTCAAAAATGGCAATCATTTTTGCCTCTGGGTATTTCCGTTGCAATTGTTTGATAGCGTTGATAACGCCAAACATTGCACCCGTTGGAAAACCCGCATCATTGGTAAGATTTTGTGAAATCGTGGAAAAATAAGCCCTAAATAAAAAGGCTGAACCGTCAAGTAATATAAGTTTATGTGGCATAGGGGAAAATTTTACCCATCAACAGTATAAAATAGGTGTTATTTTGAATGACAATATGAAAGACTCACAAACATTGATTAGCGCTCACGATATCAGTCTAACACATCAAGGGAAAAGCGTGCTGGACAAAGTTAGTTTTGAGTTACAGCAAGGTGATTTTGTCACGGTGATTGGTCCAAATGGGGCTGGAAAAAGTTCGCTGATTAAAGTTTTATTAGGCTTGATTAAGGCGGATAGTGGTCGCGTTAAACGCTCAAAAAATATTAGATTGGGCTATACGCCGCAGACTTTTACGCCAAATCCGTTTATTCCGATTTCTGTCATTGATTTTCTTAATTTAAATTTAAAAGTTGAGCGATATTTTTTGCATGAAACAGCACAATTAACAGGAATTGAAGACCTATTAGATGCCCCGTTAAAAAATTTATCAGGGGGTGAATTGCAACGCGTTTTGCTTGCTCGTGCTTTATTAAATAAACCAAATGTGTTAATTCTCGATGAACCCGCACAAAATTTGGATGTCAGTGGGCAGATGCAACTCTACAAACTCATTCAAGACATCCACCAGCAAAAGGGCTGTGCGGTATTGATGATTTCTCACGATTTGCATCGGGTGATGAAGGAATCAACACAGGTTTTATGCCTATATCACCATATTTGTTGCATGGGAAAACCAGAGACCATTATTAAAGACAGTCAATTTAACGATTTGTTTGCCGACCAAATGGATGAATTGATGGCAACTTATGAGCATCATCACAACCATTGCCACGAAGATTAAGTTGTGATGGGTTAATGCAGTTAGCTCCTCTGATATAATATCTACTTTTTAGAACTTACGGACATATTATGAAAGATATCATTGAAGCTGCCTTTGAAGACAGGGCAAACCTTACTCCGCAAACTGCCAGCGCGCAAATCAAAGAAGCTGTTGCACAAGCCATCCAAATGCTTGACTCAGGTCAAGCGCGTGTTGCCGAGCAACGAGGTGTTGGCGACTGGGTGGTGAATGAATGGTTAAAAAAGGCAGTTTTGCTTTCATTCAGATTAGAAGACAATGTTCCGATGTCAGGTGGTTTTACACAATATTATGACAAAGTGCCTTCAAAATTTGCAGATATGTCGCCAGCTGATTTTGATGCAATGGGGGTTCGTGTCGTGCCACCTGCGATGGCGCGTCGAGGTTCGTTCATTGGTAAAGATACGGTGCTAATGCCGTCGTATGTGAATATCGGTGCGTATGTCGATTCAGGCACAATGGTTGATACTTGGGCAACGGTCGGTTCTTGCGCACAAATTGGTAAAAATGTGCATCTATCAGGTGGCGTGGGTATCGGTGGCGTATTAGAGCCATTGCAAGCCAGTCCAACGATTATTGAAGACAATTGTTTTATTGGCGCAAGGTCGGAAGTGGTTGAAGGTGTGATTGTTGAAGAAGGTGCGGTGATTTCAATGGGTGTTTATATCGGTCAATCGACTAAGATTTTCAATCGTGAAACTGGCGAAGTAACTTATGGTCGCATACCAGCAGGTTCGGTGGTTGTTTCTGGTAACTTACCTTCTAAAGATGGCAGTTATTCACTTTATTGCGCAGTGATTGTTAAGCAGGTGGATGCGAAAACACGCTCAAAAGTTGGTATTAACGAATTATTAAGGGGCATTTAGTTTTTTACAATGTAACAGAAGATGCAATGCCGATGAAAATTGCCATGCCGATGAAATTATTATGCAAAAAAGCCTGAAAGCAGGCATTTTTTTCTCTGTTTTTTATCAATTTTTGATGAAAAATCATTAAAACGGCAACTATTGCTAAAGAAATATCGTAAAAAATATCTAGATTAAAGGCTTTCGACACCTGAATTAATGTCAAAAGTAGGAGAATTTGCAGAATAGCAATAATAAATCTATCGTATTTTGCAAACAAAATCGCCGTGGATTTGACCCCGATTTTCAAATCCTCCTCTCTATCTGCCATTGCATACATCGTGTCATAAATAACCGTCCAAATAATGGTCGCTAAAAATAACCACCATGCAGACATCGGCACAAAGCCATTCGTTGCAGCAAATACCATCGGCACGCTCATTGCAAATGCGACGCCCAAAACAAACTGTGGCAAATGCGTCCAGCGTTTTGTAAAAGGGTAAAGTGTTGCCAATGCACCTGCAATAATAGCCAATTGAATGGTCAATATGTTTGTAAGCAATACCAATACAAAAGCAAGCAACATCATCACAAAAAACAAAACCAATGCCGACTTTGGCAAAACCTCCCCCGAAGTAATTGGGCGCTGTTGCGTGCGCTCAACCAATTTATCGATTTTTCTATCGGCATAATCGTTAATCACACAACCCGCACTACGCATTAAAATCGTACCGACAATAAAGATGAGTAAATTTTTTACATCTGGAAAACCATCAGCTGCCAAAAATAATGCCCACAGCGTTGGCCACAGCAATAAATAAATGCCAATTGGCTTATCAAGACGCATTAGACGGTAGTAGGCGTTCATAACTTATCTAAAAATTTAATCAATTCCTTAGAAAGTGGGGCTTTAACAGTTTGAATTTCTTCGGTTGTTGGGTTGGTAAAAGTCAGTTGATGGGCATGTAAAAATAAGCGCTTTAACCCTTGTGAATGCACTTTTCGGTCAAATTCTCTATCACCATATTTGTCATCAGCTGCTAACGGATGCCCTGCATATTGTGCATGCACACGAATTTGATGCATACGCCCTGTTTCAATCAATACCTCAACCAAGGACGCGTCAAGGTTTTCAAAATTCTTAATCGGTTGAAAATGACTAACAGCATCTTTACCTTTGGCATCCACCACCGTGCAACGCGAATTTTGATATAAAGGCGCGTCAATAGTATGGCGTTTTTTTGACCAAGTGCCTTTAACCAAAGCGGTATAGCGTTTTTCCATGTGATGATTGACCAATTGCTCGTGCAAATTTTTCAACACCGAACGCTTTTTAGCAATCAATAGCACGCCAGAAGTGCTGCGGTCAATACGATGCACCAATTCAACAGGTGTTTGATACATATCTCTGAGGGCTTCAATCACGCCAATATCAATACCACTACCACCATGCACTGCCAAACCACTCGGCTTATTGAGGATTAACAAACCCTTATCTTCATACAAAATGCTTTCGGTTAATAACTTCTTAAGGCTATCTGAGGTTTTAAGCGTTTTAGTTTCCGACACCCGAATTGGTGGCACCCGCACTATATCATTCAGCACTAATTTATAGTCTGCTTTTTTTCGACCTTTGTTGACCCGCACTTCACCTTTACGAATAACGCGATAAATATGCGATTTCGGCACACCTTTCAGGTGCTTTAATAGATAATTATCTAAGCGCTGACCAGTGGCAAATTCATCAATCGTTTGAAAACTAACTGCCATTACATTGAAAACAATTGTCTAAAATTATTCGTCGTCGATTCGGCAATCTTCTCAATACTTTCGCCTCGAATTTCTGCAATTTTTTCCACAGAATAATAAGTATAAGCGGGAGAATTAGGCTTGCCACGAAATGGTACTGGTGTCAAATAGGGTGAATCTGTTTCTACTAAAATCCTATCCAATGGCATTTTTTTAGCCACTTCTTGCAACTCTTTTGCACTTTTAAAAGTAACAATACCTGAAAATGAAATATAAAAACCTAAGTCCATCGCCTTTTTAGCCATATCCCAATTTTCGGAAAAACAATGTATCACCCCTTTCTCGGCTTTTTCCTCGCGCATAATGGCAATGGTATCCTCTCTCGCATTACGCGTATGAATAATCATCGGCTTACCCGATTGATTAGACGCAGCAATGTGTCGTCTAAACCGTTCTCGTTGCCAATCAGCCGTGTCTTTTTCTACATGAAAATAATCCAGCCCCGTTTCACCAATAGCGATGATTTTATCGTGCGCTGCAAGGATTAATAATTCTTCTACTGTGGGGTCTTGACCTTCTAATTCGCAGGGATGCACGCCAACCGACGCATAAATTCGCGGATACTTTTTTGCCAAAGAAAACACATCATCAAAATGTTCTAAATCAATACAAACGCATAAAAATTCTTCAACCGATAGCGTCTTAGCGTGTGCCAACATGCTTTCCATGCTGCCACCAAAAGCGGATAAATCAACTCTATCAAGATGACAATGTGAATCAATTATTTTCATGACTAATCAGCGCCTAATAGGTCGCACTTCTAAATCCTAGCATATTTTTTTCCTTTCTATATGGCAATGGGCGAGAATTAAGTGCCTTAAAACTCGGTCTTTCACTTACTTTTCTTGGTAGAAGAATATCCGATTCATGATATTTTTCATATTCTGTGTCACTTAGTGATGATGAAACAACAACTTTATAAGACTGATTAATGCCGACAAGCCCAAGATCAAACAATATATGAAGATCGGCTCTTAATAAAACACCATTACTAATATTGTTTGTTTTCACGCCTTGATAAGGCACAATATGCGCCGCCTCAAGAACAGATGGTAAATTTGTTGCTGAAATAGCACACTTTTGATTATATGTTTTCAATAGTTTGCTTCTAAATTTAGCCTGTCCTCGTCTATTCGCAATAGACCGAAAGATATTCTCTTTGGCATTTTCCACATCTTTTGGATCAAATGTCTCGCCACTTATTTCATCTTCTGAAATTGTGTGGACTTTAGTATCGCCTAATGCTACAAATTCCCATTGTTTATCGTTTAAATTGGTGCAAATGAGTATTTTTTTTGTTGAATTCCCGCCTTTGCTATCAGGGTTTTCTTTTTTATCTTTTTGTGCTTTGCAAATTAATCCTTTTAACTCTTGTATGTTTGAAGATAATTCTATATCGATGGAACTTTCTATTTCCAGTGCTCTTTCCTCCATAGAAGACCATATTCTGAATGCGTTTTTAGAAACCAAAAACACCCTAATCGTCCCTACATTTAATTTAAAAAGTCTTGATAATACTGTCTCCAATGCAAGGATATAATCGGTATTCCTTTCGTTTGCACTATTTCTAGTTCCCCCTCTGGACTCTATTACAAGACCAGAACGACCCTCTATCGTTTGCACCGATACAGAAGCATTAAAAACTTCATTATTTTCAGAAACAACATTCATATTTTTACTAAAAAGTTAGAGTTGAAAGCGATAGCCACCTATCTTGCTCAGGATGTCCAAACCTGCCTGAACCGTAACTGGTAAATTGTGTTGTTATTGTGGGGGAAACTTTATTCCAATTCATACGACCATAAACGGTTGCATAACTTTGTCCACTTTCCTTTTTATAACAATTTGGTAGTAATTTTTTATTCCAATCTCTCCAAGTGCCACTCGGTTTTGACTGCTGTATTCTTTTTATATTTAATTTAGAAAGATTTCTAGATTTATGCACTTTGTCTTTTTTGCAAGCCTCGCCACTTTTTAGCGTTGGCAGGGTTTTAATAATCTTATCAATTGAAATATGTTTGTCTTTTGTGTGGGTTTTTTGCGGCACAGATATATCGCCTAATTTAGAAGCTAAAAAAACCAGCCTATTTCTATTTTGTGGAATACCGTAATCTGCACAATTAACAACTTCGTAAGAAACCTTATACCCCATCTCTTTTACTTGCTTAACAAAATCAAAAAATACTTGGGTTTTTGTTATCCCTCGCACATTTTCCATAGAAATAACATCTGGCTCTATCGTTTTAATGCCTCGCAAAAAATGGTCAATCATATTCCATCTTTTATCATCCTCTTTATTTTTAACTTTAAAAGTGTGAGATGAGAATGTTTGACAGGGCGCACAACCTGCCAAAACCTTAATGCTATCTTTAGAATACATACTCTTCATAGTTTTAAAATCGTATTCAGAAACATCTTCACAGATAAAATTAATACCGTTGTTTTTTTCGTATGAATATTCACATGATTTATCATTATCAAGACCAGCGAGTACCTTTATTTTTGCTTGTTGCAGACCATATGTTAGACCACCAACGCCACAGAATAAATCAATTGCTTCTATTTTTTTCATAAACTAAAATCCTAAATCTTTAAACAAATTCTTACTCTCGTTCCCGTGCCAAGCGTGGGAACGAGGGTATAAATCTACCTTGTCTAAATGGCAATGTGAGTCTATTATTTTCATTATATTTTTTATTCTATCTCTAAGAGCAAAATCAAACAATCCAAGTTTTTATTGATTAAGAATTGCATAATTTTTACAACCTCGTTGATTCTTCAAGTCACAAGCCTTGCCAAAATACTCTAATGCCTTAGCGTTGCTTTGCTTAACGCCTTTGCCCTTAGCATACACAAGCCCAAGACTATTGCAACCCCTGCCATCATTTAATTCACAAGCCTTTTGCCAGAGTTCAACTGCTTTAAAATCATCTTGCTTAACGCCTTTGCCCTTAGCATGCATAAACCCAAGATTAAAGCAACCCAAGCCAATATTTAACTTACAAGCCTTTTTCCAGAGTTCAACTGCTTTAAAATCATCTTGCTTAACGCCTTTGCCCTTAGCATGCATAAACCCAAGATTAAAGCAACCCAAGCCAATATTTAACTTACAAGCCTTTTTCCAGAGTTCAACTGCTTTAAAATCATCTTGCCTAACGCTCATGCCTTTTCCATACATAGATCCAAGATTAAAACAACCCCTGCCATTATTCAACTTACAAGCCTTTTGATACAGTTCAACTGCTTTAAAATCATCTTGCTTAACGCCTTTGCCTTTTTCATACATAACCCCAAGATTAGAGCAACCAGAGCCATTATTTAACTTGCAGGCTTTTTGATAGAACTTAACTGCTTCAAAATCATCTTGCTTAACGCCTTTGCCTTTGACATACGCCACCCCAAGATTATAGCAACCTCCGCCATAATTTAACTTACAAGCCTTTTGAAAAAACCCAGTGGCTTTAAAATAATTTTGCCTAACGCCTTCGCCTTTTCTATACATAGATCCAAGATTAGAACAACCTGTGCCATGATTTAACTTACAAGCCTTTTGAAAAAACTCAGTGGCTTTAAAATCATCTTGTTTAACGCCCATGCCTTTGACATACATAAGCCCAAGACTAAAACAACCTGCGTCATTATTTAACTTACAAGCTTTTTGATAAAACTCAGCGGCTTTAAAATAATTTTGCCTAACGCCTTCGCCTTTTTTATACATAGATCCAAGATTATTGCAACCCATGCCAGTATTTAACTTACAAGCTTTTTGATAAAATTTGATGGCTTTAGAATCATCTTGTTTAACGCCCCTGCCTCTCTTATACATAAACCCAATATTTGAGCAACCTGCGCCAGTATTTAACTTACAAGCTTTTTGATAAAATTTGATGGCTTTAGAATCATCTTGTTTAACGCCTCTGCCTTTGGCATACATAAGCCCAAGATCAAAACAACGCACCCCGGTATTACAAGTATCCTGTGTGGATGCGTTTACTAATGTTGTAGTAATTAGTAAAAAAGTCAAAGTAGATAATTGTATTAATTTTTGCATTTTTTCCTCCTATAAAAATTATCTTTAATGGGCTTGATAATTGCTAAGTTTGCCTTATTCATCTTAGCTTGCCCATGGCAGTCTTTGTTTTAAAGATAAGGCGTATTAAAAACCAAGCTCTTTAAATAAACCCTTAACCTTGTTATTAATTTCATCGGCATTAAACTGTTTCTTAATACCTCCTAAGCCATTCTCAATGCCAAGTTTTTGCTCAATTTTACGACGCAAACTGGCTTCGATTTCTTTTTTTCCAGCGTTAATGCCTTCTTTTTCCAATGCTTTTTTTAGATTATGTAGAACTTCTTTAACCAGTGCCTTACCAATTTCATCAACTTTTGCTCCTGAAGCGCCACCAAAATTACGCACCGAAATGTTGGGGACTTTGAGTGTGCTTTTTAGCCATTTAGTATCTACTTTTAGGCTGATATTACTGACTTTGAAATGTTTTATTTTGATGCGTTTTTCTTGGGCTGCTGATTTACCGGCACTTGTTGAGGTGCTGTTTTGGCTTGGTTTTTCCAGATTATCCAACAACTGGATTAAATTAACTTTACTAGAATTTTGTTCTAGAATAAATTTCAATCCATCAAGTTTAATCTCATCAATAACAATCAAACTATCATCAATATCGCCCACTTTTAAAGAGAAATAATCCAGGGATAGTGCATTTTTGTTTTTAAAATTAGGCGGGTTTTGCACTTCAACAAAATCAATATTAAGGGATTTTTCTAATAGACTGGCATCAAATTGACTAATGCTTACAGGCGTTTTAAGTAGCTCACTTGCATATTCTTGTGCGTATTTTTTTCCCATCGGATTTATGCCAAGCATAATAGCAATTACCACAACAATAACCAAACTGAATAATATGTAGGCTATTTTTTTCATTTTTTACTCCTTATTTTTAATAAAAATCGTCGGTCTGATACACCGGGTATAGACAATTGCTCAACCTTGGTCTCTTTAGGTAAGCATTCTTGCTTAAAGTTTGCACCTTTCATGAGCAAATAACACCCATCATCACATAATAAATGTTGTGTTAATTCTAATATTTTACGCACTTCAGCAAATGCACGGGCAGTGATTTGCTCAAAACACTGTTTGGACTGGAAGTCTTCAACGCGTTTATTAACGACTGTTAAATTTTGCAGTCCCAATTGTGTTTTGGCAAACTGCATAAAACGACATTTTTTACCTGCTGCATCCAAAACAGTAACGACAACTTCAGGTCTCATAATCGCAATCACAATCCCTGGCAATCCCGCACCTGCACCAACATCAAGCAAGGGTGTTTCTTTAATAAAAGGCATAATTGACAAACTGTCCAGCAGATGTTTTTTTACCCCCTCTTCCACCGTGCGAATGGCGCTTAGGTTGTAGGTTTTGTTCCATTTAATTATCAATCTAAGATAGTCAAGCAATCGTGTTATTTGAACTTCACTCAACGCTATCCCCATTTCCTTAGCACCCGCTGCCAATAATGCCTTATGCATCATTGTTTATAAGTCTTAAGATACACCAACAAAATAGAAATAGAGGCAGGGGTAATGCCTTGCAATCGACTTGCTAAACCGATGGTTTCTGGGCGGTGGTCGGTAAGTTTTTGTATCACTTCAGCAGACAATGCCTTAATAGAGGCATAGTCCATACCTTCTGGCAATTTAGTGTCTTCATTCTTACGATACTTTTCAATTTCTTCCAATTGCCTTTTGATATAGCCCTCGTATTTAATCTCATTTTCAACCACGCCACTTAAAATTTTATCAGTCAAAAATGGCTGTGCTGATTCAATTTTAGACAAAAGTTGATAGTTTACTTTTGGTCGTTTCAATAACTCTAATAACGAATATTCGTGGTTTAATTTTTGCCCCAATACTTCACCCGCTTGCACATCGTCTGCTTGAATCCAAGTGGTCTTTAATCGCTCTGCTTCTTGCTCAATCCTCTCATACTTCATCTGAAATGCTGCCCACCTGTCATTATCTACCAAGCCCAACTCTCTGCCCTTTGGCGTCAAGCGTTTATCAGCATTATCCTCACGCAATAACAAACGATATTCTGCCCTTGAGGTGAACATTCGATAAGGTTCATTGGTGCCTTTGGTAATCAAATCGTCGACCATCACGCCAATATAAGACTCATCGCGCCTCGGTAGCCAAGCATCTTTCCCCTGCACAACACAGGCTGCGTTAATACCTGCCAACAAGCCTTGTGCTGCCGCCTCCTCGTATCCCGTGGTGCCATTAATTTGCCCGGCAAAATACAAGCCAGAAATATTTTTAACCTCTAATGTTTGCTTTAATCCACGAGGGTCAAAAAAATCATACTCAATCGCATAACCTGGTCGCATAATTTCTGCATTCTCAAAGCCTTTAATAGAGCGAATAAAGGCCTCTTGCACCTCGTATGGCAATGAGGTGGAAACGCCATTCGGATACACCTCGTTCGTCGTCAAGCCCTCGGGTTCAACAAAAATCTGATGAGAATCTCGCTCTGCAAAACGCACAACTTTGTCCTCAATCGACGGACAATATCTGGGTCCAACCCCCTCAATATTCCCCGTGTACATTGGCGAGTCTTTTAATCCATCACGGATAAAATCGTGGGTTTTTTCGTTGGTATGCGTAATATAACAAGGAATTTGCCGAGGATGGTCGGTGGCTTTCCCCATAAAAGAAAAAGTCGGTAACGGCGTATCACCTGGTTGCTCTTGCAAGATGCTAAAATCAATCGTCCTACCGTCAAGCCTCGGTGGTGTGCCAGTCTTCAATCGCCCCACACCCAAATCATACGCTCGCAATGTGCGTGACAATGCATTAGAAGGCGCATCACCTGCACGACCACCTTGAAAATTTCTTTGTCCAATATGAATAATACCGCCCAAAAAAGTCCCTGTTGTCAAAATCACTTTATCGGCTAAAAAGTCTAAACCCATTTCAGTTTTAACACCTTTAATCACATCATTTTCAATAATTAAATTACCAACTGCCTGCTGAAACAATGACAAATTCTCTTGATTTTCCAACGAAAATCGCACCGCCGCCTTATACAAAACCCTATCTGCCTGCGCTCGCGTCGCACGCACCGCAGGGCCTTTGGAAGCATTCAGCGTACGAAATTGAATCCCCGCCTTATCAATTGCTCGCGCCATCACCCCACCCATTGCATCAATCTCCTTGACCAAATGCCCCTTGCCAATCCCACCAATCGCAGGATTACAACTCATCTGCCCTAAAGTTTCAATATTATGAGAAATCAATAAAGTTTTAACACCCATGCGTGCAGAAGCCAGCGCTGCTTCTGTGCCTGCATGACCGCCACCGATGACAATAATTGAATAATGCTTTGATTTCATATTACATTCGCCTAATGAAAAAAGGCTTGATTAAAATCAAGCCTTTTTTGTTTTAATCGTTCAACGCTTACTTAATGTTTGCATCTAACGCACCAGATAAATATCTTTGGCTCATTGTGTCTAATGAAGATACTTTAACTTTGTCGGCTTGACCAGCAGAACCGAACGCTTCAAAGCGAGCGGCACAGATGTCGGCCATTGCATTAGTAGATTCTTTTAAGAATTTACGCGGGTCAAAGTTTGAAGTGTTTTCAATTAAGTGTTTGCGAACTGCACCCGTTGAAGCCATACGCAAGTCGGTATCGATATTGACTTTACGCACACCGTTTTTAATGCCTTCTTGAATTTCACTGACTGGAACACCGTAAGTTTGACCCATATCACCACCGTGTGAATTGATGATTTCTAACCAATCTTGTGGCACTGAAGATGAGCCATGCATAACCAAGTGTGTGTTTGGCAGGCGCGCGTGGATTTCTTTAATACGGTCAATACGCAGAATTTCACCATCTGGCTCTTTGGTAAACTTATATGCACCGTGTGAAGTGCCGATTGCTATTGCCAAGGCATCAACATTGGTTTCTCTAACGAAATCCGCTGCTTCTTCAACTGAAGTCAGTAGCAAGTCAAGGTCTAATTTACCTTCAGCACCGTGACCGTCTTCTTCACCCATTTCACCTGTTTCAAGTGAACCTAAACAACCTAATTCCCCTTCTACTGAAACACCACCTGCATGTGCCATCTTTACCACTTCTTTAGTCACGGCAACATTATATTCAAATGATGAAGGGGTTTTACAGTCTGCTTCCAAAGAACCGTCCATCATTACCGATGAAAAACCTGACTGGATTGAGCGCAAACATACGGCTGGCTCACTGCCATGGTCTTGATGCATAACAACTGGGATATGTGGGTACATTTCAGTCGCTGCAATGATTAAATGACGCAAGAACGGCTCACCTGCGTAGCCCCTTGCACCTGCAGAACCCTGCATAATGACTGGACTATTTGTTCTGTCCGCTGCTTGCATAATTGCGTGAACTTGCTCCATATTGTTGACATTGAACGCTGGCATACCATAGCCATTCTCAGCGGCGTGGTCTAATAATTCTCTTAATGATATTAACATATTTTTTCTCCTTTTTTGTTTTTAACTAAATACTTAGAAACTTAACGCTGCTCATTAACGGGCATACATCTTTTTCACTATTCTCTACCCGTAGGTCTTATCACCCACACGCAAAATTTTCATTAGGTTGGTGCCACCAGAGGTGTCGCTATGCATACCTTTGGTTAACACGACCAAATCGCCTTTTTCGACGATGTCTTTTTCTATCAATGTGCCAATCACTGTAGCATTGACTTTTTCCCACTCTGAACTGGATAATGTTTCAATACCGCAAGGGTAAACACCGCGATAAAGCGTCGTCTTACGCAAAGTGGCAACTTTATCACTCATTGCATAAATTGAAATATTAGAGCTGATACGCGACATCCACAACGGTGTTTTTCCACTATCTGTCAATGCTACTACAACCTTAACGCCCAAATGATTGGCTGCATACATGGTGCTCATTGCAATAGTCTCATCAATATGCTCAAACCCTTCATGTAAACGGTGATGCGATACTTTTGCCGTTGGGCTTTTTTCGGTTTCAATGCAAACATCGTGCATGGTTCTCACTGCATTCGCAGGATAATCGCCTGCTGCTGTTTCCGCTGACAACATCACCGCATCTGTGCCATCTAAAACTGCGTTGGCAACATCAAATACTTCTGCACGGGTTGGAATTGGACTGTGAATCATTGACTCTAACATCTGCGTTGCGGTAATCACCACACGGTCATAAGAACGCGCTAATTTAATCAAGCGTTTTTGCTCTGCGGGTAATTGTGGGTCGCCGATTTCAACGCCCAAATCTCCGCGCGCCACCATAATGCCTGCAGATTCTTTGATAATGTCAGTAATAACTTCGTCTACTAATGCTTCGGCTCGTTCAATTTTTGAAATCACGCCAGCATCAGAGCCTGCTTCTTTCAATAATTTCTTCGTTAAACGTACATCATCGCCGCTGACTGGGAATGACAAAGCCACATAATCTGCGTTGGCCTTTGCCGCTGTCAAAATGTCTTTTTTGTCTTTCTCAGTTAATGCGTCTGCTGACAAACCACCACCACGAAGATTAATACCTTTCTTGTCTGATAATTCGCCACCTTGAGTAACTATGGTGTTGATTTTATTACCCTTAACGCTCAACACTTCTAGTACAACTTTACCATCGTCCAGCAATAAAATATTACCACTTTTCACATCTTGCGGTAAAGTTTTATAAGCAATACCAACCGACTCTTGATTGCCCAACGCCTCATCTTGGTCAGCGTCCAAAGTAAATTTATCACCATTGTTCAACTGAATTTTCATTCCGTCTTTAAAACGAGCGATGCGAATTTTTGGACCTTGTAAATCCATCAAAACACCCACATAAGTATTATTCGCATGCGCCCAATCACGCACCGCTCTAACGCGACCTAAATGCTCTTCTTGCGAGCCGTGCGAAAAGTTAATACGAACGACATTTGCACCGGCCGCTAAAACACTCTCTAAAATGCCAGGCTTGTCCGTTGCTGGACCCAAAGTTGCTAATATTTTAGTTCTTCTAGGCAAAATTTACTCCGCTGCTCTTTGTTCTAAAATTTCTACTGCTGGCAATTTTTTACCTTCTAGGAATTCTAAGAATGCACCACCACCTGTGGAAATGTAACTGATTTTGTCTTCAATGTTGTATTTGTCAACTGCTGCCAATGTATCGCCACCACCTGCAATTGAAAATGCATCAGATTCAGCAATTGCCATTGCAATTGTTTTTGTTCCACTAGCAAACTGGTCAAACTCAAATACGCCCACTGGGCCATTCCAAACGATGGTCCCTGCATTTTTCATAATCTCAGCAAGTTGTGCTGCAGACGCTGGACCAATGTCAAAAATCATATCGTCATCGGCAACATCGCCAGATGCCATCGTTGTAGCATCAGCAGTTTCAGAAAATTCTTTACCACAAACAACATCTGTTGGCACTGGAATTTCACAGTCTTCCATTAACTTTTTAGCCGTTGGAATTAGGTCGTTCTCACATAAAGATTTACCGATATTATGACCTTGTGCTGCAATAAAAGTATTGGCAATACCGCCACCAACAACCAATTGGTCAACAATCTTAGACAATGATTCAAGCACTGTCAACTTAGTAGATACTTTAGAACCACCAACGATTGCAACCATTGGTCGTTTAGGGTTATCAAGTGCTTTACCCAATGCCTCTAACTCGCCTGATAATAGTGGACCAGAGCAAGCAACTGGTGCATACTTAGCAACACCATGTGTTGAGGCTTGCGCACGATGTGCTGTACCGAAAGCATCCATTGCAAAGATGTCACACATCGCTGCCATGCGTTTAGACAGATCATCGCTATTTGCCATTTCGCCTTCATTAAAACGCACATTCTCGCAAAGTACCACTTCGCCATCGTTCATTTCAACGCCATTCAACCAGTTTTTTTCTAAACGCACTGTAACGCCTAATAACTCTGTCAAACGCTCGGCAACGGGTTGCAATGTAAATTCATCACTATACTCGCCTTCAGTTGGGCGACCACGGTGTGACATTAGCATTACTTTTGCCCCTTGTTTCATTGCCATTTTAATCGTTGGCAATGACGCTTTAATGCGCTTATCACTGGTAACCACCCCATCCTTGATGGGAACATTAAGGTCTTGACGAATCAACACCCTCTTTGAACTTAACTCTAAATCTGATAAATTAATAACTGACATATTTTTCCTCTATTTCACTCTTGCATGCGGTATATTTGGGCTATTTGGATTGACGCCAATAGTTTGGCGCGCTGGATTGAGTGTTAAATCCATATCTTCCATCGGCACAGCACCTAATAACACTTCATCTCCCATTACTAAAGCACCAACAAAACAAGAGCGATTTTTAAAATTAATTTTTATAGGTCCCATATAAGGCACTTTCAGACTTCTGCCATCTGCAACAGAAACTTCACGCTCAGAATTTATTTCTAAATTCAACTGATTGGCAATGTGTTGCGGAATACACAACATTAATGCCCCAGTATCAGCCAATGCATTCACTTTAATACTGGCTAACGCTTCCTCTTTAGGATTGCTCAACTCTATATCTGCCCAAATATGTCCCATATTTTTAAATTAAGCAATGTGTTTAACCAAACGAAGCATGTTACAAGTGTAACCATACTCATTATCATACCAAGAAACCAACTTCACGAATGTGCTGTCAAGTGCGATACCCGCATTTGCATCAAAAATTGATGAAGCACTAACGCCACGGAAATCAGAGGATACAACCATATCTTCGGTATATTGCAAGGTGCCTTTCATAGTCGTCTCTGATGCAGTCTTGATAGTCGCACAGATTTCTTCATAAGAAGCTTCTTTGTCTAATTCACAAGTCAAATCAACCACTGACACATCAACTGATGGGATGCGGAAAGCCATACCTGTCAACTTACCATTCAATTCTGGTAATACGACACCTACTGCTTTAGCTGCACCTGTTGATGAAGGAATAATGTTTTCAAATACCGCACGACCACCTCTCCAATCTTTCATTGAAGGACCGTCAACCGTTTTCTGTGTTGCAGTAGATGCATGAACAGTTGTCATTAAGCCACGCTTAAGACCCCAGTTGTCATTGATAATTTTAGCAATTGGCGCTAAACAGTTAGTGGTACAAGAGGCAGCAGAAACGATTGCTTGACCGTCATAAGAATCGTGATTAACACCGTAAACAAACATTGGCGTACTGTCTTTAGCAGGTGCTGATTGAACAACTTTCTTAGCACCGGCTTCGATGTGTGCTTGACAAGACTCTTCCGTTAAGAAAAAACCTGTACAGTCAATAACGACTTCTGCACCAATATCACCCCATTTGAGGTCTGCTGGATTACGCTCAGCAGAAAGACGGATTTTCTTGCCATCGACGATAAAGTTATCACCTTCCACTTCAACAGTGCCATCAAAACGGCCTTGCGCTGTATCATACTTAAGCATATATGCCAAGTATTCATTTTCCAATAAGTCGTTAATACCAACCACTTCTAATTCAGGGAAGTCCTTTTTAATTGCACGAAAAACCATGCGACCAATACGACCAAAACCATTAATACCTACTTTTACTGCCATTTTACTCTCTCCTATATATATATATTTTAAATTACGCCAATACTTCGTTGACAGTTTTAACAACATTATCAACTGTGAAACCGAATTCTTTAAACAATTGATCCGCCGGTGCGCTCTCGCCGAAACTGGTCATACAAACTAAACCACCCTCTAAACCCACATACTTATACCAGCCATCACCCACACCTGCTTCGATTGCAACACGCTTAACACCCACAGTCAATACAGAATCTTTATATGCCTGATCTTGCATGTCAAATGCGTCCGTAGAAGGCATTGAAACAACTCTTACTTTTTTATCTGTCATTGCATTCGCACTGTCAATTGTCAAGCCAACTTCAGAACCGGTTGAAATTAAGATAATATCCGCAGTACCTTCACAATCTTGCAACACATAACCGCCTTTCTCAATGTTCTTAACTTGCTCTGCCGTTCTTGGCATCGGCGTCAATGCTTGCCTTGAGAATACCAATGCTGTCGGTGCATCACCTCTTAACATTGCCATTTTCCAAGAAACCGCCGACTCAATAGCATCACAACCTCTCCAAGTTTGAAAACCAGGAATCATTCTAACCGTTGCTAATTGTTCAACTGGCTGATGCGTTGGACCGTCTTCGCCTAAGCCGATAGAATCATGCGTATAAACATAAATCGTACCGATTTTCATTAATGCTGACATACGCAAGGCATTACGCATAAACTCCATAAACATAAAGAAAGTCGCACCATAAACCTTGAAACCACCATGCAAAACCATACCATTCATCATATGTGCCATGCCGAACTCACGCACACCCCATGACAAATAGTTGCCATTTGCCGTTTCTTTGTTAACTTTCACAGTACCCGACCAATTCGTCAAGTTAGAACCCGTTAAGTCCGCAGAACCACCAAACATTTCTGGCAATAAAGGACCCATTGCTTCAATCGTTGCTTGTGACGCTTGACGCGATGCAATCTTAGGCATATCGTCTTGTGTCTTAGTAATAAAAGCATCCATTTCAACTTCAAAGTTCGCTGGTAAATCACCTGCCATACGACGCAAGAACTCGGCCGCTTCGGCTGGATACTCTGCTTTATAAGCAGCAAATTTATCCTTCCAAATACCTTCGTCAATTGCACCTTGTGCCTTATGGTCCCAACCTTCATAAACATCCGCAGGGATTTCAAATGGTGCATGGTTCCAACCTAATTGCTCACGCGTTTTAGCGATTTCATCATCGCCTAATGGTGCACCGTGACAATCATGTGTACCTGCAAGGTTTGGCGAACCAAAGCCAATCGTCGTCTTACAACAAATCAAACTTGGCTTATCGGTAACCGCTTTTGCCTCTTCAATTGCCTTGTTAATCGCATCCGCATCATGACCATCAACCGCAACCACATGCCAATCGTAAGATTTAAAACGACCTGGAACGCCTTTCTCCATCCAGTCACCAATGTGACCATCAATAGAAATATCATTATCATCCCAAAATGCTGTTAATTTACCCAAACCTAAAGTACCCGCCATCGCACAAGATTCATGCGACAAACCCTCCATCAAACAACCGTCGCCCATAAATACGAAAGTATTGTGGTTAACAATCTCATGACCTGGCTTATTAAATTGTGCTGCCAATGTACGCTCTGCAATCGCCATACCCACCGCATTGGTAATACCTTGCCCTAATGGGCCAGTAGTGGTCTCAATGCCATCGGCATAACCATACTCTGGGTGGCCCGCAGTTTTAGAATGTAATTGACGGAAATTCTTAATATCGTCTATTGACAACTCAAAACCCGACAAATGCAACAATGCGTAAATCAGCATTGAGCCATGGCCATTTGATAATACAAAACGGTCACGGTCTGCCCAATTAGAATTCGTTGGGTTGAACTTTAAGTGATCATTCCAAAGTACCTCAGCGATGTCTGCCATTCCCATTGGGGCACCTGGATGACCTGAATTGGCCTTCTGAACGGCGTCCATACTTAAAGCGCGGATTGCATTTGCTAAATTTCTGCGTGTTGACATATTAAATTTCCTTGAACAAAAACTGAATAATTATACGCAGACTTTGTCCATTTATCAACCCTAACGCAAACCCTTGCCCCATCAATCAATTGAAGAATTGCCATATTTCAGACAGTAAAAAAGGGCTATCTAAACGATAACCCTTTTTAAAGATGGTGCCGAAGGCCGGACTCGAACTGGCGACCTACTGATTACAAGTCAGTTGCACTACCAACTGTGCTACTTCGGCATAATTTAAGAAATTATACAATCTTATCTAAAATAAATATGCCTTTTTTATTGTAGATTGTACAAATTTCAAAATATGGTGGTTATAGGTGGACTTGAACCACCGACCCCAGCATTATGAATGCTGTGCTCTAACCAGCTGAGCTACATAACCGTATAAATCTTCCTTTTTTTTTCATATCAAGCAGTTATGAAGATGAATACTGGTGGAAAATCAATAACCAGCTGAGCTACATAATCATAAAGAGGGCGTATTATCCAAACTTTTAATAAAAAAGTCAATAGATGAACGCTAATATTATTTAAAATCAATGCTTATGACAACTCAAAGAATTGCACTGACAGGTGGTATTGCTTGTGGAAAATCACAATTTGGAGATTTTTTAGAGGCACTAGGGGCGGATATTATTCGCCTGGATGACCTGTCACAAGAGATAACTACACCTAACTCAGAGGGGCTAAAAGAGCTTACCGCTGCTTTTGGTGAAAATATCCTTAGACAAGATGGTTGTTTAAATAGAAAGATGTTACGAAATATTTTATTAAATAGTGAAGACGATAAAGCACAAATTGAGCGTATTTTACATCCAAAAATACTCAAAAAGATGCAAGGGTTACAGGAAAAATCAAAAAAACAAGTGGTAATTGTTGAAATACCACTACTTTTTGAAAAAAAATTGGCATACTTATTCGATAGCGTTATTATTATCACTTGCGATGATGGAAAACAATTAAAAAGATTAAAAAATCGTGCGAACATTGATGAAAAGACTGCAAAACAGATGATTTCTATACAAATCAGTCAAAAAAATAAGATAAAAATAGCAAAATTGATGAAAAATTATACTGTTGAGAATAATGGCAGTATTTATGATTTAAAACAACAAGCAGAGCAACTTTATAACCAATTAATCAATTTGTAGGCGCTTTACAGGCTTTCCGCCGACCAAATGTTCGGAAATAATGTTATCAAGGTCCTCTTTGTCAATATACTGATACCAAATATTATCGGGATATACCACGGCGACTGGTCCATGTTCACAGCGCCCTAAACAACGCGATTCACTGACACCGATTTTTCCTTTGCCGAGTAATGCCATATCACGGCATTTACCCTTCGCATAACGATACAACTCTTTAGCATCAAATTGCGAGCAGCACGATTTTCCATCTTTGCGAATATTGTTGCAGAAAAAAATGTGTCGGGTGTAATGACTCATAGATTGATTGCCCTTTGGTAGCAGTATTTTTTATCGATACCTGTCATTTTGGCAGCAAGTTTTGCAGCTTTAGAAGCGCCCATTTCTGTGAGCAAAATTGGTAGAATTTTGTCTAATTGCGCTTCGCCTTCAACACTGTCGTCTTTATTGATGCCACTGATTAAAATCACAAATTCACCTTTTTGATGGACATCGTCTACGATCAAATATTCGATGATATTTGGTAGGGTGTCGGTGATGATGGTTTCAAAAGATTTACTGATTTCTTTAGCAAAACAGACAATGCGTTCATCACCCAATACTTGCAATAAATCTTTTGCACAAGCTAAAATGCGTTTTGGAGACTCGTAAAAAATTGCCGTTTCGCCAATGTGCGCGACGGCTTGTATGGCCTTAATACGGGCTGTGGTTTTGGAAGGTAAAAAGCCGAAAAATGTGAATGAATGACTGGCAATGCCACTGCTACTCATGGCGCTAATGATGGCAGATGCCCCTGGAATTGGAGAGACGATAATGCCAGCTTTTTTTGCTTCGCTAACCAGGACATAACCTGGGTCACTGATAAGGGGTGTGCCTGCATCACTAATAAGTGCGATGTTTTTACCTGAAAGTAATTCAGCGACGACGACGGTCGTTTTGGCAACTTCGTTATGCTCGTGAAAGGCGCGAACGGGTGTGCCGATGTCATAATTACTCAGAAGTTTTTTACTATGGCGAGTGTCTTCTGCTAGAATAATATCCACGGTTTTAAGTGTTTCAACGGCTCTAAATGAAATATCATCTAGGTTTCCAATCGGTGTAGCGACAATGTATAAAGGCATAATATGTTTAGTTTAAAACGACAAACGGGCAATAAAGCGGAAAATTTAGCACTTCAATATTTAGAAAAAAATGGGCTCAAATTCATCGAACAAAACTATTTAACCAAAATGGGTGAAATAGATCTTATTATGCTTGATAAATCGGAACAAAATCTAGTTTTTGTTGAAGTTCGTTATCGTAAAAATACTTATTTCGGCTCTGCCATTGATACAATTAACGCCAGCAAACAGACAAAACTCATTCGTACTGCGAAACACTTCTTACAATGTCATTCACAATATGACGATTTTATCTGTCGGTTTGATGTTATTGGGCTTGAATCTGATTTAAAATATCCAAATATTAATTGGATAAAAGACGCATTTGGGGCCCTATGAAAAAAATAATTTATTCTTTAATCGTCACTGCAAGCACGCTATTTTTAAGCAGTTGTCTCTTATCATCAGCACTCAGCACTGCTATTATTGTTGCTAATGACCGACGCACTACGGGTGAAATCGTTGATGACAAAAGTATTGAGTTCAATCTATTTGCCTGGAATGATAAAGAAAATAGACTAGAAAATGCCCATTTAAATTTTTTGGTTTACAACAAGGAGGTGCTGATTACTGGTGAAGTACCAACCCAAGCTGTGCGTGATTATATTATCAAACAAGCACCAAACAAAGATTTTAAAATCAAAAAGGTAATTGATGAATTGCGTATTGCGAAGAGTAGCAGTCTATTGAGCAGAGCCAAAGACTCTATGATTACAATAAAAGCAAAAGCATTGTTTCACAATCAAGAAGTTTTTAATCCACTACATATTGAAATAACGACTGAAAATCGTACAATTTACTTAATGGGTGATTTGACAAGGCGTGAAGCCAATAAAGCAACTAAAATTGCATCTGGCATTAGTGGCGTTAAGCGTATCGTTAAATTGTTTCATTATTTAGAAAACATTCCTGCTGGCGAAATTGCGCGTGCAAAACAAAAGGAATTAGAGGCGGAAAGAAAAAAAGCATTAGAAGTAAAACGCGCTACCATTGAAGCCAAGAAAGCAGAGTTGCGTCGCCAAATAAATGCATTAGACCCTAATGGTGGTACAAGTTTTTAATCGGAGAAAATGAAAAACGGTGCTGATTGTCAATCGCACCAAATTCTGCTAATGCCTCTAAATGTTGTCTTGTGCCATAGCCCTTATGCTTGGAAAAACCATACTTTGGATGCAATTTATCCAACTCAAACATCTGTCTATCACGGGTTACTTTGGCAATAATCGATGCTGCAGAAATCACAGGTTCGCTTAAATCTCCTTTAATAATTGCCCGACAATTGTGTAACTCTGGACAACGATTGCCATCAACCAATACTCGGTCATACTTAATATTTAAATTTTCAACGGCTCGTTTCATTGCCAACATTGTGCCTTGTAAAATATTGATGCTATCAATCTCATTCGCATCCGATTCACCCACCGCCCATTGACATTGTTCGGTGATTTGTGCGTATAGAATTTCGCGTTTTTTCTCACTGAGTTTTTTTGAATCAGTGAGTTCTGGTAAATAAAAATCATCAGGCAAAATCACAGCACCCGCAACAACCGAACCCACCAATGGTCCACGCCCAACTTCATCAACACCAACAATAATCGCACTTTTAGTCATTGTGATGTAATTGAGAAGGCATTTTTCATAGGAAATATTAAATATTTATTTGTTTATCATAACGCTTTGCGTAAAACTTGGCCAACATCGATCACGCTGAAAATTATAGCAATAATTATTATTATCAAAATAGCAATATTTACATAACTTTTCTTTGTTGGTAATACTAAGTGTCTTTCCTGTAATCTCAATACTTTGAGAGAATAAATGTTTTAAATTGCGCGAAAACACTTCCCTACTCATACCTAAATAAGAAGCAATAAAAGATTTGTTATAAGGCAATTGCAGAGTGTTTTCTTTCCATTTTTTGTCATTAACAAGTTTTAAGAAAAACTCACCCATTCTTTGCTCGGTATTTTTGTGTTTAATAGAATAAAGATCTTGTAAAGCCGCATTGGCCTTTTGTGCATTCATAATAATAAGATTATGTGTAAATTTATGAGATTGTTTCAACAAATTACTAACATTGTTAATTGGAATAGACAACATCAGTGTATCAGTGATAACTTTGGCACTTGCATTAAAAATTTGATTTGTAAATAGGCAATTCTCCAATACAGTTTCATTATTACCAATAATTTGCAAGATTTCATCTTTGGCATTACTTTGTTTGAAAACTTTAACCCAGCCCATTAAAACAATATGCAAGTGTGTCACAGGGTTGCTTTCCAAGATAAATACTTTGTTTCTTGGAATTTGATAAATGGCAGAATGGTTAATAATCTTTTCTATTTCATTCGTAGCCATACCTTGAAAAAGCGTAATTTTGTATGCTAAGCGTTCTGAAGCCTTGAATGCTTTGATTTTATGTTTGCTTAATTGATGATCATTTGCCAGAGTAAGGTGTAATTGCTTTTCAATATCATGTAATTTGTTTATCTTTTTTGAGATAAGCACAAACCAGCTTTTGGTATTCATCTTAGAGAGTATGTCTGATTCGCCTTGTGTAGAAAATTGTTGGTGAATCATATGTAGTGTACCAACATCGGGCATTTTATAAATATCATTAATCAATCTTTTTTGTTCAATTGTTGCCAAAGATAAAAACGACTCTTTATAGTGTTTTTGTTCATTAATTAAAACTTTAATGTGCTCAATACATTGATTTTTATTAGCATTCCCTTCAATAAAACCACGCACAATAATAATAGAGCGCTCTAAACCAACTTTTTCTTTCCATTGTAGAAAAAAGCAATAAGCACTAACGGCGCTGGGATGAATATTTTTAATCTTTACAGTTAAATGCGTCATTAATTGAATAATAGGAGAAATAAGTTGATAAGAATATAAATCAAATATAGCGCTAGCATTAATTTTTAAACTTAGCAATGCTGTGCGTTTAGCCTTTAATCGTTTTAAATTTTGATTAATAATTTGAATAAGTCTTTGCTCTTCTGAATCTAATTGGCGGTTGTTTTCCTGTTGCTCAATATTCGCTCTTAATTGTTTAACGCTCGTATCACTTTTAACAAAATAACCCAACATCTCTCGCTTATGTCGCAATGTATTCTCGCTTAAATAAAGCATTACAAAACCACGCTCATTTTGTAATTTATGAACGGTATCACTCAGTGTTTGTAATTGTTGCATAATTCTTTTTATGTGACATAAGTCACACTTTTAATAAAAGGTTATATTTTATCCATAAAAATAACTAAGATAAGATAAACTTTTCTTAAGTTTTATTAAATAATAAGGTTGAGTATGGGGTTACCTATAATCAAAAATCAAAATACACAAGCCAATTCAGTTTTAGCGGCTAATACTATTGCGTTTACAGCCTGTTTTGCTGTATGGGTTATGTTTTCAGTGATTGGTATTCCAATCAAAGAATTGTTATCTCTTAACAACACTCAATTTGGTGTTTTAGTTGCCACGCCAATCTTAACCGGTTCGCTTTTTAGATTGCCAGTTGGAATGATGACGGATAAATTTGGTGGCAGAATTGTTTATTTTATTCTGCTATTAACGGTTTTAACCCCGCTTTGGTTTATCGGTTCAGCAACACAATATTGGCAATTTTTAATCCTGGGTTTGTTGGTAGGTGTCGCTGGCGCATCATTTACGGTTGGTATTGCTTATACAGCAAAATGGTTTGATAGAAAACATCAAGGTTTTGCCATGGGAATATTTGGCGCTGGCAATGCTGGCGCTGCAATTACCAATTTTGTTGCCCCTGTTATTGTTGCATCCGTTGGTTGGCAAATGGTGCCCAAAATATATGCGATTGCTATGATGGTTGTGGTTATTTTATATTGGATGTTTACTTACACCGATCCTGATCATAGCCACTCTACAAAAGTTACTATTAAAGAGCAATTGCAGGTTTTAAAAAACCCTAAAGTATGGAAATATATGCAATATTACTCTTTAGTATTTGGTGGCTTTGTTGGACTGAGTTTATGGATGACTAAATACTATATCAATGAATATGGTTTTGATTTAAAAGACGCTGCTTTATTAGGCGCAATTTTTGTTCTGCCTTCGGGCGTCATTCGTGCGCTTGGCGGCTGGTTTTCTGATAAATTTGGACCTTATAAAGTAACTTGGTGGGTAATGTGGGTTTCTCTCGTTTGTTTATTTTTTATGTCCTACCCTCAAACTGCGTTATTGATTAAAACTACCGCAGGCGATGTTAGATTTGATATTGGTCTCAATATTTGGGTATTTACAGCACTTTTATTTACTTTAGGCATTTCTTGGGGGATTGGCAAAGCAAGTGTGTTTAAGTTTTTATCCGATGAATTCCCAGAAAATATTGGCGTTGTCTCAGGCATTGTTGGTCTTGCTGGCGGCATGGGCGGATTTATATTGCCTATCATGTTTGGTGCATTAATTGATTTTACAGGTATTAATTCGGTCATTTTTATGTTGTTATATGGGGCAACAGCAGTGTCGCTTATTTGGATGCATTTTACTTTTGGCAAGGATGAAAGAGCTAAAAATATTAAACATGCAGTAGCAGAAGCATCTAATAAATAAGAAAGTTGCATTTTAATTTTTTAATAAAAGGAGGTCATAATGGCTCAAGATTTAAAAAAGTGGGATCCAGATAACCCGTCTGAATGGGAAAGCACTGGTAAGGCAATTGCTAATCGCAATCTGTGGATTTCTATCCCAAGTTTATTGGCAGGTTTTGCCGTATGGTTAATGTGGGGCATTATTACTGTGCAAATGTTAAACACAGGCTATGGCGGTTTTGACAAGTCTCAGTTGTTTACACTTGCTGCAATTGCCGGTCTGTCTGGTGCAACACTAAGAATTCCTTCAACTTTCTTTATTCGTTTAGCAGGGGGCAGAAATACCATTTTCTTGACCACCACACTTTTAATATTACCAGCGCTAGGACTGGGAATAGCTTTATCAGACCCTAATACACCGTTTTGGGTGTTTCAAATTCTAGCATTATTATCGGGTTTTGGTGGTGGTAATTTTGCTTCTTCAATGTCAAATATCTCTTTTTTCTTTCCAAAAAAAATCCAAGGTTATTCTTTAGGTATGAATGCTGGGTTGGGCAATTTTGGCGTTACTACAATGCAAATTGTTATCCCATTAGTGATGACTTTGGCAGTTGCCGGCTTGGGTGATGCACAAATATTAAAAATTACCTCTGGAACTTTAATTGGCAAAATTGCTGTTGGCACTGAAACTCACTTGCAAAATGCAGGTTATGTCTGGTTAGTTATACTAATTCCGCTTGCTATTGCCTCTTGGATGGGTATGAACAACATTACTGAGAGCCATGTATCCCCTAAGATTGGATCAACCTTAGGTGCTTTTATTAAGATTATAGTGATGCTAATTTTGGGCTTAGCAACGGCAGCATTTGGTTTATGGTTGATATTGCCAAAAGTCGTATCTGGCTCTGGGCTTATGCTAAGTAAATGGATAGCACTCCCAATTGTTATTGCCTTAACGGTTTTATTACTTAAATTATTACCACTTGGTCATGATTATAAAGAAGGATTAAAGCGTCAATATAAAATATTTAATAACAAGCATACTTGGGTAATGACTATTATATACACCATGACCTTTGGTTCATTTATTGGTTATGCGGCAACTTTGGCTTTATCGATTAAAGTAATTTTTGGCTTCCAACATATTATGGTCGATGGCGTTATGACGCATAATATCGCAAATCCAAATGGACCATCGGCACTCACTTACGCATGGATGGGCGCTTTTGTTGGTGCGCTTATTCGTCCAATTGGCGGCATGATTGCCGATAAGATAGGCGGGGCAAAGGTAACACAGATTATCTCTGGTGTTATGGTGTTATCCGCACTGGGTGTGGCTTACTTTATGAAGCAAGCCTATGCATCTGCCACACCTGAAGAGTTCTTTTGGCCGTTTTTAATTTTGTTTGTCATATTGTTTGCAATGACAGGTTTAGGCAATGGCTCCACTTTTAGAACAATTTCTCAAGTATTTAACAAAGAGCAGGCTGGTCCAGTTCTAGGTTGGACTTCTGCGATTGCAGCTTATGGTGCATTCATCATTCCTAAAGTATTTGGTGAGCAAATTAAACTAACAACACCTGAAAATGCACTCTATGGTTTTGCAGTGTTTTACGGCGTATGCATGGTTATTAATTGGTGGTTTTATTTGCGTAAAAATGCTGAATTCCACAACCCATAATTTTTATTAAATATAGGTTAATTAATAAAAACAATTTATAGGAGAGAGAAAATGAGTCATTTATTAGATAGAGTATCTTTTTTTACCAAGACAAAACCCGAAGAATTTTCTGATGGACATGGTAAGTTAGTACATGAAAATAGGGATTGGGAAAGAGCTTATCGTAATCGCTGGGCACACGACAAAGTTGTGCGTTCAACCCACGGTGTGAATTGCACAGGGTCATGTAGTTGGAAAATTTATGTAAAAAATGGATTGGTAACTTGGGAGACGCAGCAAACAAATTACCCAAGAACACGTCCAGATTTACCAGACCATGAGCCTAGAGGCTGTCAGAGAGGTGCAACCTATTCGTGGTATCTATACAGTGCCACTCGTCTTAAATATCCTCTCATTCGTTCTAGATTATTGCGCATTTGGCGTAGTGCTAAAGAACAACATAGCGACCCAGTTAATGCCTGGAAGTCTATTATGGACGATAAAGAAAAATCACAGGAATACAAAAAAGTTCGTGGATTAGGTGGCATGATTCGTGCTGATTGGGATGAAGTTAATGAAATTATTGCAGCCTCTAATGTCTATACTGCAAAAACTTATGGTCCAGATAGAGTGGTTGGTTTCTCTCCAATTCCTGCAATGTCAATGGTATCTTATGCAGCGGGTTCTCGCTATTTATCACTCATTGGTGGCACTTGTTTAAGTTTTTACGATTGGTACTGTGACCTACCACCATCATCTCCACAAACTTGGGGTGAACAAACTGATGTACCAGAAAGTGCTGATTGGTATAACTCATCATATATTATGGCATGGGGTTCTAATGTACCTCAAACCCGTACACCAGATGCACATTTCTTTACAGAAACGCGTTATAACGGTACTAAAACAATTGCAGTAACACCAGATTTTAGTGAAGTTGCCAAACTTTCTGATGAGTGGATGAGTCCAACTCAAGGCACAGATGCTGCCTTAGCAATGACAATGGGTCATGTTATTTTAAAAGAGTATCACCTTAACAATAAGAGTGAATACTTTACCAACTATATCAAGCAATATACGGATATGCCATTTTTGGTTATGTTAGAAGAAAAACAAGGTGTGCTCGCAGCCGGTAGAACACTAAGAGCTTCAGATATTGATGGTACCTTAGGTGAAAAAGATAATACTGAATGGAAGCCATTATTGATTGATGGCACTACCAATGAAATCGTTGTTCCAACAGGAACGGTTGGCTCTCGTTGGGATGGTTCTGGAAAGTGGAATATTGAAAATAAGAACGCCATGAATGGTGCAGACATTGACCCAAAAACCACACTTAAAGATGATAATGATGAAATTGTCTCTGTTGGTTTCCCGTATTTTAATAATCAAGAGCATGACCAAAAAATATTTACTAGCACAGACCATGACTCTATCTTAATGAGAAATGTACCAATTAAGAAGGTCAAGACACTAGACGGCAAAGAAGTTAAGGTTGCTACAGTGTTTGACTTGATGATGGCAAACTACAGTGTTGACCAAGGATTGGGTGGTGATAATGTTGCAGCTTCATTTGACGATGATGTGCCTTATACACCAGCATGGAATGAAAAAGTGACAGGTGTTCCGCGTGAGCAGACCATTCGTATTGCTAAAGAATTCTCAGAAAATGCGGATAAAACGCAAGGTAAATCAATGGTTATTTTAGGTGCTGCTGTTAATCACTGGTATCACATGGATATGATTTATCGTGGCATTATCAATATGTTGATGATGTGTGGCTGTATTGGAAAATCAGGTGGTGGTTGGGCTCATTATGTGGGACAAGAAAAGCTTCGTCCACAAACAGGATGGCAACCATTAGCATTTGGCTTGGATTGGCATCGCCCACCTCGCCATATGAACGGAACTTCATTCTTTTATAATCACTCTAGCCAATGGCGCTACGAGAAACTCGAAGTTGATGATATTTTATCTCCACTGGCTGACAAGAAAGAATGGGGTGATTATTCCCTAATAGATTGTAATGTTCGTAGTGAAAAAATGGGTTGGTTGCCTTCGGCACCACAATTTGAAGAAAATCCATTAGAAATTACCAAGCAAGCGGCAAAAGCAGGCATGGATGTTAAAGATTATATTGTTAAGCAACTTAAATCCAAAGAACTTAAGTTCTCTTGTGAGGACCCTGATAATCCAAAAAACTTCCCTCATAATATGTTTATTTGGCGTTCTAATTTATTGGGCTCTAGTGGTAAAGGCCATGAGTATTTATTAAAGCATTTATTAGGTACGCAAAATGCAGTATTAGGCAATGAAACAGATAAAAAGCCTTCTGAAGTTAAATGGCGTGATGGAGTAGAAGGTAAGGTTGATTTATTTGTAACACTAGACTTTAGAATGTCAACCACCTGTTTGTATTCAGACATTGTTCTGCCATCAGCAACATGGTATGAAAAGAACGACTTAAATACCTCAGATATGCATCCATTTATCCATCCACTATCTAAAGCAGTAGACCCTGCTTGGGAATCAAGAAGTGATTGGGATATATATAAAGGCTTAGCTAAAAAATTCTCAGAACTTTGTCCTGGACATTTAGGTGAAGAAAAAGATGTGGTTGCCTTGCCTATTTTGCATGATACACCAGCAGAAATGGCGCAAGCAACTGATGTTAAAGCTTGGTTTGATGACGAGTGTGAAGCTATTCCTGGTAAGACTATGCCAAACTTTATTGAAGTTGAAAGGAATTATCCAGATACTTATAAAAAGTTTACCTCACTAGGTCCGCTGATGTCTAAGATAGGCAATGGTGGCAAGGGTATTTCTTGGAATACTGAAGACGAAGTATCCTTACTTGCTGATTTAAATCGTGTTGTTAGAGAGGAAGGTGTCTCTAAAGGACTACCTAAAATCGAAACTGATATTGATGCAACCGAAGTTATTTTATCTCTTGCACCTGAAACCAATGGACAAGTCGCTGTTAAGGCTTGGGAGGCATTAGGAAAAATAACAGGCAGAGACCATACACACCTAGCAAAACCAAAAGAAGATGAAAAAATTCGCTTTAGAGATATCCAAGCACAACCTAGAAAAATTATTTCATCACCAACTTGGTCTGGACTTGAGGATGAGCATGTAAGTTATAACGCAGGTTATACCAATGTACATGAATACATTCCTTGGAGAACACTCACAGGTAGGCAACAATTCTATCAAGACCACAAATGGATGGTAGATTTTGGTGAAAACTTATGTACTTATAAGCCACCTATTAATACCAAAACAATTGCACCTATTATCAATGAGAATAATGATGGTCGTTCTCAAGTTGTTTTAAATTGGATTACACCACATCAAAAATGGGGCATTCATTCCACTTACTCTGACAACTTGTTAATGTTAACACTTAATCGAGGCGGTCCAGTAGTATGGATAAGTGAGATTGACGCTAAGAAGATTGGTGTCCAAGATAATGATTGGATTGAACTGTACAATGTTAATGGCACAATTGCGGCTCGTGCCGTTGTATCACAAAGAGTACCAGAAGGTATGTCAATGATGTATCACGCTCAAGAAAAAATTACCACCACACCAGTGGCAGAAAAATCAGGCTTTAGAGGGGGCATTCATAATTCAGTTACTAGAGCCATCACTAAACCAACACATATGATTGGTGGTTATGCGCAATTGTCTTATGGATTCAACTATTACGGTACCGTAGGCTCTAATCGTGATGAATTTGTTGTTGTACGAAAAATGGATAAAGTAGACTGGAAGGATGAACCAGTAACAGGAGGTCAATCATGAAAATAAGAGCACAAATAGGAATGGTTCTAAATCTGGATAAATGTATTGGTTGTCATACATGTTCAGTCACTTGTAAAAATGTATGGACCTCACGCCAAGGCGTAGAATACGCTTGGTTTAATAATGTAGAATCAAAACCTGGTATTGGCTATCCTGTTGATTGGGAAAATCAAGATAAATGGAATGGTGGCTGGGTTTCTAAAAATGGTAAATTACAGCCTAAGATTGGCGGTAAATTTAGATTGTTAGCAAAAATATTTGCCAACCCTGATTTACCTGAAATTGACGATTACTACGAGCCATTTACCTTTAATTATGCACATTTACAAAATGCACCTGAAATGCCGACTCCACCAGTAGCAAGACCACATTCTATGATTACTGGCGAAGTGATGGAAAAACCAGAATGGGGTCCTAACTGGGAGGAAATTTTGGGTGGTGAGTTTGAAAAACGCTCAAAAGATTACAATTTTAAAACCATAGAAAAAGAAATTTATGGACAGTTTGAGAATACATTTATGATGTATTTACCACGCCTATGCGAGCATTGTCTTAATCCAGCTTGTGTGGCAGCATGCCCATCTGGTGCTATTTACAAGCGTGAAGAAGACGGTATTGTTTTAATTGACCAAGACAAATGTCGTGGCTGGAGAATGTGCGTTAGCGCTTGCCCTTATAAGAAGATTTACTACAACTGGCAATCTGGAAAATCAGAAAAATGTACCTTCTGTTACCCAAGAATAGAATCTGGAGAACCAACCGTTTGTTCTGAAACCTGTGTTGGTAGAATTCGTTCATTGGGTGTTATTCTATATGATGCGGACAAAATTGAAGAAATGGCAAATATGAGCGATGAGAAAGATTTATATGAAGCTCAATTAAAAATGTTCTTAGACCCAAATGATGAGGCTGTGCAAGCACAAGCTAAAAAAGATGGTGTGCCTGATAGTTGGATTGAAGCGGCTAAAAACTCTCCAGTTTATAAAATGGCAATTGATTGGAAAGTGGCATTCCCACTACATCCTGAATATAGAACACTACCTATGGTTTGGTATGTACCACCTTTATCGCCAATTCAAAATGCGGTTGAAAAAGGTGTGATTAACCATCGAGGCCCTATTCCAAATGTTGAAGAATTACGCATTCCAATTCGTTATTTAGCCAATATGTTGACTGCAGGTGATGATGAGCCTATTATTTTTGCATTAAAGCGCATGATTGCGATGCGTAATTTTATGCGCGCAAAACGCGTTGATAATATTGTCTTGACAGAGGTATTGGAAGAAGTGGGTTTAACAGAGGAAATGGTTGATGATATGTATAGAACCATGGCACTTGCTGCTCATGAAGATAGATTTGTTATTCCTACCAACCATAAGGAATATGCGGGTGAGACACCTTTTGACAATGAAATTGCTTTTGATACTCGGTCTTCTTGTGGATTTAGCTTTGGCAATGGTTGTTCCGAGGGTTCTACCACAGCCACTTTGTTTGGTGGAAAAACACATACCAACACAATGGATGGGAAAGTTTAATGCAAACACTTAAAGTCTTAGCTGTTTTACTGTCTTACCCAGATATCAATGTTTATAAAAATGTTGACGAGTTGGCTGAGGTTTTAAAACAGGAATCTTTATTATCTAAAAAAACTTTAAAAGAATTATTGTCTTTTATAGAAGATTACAAAAATAAAGATTTCTTAGAATTACAAGAACGTTTTGTATCAACTTTTGACAGAAGTCGTGCACATTGTTTAAATTTATTTGAACATATTCATGGCGAATCGCGCGACCGTGGCCCAGCTATGGTTGATTTAGCTCAGATGTATGCAAAGAAAAATCTGTTTGTTGATAAGAAAGAATTACCTGATTATTTACCTGTATTTTTAGAATACTTATCTTTATGCGATGAAAAAGAAGCCATAGAGTCATTGGGCGATACGATTGATATTATTGCTTTAATTGGTGGTCAATTGAAAAAGAATGAATCACCTTATCACATTATTTTTTCTGCATTAGAGGAGTTATCTAATGCTAAAGTAAATAAATTTAAAGTGGCAGAAGCAATACAAAATAGTCCTAAAGAGCCAGAAACATTAGAAGAATTGGATGAATTATGGCAAGAGCAAGAAGCCTTTGGCGGAGAATCATCAGAATGTAGCACTTGTGAGACCAGTGCTACACTAACACACTAGGAGATATATTATGAATACTTTTTTAGAACAGTTTTTTTTCGGTTACTATCCTTATATTGCAATGACAATATTTATTGCTGGTAGTGCATTGCGTTATGACAGAGACCAATATACTTGGAAAGCAGATTCGTCACAATTGCTACGAAAAAAAGGTATGTTATTAGGCAGTAATTTATTTCATATTGGTATTATTCTACTATTCTTTGGTCACTTTGTTGGTTTATTAACCCCAGAATGGGTATATCACCCATTTATGAGTGCTGGTACTAAGCAAATAATGGCAATGACTGCTGGTGGTATTTTTGGCACAATGTGTTTAATCGGCATGTTAATTTTATTAAATAGACGCTTGTTTGATAAACGTATTAGCAAAACCAGTAAGTTTAGTGATACTTTTATCTTGCTTTATTTGTTCGCACAATTGTTACTGGGTTTGTTAACCATTCCTTATTCAGCACAACATTTAGATGGCAGTTCAATGGTTGCCTTGGCTAATTGGGCGCAACACATTACTACTTTTAGAACAGGTGCTGCTGATTTTATTATTGCTGAGGCTTGGGTGTTTAAGTTGCATTTAGTATTGGGCATGACACTTTTTGTTATTTTCCCATTTACTCGATTGGTGCATATCTGGAGTGTACCAGTACAATATCTAACACGCACAAATTACCAGATAGTTAGAAAAAGATAAGTACTATGCCTATTAAAATTAATAATGTGGAAATTAGCGATGATGATGTATTTCAAGAAATGCAATATCAAACAGATGCTTCAAATGTAGAAGAGGTTATTTTTAAAGCAGCACAAGCTTTGGTAGTACAGCAGTTATTACTACAAGAAGCTAGCATTAAAAAAAATGATGCTAATGAAGAAGAAAAGATTAACCAACTAATCAGTGATAATGTCGTCATTCCTACAGCAAGTATAGAGTCTTGTCAGCGTTATTATGATAACAATAAAGTTAAATTCTTAGACAAAGAGCGAAATGAAACTTTGTCATTTACAATGGTAGAAGAGCATATTAAAGAGTATTTACAAAACCAATCTACCACTTCTGGCATTAAGGAATATATTAATGTGCTTGCTGCTGATGCAGATATAAAAGGATTTGATTTTAAAGACCCTAGTGCGATGAATATAAAAATACAATAAAATTTATAACATTATGAATATTAACAATAAAGAAATAGAACTAGACACTGAAGGCTATTTAGTTCACCCAGAAGACTGGGATAAAGAGGTAGCGTTAGAATTAGCTAAATCAGAAAACATAACACTAACAGATGAGTATTGGCCTATATTTAACTTTATGAGGATTTACTATAGTGAACATGGAGCAGCGCCTGATGTTCGACATACAGCAAAACAAATGGGAGTGGATTTAGGGGTTGATAAAAAAGTAGCAAAAACCAAACTATTTGAAATGTTTCCTTATGGCTATGTCAAGCAAACTTGTAAGATTGCTGGAATGAGACGCCCAAGAGGTTGGAGCACAGGTTAACGCATATTATTAAATTACATTGAATAATAAAGAATTATTAATTTCAGCAATTGGTGCATTTATCGCTGTTTTTGTGGCTGGATTTTTTTCTAATATTATTTTACAAAATTTTAACTCGCCCTTAATTATTGCCTCGGCTGGCGCATCAGCAATACTAATGTTTGGCTTGCCACACGCCTTGGTTTCTCGTCCATGGAACTTAATTGTTGGACATACTGTCTCAGCGATTATTGGTGTTAGTTGTTTTTATTTAATTGCCAACACCCTATTAGCAACTTCAGTTGCTATTCCGTTAGCGCTTGTTGGTATGCATCTTTTAAAATGTATGCATCCACCTGGTGGCGCAACAGCGGTAACCGCTATTATCGGTGGAGAAATGATACACCACTTGGGCTATGCGTTCGTTATTATGCCGATTTTCTTCAATTCTTTAATATTGCTTATTGTTGCTATTGCAGTAGGCAGTTTTAGAGATAAAAATCCATTTGAGGATGTGTCATAAAAAAATAACTGCTATTATGACTCATCATAACTGATGAAATGCGTAAAAACAAATGCTATTTTTTGTATTCTCTAAGTCTCACACTACAGAGGCGGCCTTAGGTTTTTAATCGGAGAAAATGAAAAACGGTGCTGATTGTCAATCGCACCAAATTCTGCTAATGCCTCTAAATGTTGTCTTGTGCCATAGCCCTTATGCTTGGAAAAACCATACTTTGGATGCAATTTATCCAACTCAAACATCTGTCTATCACGGGTTACTTTGGCAATAATCGATGCTGCAGAAATCACAGGTTCGCTTAAATCTCCTTTAATAATTGCCCGACAATTGTGTAACTCTGGACAACGATTGCCATCAACCAATACTCGGTCATACTTAATATTTAAATTTTCAACGGCTCGTTTCATTGCCAACATTGTGCCTTGTAAAATATTGATGCTATCAATCTCATTCGCATCCGACTCACCCACTGCCCATTGACATTGCTCGGTGATTTGTGCGTATAGAATTTCGCGTTTTTTCTCACTGAGTTTTTTTGAATCAGTGAGTTCTGGTAAATAAAAATCATCAGGCAAAATCACCGCTCCTGCCACCACATTGCCCACCAAACAACCTCGGCCAACTTCATCTACGCCGACAATAATCATTTATATGCCTTAATACGCTGTTCTAAGTCGTTCGGTGCGATAAAGATAAACGCGCGTCCTCGTTTAGATTTTTGTAAAAGCCCTAATTTTGCTAATTTCTCCAAATCTAATTTAGCAGTTGCATAACCAATATTTTGAGATATCTTATGCCCTTCAATTGTATAAACTTCACCCAAGTGTTTGATGGAATGCTGAATAATCATCGCTTGGCGTGAATTAAGCTTACCATCTGCCAAATAAGCGCTTAGTAACTCTAATGCCTTTTTTTGTTCATGCTGCTTGTTATCTGCATAATCAAACAGGCCGTTAATGGCTTGGTTGATGAATTTTAGTTGGCTATTAATAAAATAAGTCAAATCAAAATTATCACTTTCAACCATTAAAAACGATTCTCCATACTGACTTTGTGCTTTTTTAATATAGGTTGATAGCGTAATATATTGAAATAGCCAATAATTATTTTTTAGCACTACCCAGTAAAACAGAGCGCGTGTGGTGCGCCCATTGCCATCGGCAAAAGGGTGGTCATATGCTAAAGCAAAATGTATAACAATTGCCCGAATAATGGGGTGAATAAAATAATCAGGTGCGTTGCCATTAGCGAAATCACATAAAACTTTCATCCTATCGGGCAATGATTGGTGTTCTGGAGGGCGGTGTAAGACGCTCCCTGTGCGATTGTCAACCACATTAATATCGTCATCCTGCCTAAGTCTGCCTGCATCATCAGGGTTGTCTATAGCGTTGTCAGTAACAATTTTGTGCAATTCTAATACCAATGCTGGCGTTAAGTCATCTGTTTTATGCTTATCAATAAATTTAATCGCTTGGTAATTGTTGTAAATCATGCGTTGCGAATAATCCTCAGGCTCTTTATTGTACTTCAACATATCGCGTGCAACTTTTCTAGTGGTTGCCGCCCCCTCAAGTTGAGATGAACTAATAGCCTCATCCATCAACGAACGAATGATATATCTTTCTTTATTGTTGCCAATATTTTTAGATTCAACCGAACCATGCATTTGGGAATCTATTTCGTGGATATTTTTCTGAATATCATCTGTCAAAACATAAGAAAACATTTCGGTAAAAGGCAGTGTTTTTTGTTGCCCTACACGAGAAAATTTCAAAAAATGCCAATACTGTTCAATGTCATCAAACGCCTCAGGGATTTCCAAGTGTCTAATTTTATCCCAATGTGAATAACGCCCTTTTTTATCCGTCACACACGGCATCACGCCCGACCGGGTTTTCTCAACCGCTAATTCAACAAGTTCCTTTGTAGGTAGTGGCTTAGGTGGCGGTGCAATTTTCATGCTAAGAAATGATTAAAAATAAAATACATTATAACACTAACTATCGGTTTTGTAAAAACCGATAGTTAGTTATTTATAACTCTGCTTATTGTTGATTTAACACTGTTTTTTTTAACTTTTTATACTAATAGTTTATGTAAATATAAGCGTATATTATTTCGAACTATCGGTTTTTTATCCGACCTGAAAAAACTTTGGTGTAAATAATGGAAAAAATCTATCAAATTGCTTTAAAACCAATATCTGTACGGTAATAGGCGTTTTCCCAGTCAATTTTTTGTACTAATGCATAGGCATTTATCTGTGCATCCTTGGTGTCTGTGCCAAGTGCGGTGGCACATAGCACGCGACCACCACTTGAAACAACATTATCACCCTCCATCTTAGTGCCAGCATGAAATACTTTTGTTGATTCATTGTCTGCTGGCAAGCCAATCACTTCACCTGATGGATAAGCATCTGGATAGCCATTTGCCGCCAAAACCACACCCATTGCTGAACGGGTATCCCATTCAATACTTGCTTGGTCTAATTTTTGTTGGGTGGCCAATAGGCATAAATCTGCTAAATTAGATTTTAAACGCATCATAATTGGCTGGGTCTCTGGGTCGCCAAAACGGCAATTATATTCTAAAACTTTGGAATTTCCATTGTCGTCAATCATCAAGCCCGCATATAAAAATCCTGTGTAGGTGTTACCTTCGGCTGCCATACCATCAACAGTCGGACGAATAACAGTGTCCATCACATCTTGGAAAATTGCATCGGTAACGATTGGGGCAGGTGAATAAGCGCCCATGCCTCCTGTATTTGGACCTTTATCGCCGTTATCTCTGGCTTTATGGTCTTGGGAAGTTGCCATTGGCAAAATATTTTTACCATCAACCATAACAATAAAACTGGCTTCTTCACCGACTAAAAATTCTTCAACCACCACACGGGAGCCCGCTTCGCCAAAACGATTACCTTCCAACATATCGTTAATCGCATCTTCGGCCTCAACCTGGGTATTGGCAATAATCACACCTTTTCCTGCTGCCAAACCATCGGCTTTAATCACAATCGGCACACCTTTGTCTTTAACATATTGCACGGCCGGTTTAACTTCAGTAAAAACATCGTAATAAGCAGTTGGGATATTATTACGCTCTAAAAAATCTTTACAGAATGCTTTTGAACCTTCAAGTTGTGACGCAGCTTCTGTGGGTCCGAAAATTGCCAAACCTTGCGCTTGGAATGCATCGACTACACCAATGACAAGTGGTGCCTCTGGACCGACGATAGTAATGTCAATATTGTTACTCTTAGAAAAGTCAATCAAGGCACTAATATCTTCTACACCAATATCAACATTTGTGAGTTTATCTTCTAATTTCGTGCCTGCATTACCCGGTGCAACAAACACTTCTTCAACACTATCAAACTTAGCACACTGCCATGCTAATGCGTGCTCACGACCACCACCGCCAATGACTAAAATTTTCATATATCCTCCTGTGATTTTATTTTGTTGTTTTCTTCTAAATATTTTAATATTTCTTTGGCTTTATACGCATGATTTTTATCCTGAGATATGGATAAATCTCGGAAAATGGATACTGTATTTTTCACATATCCTCTAAATTCCGGGGAATTTCCATGATGATACAAAAAACTACAAACCTCTTTACAATATTTCGGATTATTTAAAATATATTGCCTTATATCTGTTAATTGGATTTTAGATAATACTTCTGGTTCATTGTTCCAGTCAGAGTTTATTCTTATATCGCGCATCATGGTTATTATTTGTTCAACTGAACTAATAGCACCTTGGTTGCTTTCTTTAATGCATTCTTTATAATAATTAGATAATTGCACATCAAAATCTAAAATCTTTTCCGCACCTCCAAAATGATCATTTTTCATCCAGTCAAGATTATTTTTAATAAAAGTTTTTAAGCATTTAATAGCAAAATTATGATATTCTTCTTCGTTTTTAATATCTAGTTCTTTTAATTGCTCAATATAGTATATAAAATTTCCAGGGTGTAGATATGCATCTTCAGCAATAATAAATTCACTGCCTTTATCTTTTAAGAGCCCCCACAAATCTTTTACATAACTATCGACTTCATATGACATATCGTATAAACGCTTATCCTGTTTTTTTCTAATCTTTTTATGCGCAGAATATAAATATTGTTTACCGGCTCTAGATTTAATAATTTCTATAAGGGATTTATCATTAACAAGAGAAGTTTGGCAATATTTGCGAAGGATAGATACAAGATCACTGTGTAAAAAATAGCTTTTACTCCGATAATCGCCCTCAATTAAGGATAATAAATCCTCATATTTTATATCTTCTTGAAACTCAAAAGATTCATCAAATTCAGACTGTTGTTTATTGTCAGCATATTGTATAAACCCATCAAAAGAAGAAGTTTGTGCGTTAATAGCGGCAACTGAGATAATATTACCCACTATCTCAGTTGCAACTTCTGATGCGTCTTCGATATGGGTCTGGATAAAACAAAAATCATTTAGTGCGTTAATAATCCGTCTAATAATCCGTATATTGTTTACTTTATGCTCTATTAAGTATTTCTCTAAAGGATAATCTTTAAAAGCAGTTAATTTATTTTGCAATATTGCTAACGATTCAGATGGACTGGGAGCGTAATTAAATTCATAATCAACAATCTTTTCTTTGTATTTAGATAGAGTTTTACGGTCTTCTCCATTTAACTCTTCCTCATTCAATATCATAACAATCTTGCATCGTTTTTGTTCTTTTAATTCTGATATAAGACCCAAAACTTCCTTTAGTTTTATTAATGATAATCTTTCAAAATCATCAAAACACACGATTATATCTTTAAATTCTTGACTGCCAAGTGAGGCTATAAGCGTTGAAATATCAATAAACGGGGTTTTTATACCTTTAAATAAATCTTTGGTTTTATTTACAATTCTCTCATTTTTAGACATAACCTGCAAAAATATATCTGTTCGAATATCTGCGGTTTTTTCCTTGCCAAACAAAGAAACATAGGCAGTTTTTTTATCCGTCAGTTCTTTTTTAAATTTATGCCAAAAATAAGTTTTCCCCACGCCCCACTTGCCATTAATTAAAATAACGATGGGTTCATTTATTTTAAAAATATTTTCTAATTTTTCTTTTAAATTTGTAATATTCATAGTTTCTTTATTTTGAAAAATTTACAAAGTTTATATGTAATGCTCTATAAATTCTCTAAATTTTGCGTGCGACATAATCTGCGTGCCATCACAATTAAATGCCATTGATACCGTTGAATTAAACAAATTAATGGTAATCGTACGCAAATAGTAACCCTCTAAATCTCGAAGTTTAGGCAAATTTTCCATAATAAAACGCAGGTCATCAACATTGGTCAATTTTTCCATTCTTTGATTGCGTTCGAGCAACGATGTTTGCCATTCTTTAGACAATAATTCAAAAGCAGTGTCACTTTCTAGCATCTTATAGATACGCTTAATCAATCGGCTTTTTTCTTTGAGTGGGATTTTATTGAAATGGAAATCCATATATTCAGGGTCAAGTAAATCCCCTGCCAAATGCACCTCGGTATTTAACGGATCAAACACACTAGACACACGCACCTCAGCGTTATTGAGCCCAATCACCAAACGATAAGCCCCTGTTTCCATCAACAAATATAGCCAAACCTGTGAGAGTTTTTTCATATTTTTATCGACACTGTTTAGCGTTCGTTCACGGTTATAAACACTTTCTCTTAGGCTTTTATCTCCCTTAATAGAGTGCATTAAATTGTTGTTAAAATAATAACCAACAAGTGCATTTTTTTTGTTCATACGAATAAGCGTTTAGGTTGTAAAATGTTATTTTCTATCTTTCCAATACCCAAAAAGATAGCGTTTTCATCGAATATTTTAACCAAATTATCTGCTTGGTTTTCGACTTTCACCGTTCGACCATAACGAATGTCAATGCCCTGCTCTTCATCAATAGTAACACTATGAATATTCGGCAACATATCCTCACTTGGGAAAATCTTAGCGTCTAATTTTATGTAATCATCACTGACTAAATTTTCTAATTCAGAGAATTTAATCGCTTGCTTGATATCCATATGAGCAAAACCCATGCGCCTAAGTTCAATAACATGCGCGCCACATCCTAATTTCTCGCCAATATCAGCAATTAATGAACGAATATAAGTACCCTTAGAACACGCCACTTCCAAAGTAAGAATACCGCTTTCATAACCTAAAAAATCAATGTTAAAAATCGTTACAGGGCGCGCGGGGCGTTCGATTTCAATACCTTGTCTGGCAAGTTCGTACAAAGGTTGTCCCTCTTTTTTGAGTGCTGAATACATTGGTGGTATTTGCTCAATATCACCTTGAAAACTAAACGCCACTTCTTTGACTTGCGCCTCACTCAATTCAAATGCTTTAGTGCTGGTAATTTCACCCTCACAATCTAAGGTATCGGTCGTTTCTCCCAATTTTCCCTTCACAAAATAGCGTTTATTATCATCCAATAAAAATCCTGCCACCTTGGTCGCTTGCCCCAAACAAATCGGCAAGATACCACTGGCAAGCGGATCAAGTGCGCCTGTGTGCCCCGCCTTTTTGGCAAAAAATAAGCGTTTGACTTTTTGCAAGACGGCGTTAGAACTCAGTCCTGTATCTTTATCAAGTAAGATGATACCGTTGATATCCCTGCCTTTTGGATTGCGTCTTGACATAAGACTGAATTAAAGTTTTGCGAGTAATTCGTCAATTCTAGCGCCTGTATTTGGGGCTGAATCGTAGATAAATTTTAGGGCTGGCGTGTGGCGTAAATCTAAAATGTTAGACAGACGAGAGCGAAAAAAACCGCTGGCTTTGTAAAGTAGGGGGGCAACAATGTTTTTTTGCTCTTCTGGCACGGTATAGAAAACTTTGGCAGAGCTCAAATCACGACTAACAATCGCATCGGTAATACTGACAACTTGCAATCTTGGGTCTTTGGTTTCTTTTTTCAACAATATTACCAATTCTCGACGAATCAGTTCGTTCACCCTTTCAACCCTATAAGACGCTTGCTCTGCCATTAATAATTACAGCGTACGGGCTTTTTCAACGCGTTCAAAAACTTCAATCTGATCGCCTGCTTCCACATCGTAACCGGCAACGCCAATACCACATTCTGTACCTGATTTAACTTCTTTAACATCGTCTTTAAAGCGTCTTAGAGACTCTAGCTCGCCTTCAAACACAACGACATTGTCACGCAAGACGCGAATTGGCGAATCTTTTCTAACCGTGCCTTCTTCAACCATACAACCTGCGATATCGCCGAGTTTTTGCGACCTAAACACTTCTTTCACATTGGCAATACCAATGATATTTTCACTCAATTCAGGGCTTAACAAACCACTCATGATTGCCTTAACATCGTCAATTAAATTATAGATAATTGAATAATATTCAATACGCACACCTTCGTTATCGGCAGTTTTTCGTGCTACTACATCAGCACGCACATTAAAACCGAGCACTAAAGCACCAGAAGTGGCTGCCAAATTAATATCAGTATTATTAATGCCGCCCACGCCACTTGAAACCACTTTAACGCGCACTTCATCGGTTGACAACGCCTCAAGCGCCTCAACCAATGCCTGTGCCGAACCTCTCACATCTGATTTAAGCAGGACATTAACAGTAGAAACATCGCCTTCTTCCATTTTCTGCAAAAAGTTTTCCATCTTAGATGCTTGCTGTCTTTGTAACTCAGCCTCGCGATTACGGGCTTTTCTGAAATCAGCCACTTCACGCGCTTTTCGTTCGGTCTCTACCACCAAAACTTCATCACCTGCATCTGGTACACCCGATAAACCCAATACTTCAACTGGCATTGATGGGCCCGCTTCTTTCAAAACCTTGCCTTGATCATTAATGATTTGCTTAACTTTACCATATTCCAAACCAGCAATCATAATGTCGCCTTTCTTCAAAGAACCCGACTGTACAAGAATCGTTGTAACTTTACCACGACCTTTTTCAAGGCGCGCTTCTAATACTACGCCTTGCGCTGGACCTTTGGTAGCGGCTGAGAATTCTGCCACTTCAGCAGTTAAAATAATCGCATCCAATAATGCATCGACACCCTCGCCTGTTTTTGCCGATACGCCAACAATTATCACATCACCGCCCCATTCTTCTGAAATCACATCGTGCGCAGAAAGCTCCTGCTTTACCTTATCAAGATTGGCACCTTCTTTATCAATCTTATTTGCCGCTACAATAATCGGAACACCTGCTTTTTTTGCATGTTCGATAGACTCAATCGTCTGTGGCATTACGCCGTCATCAGCTGCCACCACAAGAATAATAACATCTGTTGTGCTAGCACCACGAGAACGCATTTTTGAGAATGCCGCGTGTCCTGGTGTATCAACAAAAGTGATAGTGTTGCCATTTGATTCTACTTGATAAGCGCCGATATGTTGGGTGATTCCACCCGCTTCTCCGTCGGCAACTTTCGCTTTACGAATATAATCTAAAAGCGAAGTTTTACCATGGTCAACATGACCCATAATCGTTACTACTGGCGGCCTAATGGTCTCTTCTCCTGTCGCTTTTGACCTTTCAATTGCCACATCTTCAATCGTTGCCTCTTTACTGGCAACGCCCTTATGCCCCATTTCTTCGACCACTAAAAGTGCGGTATCTTGGTCAATTACATCATTCAGCGTTACCATTACACCCATACCCATCAAGACCTTTAGCACTTCTCCGGCTTTGGTTTTCATTTTTTGTGCCAAATCAACTACTTTTATGTTCTCAGGTACTGCCACTTCGTGAGTGACTTTTTCAATCGGCTTTTGGAAACCGTGTTGCGCTTGTTCTTGTTGGATTTTTTGACTAAGACGGGTTCTGTCTTTTTTCTTAAGTTTTCTGTTGGTCTTTTTAGCCACATGCAGTTGCGTGCGTCCATTTCCCGCACCTGCTGTGCTAGCATTGCGTAAGCGTTTTGGCTTTTTAGCCTCTTCTTTCTCTTCTTTCGGTGTTACTTTAGGCTTTTCTGCTTCTTGTTTGGCTTCCGCCTGTTGCTTTTTCAAAGCTTCCGCTTCTAATTTCTGCTTTTGCATCATTTCTTTACGCTTCGCATCTTGCTCTGCTAACTTATCATCTTCGTTACGCCCCGCTTCTAATGCTGCTTTTGCTTTTGTTGCTTCTTCTTCGGCGTCTTTATTAACAACTGGTGCAGTAAGCTTGGAACGCTTTTTACTACTCATTAAAATTTTTAGTTCGCTTGCTGAAACCTCAGAATCGGTCGTTTTCCCTGCAATACCAGCATCCGCTAGATTTGCAATAATTTCGTCTTCCGACTTTTTTAGTAATTTAGAAAGTGATTTAACTGTATGTGCCATAGCGCTTACCTGTGTTTTTTATTGATCAAAAATGGATTATTTAAACCATCCTTCATTTTCTCTTGCGGTCATAATAACCGATGATGCTAACTCTTTATCAATACTTCTAATGTCTAATAATTCATCGATAGATAACTCTGCCAAATCGTCAACTGTTGTAATTTCAGCCTTAATTAATGCCTGTGCCAAATCTTCATCAACACCTTCAACTGTTGATAATACTTCAAAAGAATCTGCATCGCCAAACGCTTGTACTAACTGCGCATCAGCAGCACGAGATTGCATTTCTTCTACCATTTTCGCATCAAATTCTTCAATTGCTTCCAAACTTGCCACTTCTGCATCTGCAACATCATCAACGGTGCCAAAACCTTCGTCAATTAAGACTGCTGACACTTCTGAATCGATACCCAATTGCTCGGCCAATTTATCACTAATTCTTTGGTTTTCTTCTGCTTGCTTATCTTCCGAATCACTAACTGACATAACATTTAATTTCCAACCCGTCAAACGAGAAGCCAATTTAATGTTCTGTCCACCACGACCAATTGCCAACGCCAACTGATCCTCTTCAACCGCAATGTCCATTGTGTTTTTATCTTCATCGATGATAATCGTGCTCACTTCTGCCGGTGCCATTGCGTTAATTGCATATTGCGCTGGGTCTTCATCCCATAAAATCACATCAACGCGCTCACCATTGAGTTCGTTAGAAACTGCCTGGACACGCGCACCACGCATACCGATACAAGAACCGATTGGATCTAATCGTTTATCTTTAGTTCTTACTGCCAATTTCGAGCGCAAACCTGGGTCACGACTCGCACCCATAATCTCAATCACGCCTTCAGAAATCTCTGGCATTTCCATCTCAAATAATTCAATAATCATTTCAGGAACAGTACGGCTCAGGAAAATTTGTGCACCACGGGGGCTTGATTTCACTTCTTTAATATAGGCACGCAAACGGTCATTTTTACGAATAGATTCATTTTGAATTAGGTCAAACTTAGAAATCATTCCATCGACACCACCCATATCTACATAAGCATTACCACGGTCAATACGCTTTACAGTAACCATAATCACCTCGCCCACTCGTTGCGTGTAGTCTGCGACAATTACTTCTCTTTCCGCTTCACGCACCTTTTGAATAATCACTTGCTTGACAATTTGCGCAGCAACACGACCAAACGCTTCGGTCTCTATCGGTTCACGCACAAAATCGTCAACTACAACACCCTTAGCATCGGCTTCGTGAATGTGCAAAGCCTCGTCAAACTCCGTGCCATCATCGTCAACAAAATTATCGCCATCAACAATCACCATCCACTGTCTAAAAGTAGAAAAATCGCCAGTTTTTCTATCAATTTTAACACAGGCATCAATTCCGTGACGCTTCTTGGTTGCTACTGCCATTGCCTCTTCCAGCGCTTCAAAAACATCATTTTGTGTGATGTTCTTCTCATTAGAAATTGCCTCAACCATTAAAAATAATTCTTTACTTTCCACTTTATTCTCCTAAAAATGCGCAATTAAATTCGCTTTCTCAATTAAATCAATATCCAACTCAACGGACCCCAATTCTGTCATTAACTCAATACTATGATTTTTCTCACTTACACTGCCAATAGCACCCTTAAATTTTCTTTGACCATTTATTGGTCTTAGTAATCTCAACGAAATATCACTACCTAAAAATCGTTGATAATGCCCAATATTAAACAACGGCCTTTCAACACCTGGTGATGAAACTTCCAGATTATAAGGCATCGTAATCGGGTCTTCCACATCAAAAATACTGCTTAATTGACGCGATATCAGCTCACAATCTTTAATCCCAATACCTTGTTCTGTATCAATGTAAACCCTCAAAATACTATGCTTACCACTGGAAATATATTCAATTCCCACCAACTCATAGCCCATATCCTCAATCACAGGTTTAATTAATACTTCAATTTTGTCTGTAATCTTTGCCATATTTTCTCTTAGATAAACAAAACCCCCTAAAAAAGGGGGTCTAAAAATTTGGTAGCGGGGACAGGATTTGAACCTATGACCTTCGGGTTATGAGCCCGACGAGCTACCGAACTGCTCCACCCCGCACTAAAAGCGGCAATTTTACGCCATTATATTGCTATTGTCTAATTAAATTACTTTAATTCACTGATTTTATTAAAAAATTGTATAATATATGTATGAAAATCGCTGTATTAATGGACGATATTTCCTTACACCCTAATTCAAACCAGCATCACAAAAGCCCTAATCCTTAATACAACGAACACTAAAGCCGTTGGCACGATTATTGCTGTTGAAGTTCGCATTGCCACTATTGATGTTCAAATTGCGAGCATTCGACCCATTAGCAGAGCGACTCCACAAGTTGGCGTTAGTGCCAACATTGTTAAGCGTGCCATTCGACCGATTGCGGTTGCCAGCAACTGGCAACTTTAAAAACAAACACTTTTAATTTTATAAGTTTTTTTCTCTCATAAAGGTTGACTATTGTCCTGTTGTTTAAAAACAAGGGTTTGTTAGGATAAAGACAGACACACTTGATAAAAGCACTCGCTATTTACCAACTCTGGTCATGTACTTTTGCCATGCTGTTAGTTGTTTGGATAAATCTTGTATCATTATGTTTAAAGAGGCAAAGCCTTTAGTGCTTAATAGTTGCAGATCCTTACTAATTCGCAAAAATAATCTTAGCACTTCCACGCTTTGTCTAGCATTTTCAATATGGATAATTCTGGTTTCTTTTCTACTTTTATTGGCTTTATACACATCAATCAACAAATCCAAACTAGCCTGCTTCATTTTTTCACCTAGGCTAAATTTGTATTCTCTTGGGAATTTTTTTGTGCGATTATAAATCTCCAGTAAAAAATCATAGCCTATTTTATAAACACTTAATTCGCTAAATAATGCCATTGCCAGAATCCTTTATTAATCGTCACCTTAGTGTAGTTTTTTGCAAAGGCAAAGAAACAATAAAATCGCTTAATCAAAATAGCTGTGGCTTTTTTAATGAGCTGATAACTACTGGCGTGTTTTAAGATACCCAAATAAGCATTTAGTTTGGATTGAATGCTCTTTATGATTACCCACTCAATCCTCTCACTTTCAACCAGTAATTCATTCACTTTTCTTAGTGTTTGGTAGAAACTAGCTTTCACTCTATTACTCACATAATTACGATAAGGTTTGATATATTGCCCTAGAAATAAAACCCCATGCTGATAGGGCTGTAAATAGATTTTTTTGGGATGTAGTTTTAAACCTATTGGTTTAATCTGCGCCTGGATTTTACTAATAATAGCCTTTAGATACGCCTTGTCTTCATGCACAAACAACATATCATCTACATAACGACCATAATATTTAATCCCCAAATCTTGCTTAATAAAACGATCTAAATCATTCAAATACAAATTGCCAAACATCTGCGAGGTAAGATTGCCAATAGGCAACCCTACACCTTTTTCATTGCCAAATAATGACTTATCCTTAGGTAAGCCATGCCAATCTTTTCTACTGCCTTTAAGCATGCAATTTTGTGTTACTTCATTAAAAATAGTCTTTTACAGTAAGTAAGTAATCAACTCAAAAGACAATCCATTATAAGTTTTGTCTTTATCTAAAATTTGCAAAACTTTCTGGTAAATCACCTCATGCCTGATGTGCATAAAATACCCTTGGATATCGAGTTTTAAAATAAAAGCTTGTTTTTGGTAGTTATCCGTTGCTTGGCGAATAAACTTAGTGGCTCGTTTAATACCATACAAACTGCCTTTATTTTGTCGGCAACTATAACTATCCTCAATAAAGCACTTTTCAATATCGCCATAAATTGCCCGATAGATAAGATGATGTACCACCCTGTCAACAAAATCAGCAGCGAATATTTCGCGCTTAACAGGCTTGTTAACCATAAATACAGTGGATGACTTAGGCTGGTAAGTTTGATTATTAATTTGTGTTGCTAATTCAATCAATTTTGATTCATAATCAAACTCGAATGCTAACTGATTTGGCTATTGCGTTTGTTTTTACGCGCATCGTAATAAGCCAAATACAACTGATAGACCAAATTGTCAAATTTATCATTCATTTTCTTGATAAAAATACCTAGTTTTTTCTCTTAAGCTCAGCAAAAATTCTAACGCCTCCAAGCGCGTACTTTGTGCTATTGAAAATTCAGCAATAGCATTAACAATTTCTTTTTGTTGAAGCTCAAAACTAGCAATAGATGAAGGCGCCCGCCCTATCTTTATCCATAGTTTTAGTGCCTTAAAATTTTAAAAAAACTTGCGCCTACGGCGCACAAAGCCAAGAGCACCCAGCCACCCTGCGAGATGTCTGTGTCAAGGGTCAAAGTGTGCAAATTGTCAAAGTGGCACGCTGCGCTTAATCCTTAATACAACGAACACTAAAGCCGTCGGCACGATCATTGCTGTCGAAGCACGCATCGCCACTATCGATGCCCAAACGGCGAGCATACGACCCATCAGCAGAGCGACTCCACAAGGTGGCGAAAGTGCCAACACTGTAAAGCGTGCCATCCGACCGATAGCGGTTGCCAGCAAGTGGGATTTTCAAGAAGCTAGAGAAGGCTGTGGCGCTGTTGATAATATCCGTGGTGGTGGCACCGGTAGTATCAGCGGCTAGTTCAGCATCAGTTGGCACACTAAAGCCTGCTGGACAAATGTCATTGACTCCGCCATCTGCCCAAGCGGCAGTGCGCGATGCACCTAATGAATCTACATTTACCCAATCACTAGCACTAGTAATAAATAGCGTTGTGCTTGCATTGGTGATATCAGAAGTCAGTGTGCTTGATGTGCTAGTCTTTGTTCTGTCTTCATGTCCATCAGCCTTTCTGCCCCATTGGTATAAATCACCATAACTAGCGCTATCTGTGCTTGAAGTGGCTACTTGTGTTGCTCCTAGGTTTCTATCTAGCCATAGTTTATCTGTATCTGGAGAGCGCACTGTTTTATAGCCGTCTATACTTTGTGCAATCACTTCAAAGTTCAGTGTCGTAGCATTAGTAATACCTGTATAGGCATTGGCTGAAACATCTGTTAGTGCACCGCTGGCAATGGTGATATGGTAGACACCATTAAACACTAAATCAGCCGTTGGGTTAATGGTAACCACATTTTGTGTGGCACCTGTGCCTATCGTAACTTTTGCACTATTAAAAGCAAAGGTTTCAATGATTGTGTCGGTGCCTGAAATCAATCTACGGAGTACGATATCACCACTGCTGCCTTTTATCATAGGTTTACTAAAGGTTAGTACGATATTGCTAGCGACAGCAACAGCAGATGCATTGTCAGCTGGGGTAGAGCTGCTTAGAGTTGGTGGAGTATTCACCGCAGTAATCATTGCTTGTACTTCAGCTTGCGTGGCAGGCGAGGCAAAACTGCCTGGGTTGGCATCAATGTAAGTTTGATAAGCGCTCAAGTTGGCATTCACAAAATCAGTGAGTGCTGGCAAGATACTGCCAAACTCAGCAATGGTGGTGTCAGAGGTGCTAGCAGTATTAGCATCAGTACCAATATCGGCTAGCACACTGTCAGAGGCAGCAGCAGCAGTTACCGCAGCATTCACCGCAGTAATCATTGCTTGTACTTCAGCTTGCGTGGCAGGCGAGGCAAAACTGCCTGGGTTGGCATCAATGTAAGTTTGATAAGCGCTCAAGTTGGCATTCACAAAATCAGTGAGTGCTGGCAAGATACTGCCAAACTCAGCAATGGTGGTGTCAGAGGTGCTAGCAGTATTAGCATCAGTACCAATATCGGCTAGCACACTGTCAGAGGCAAGAATGGCTAGGTTGTCTTTGACGGCTGTGGCTGCAGTGCCTGCATTACTACTTCCAGTATCGGCGGCTGGGTTGTTATTGCCTGTGCCGTTATCAAAGTTACTAATTGCCATAGCGATATCAATCATAGTGCCAGTACCGTCATCTATGCCATCGATGTCACCATCGCCCATATCAATTACTAGGGCAGTAATAAGTGCCTTTGTCTTTGCAGCAGAGGGCGATTGTCCACCGTCGGTGGCTGAGTTTTCCATTATCTGTGAGACAGCGGCTAAGGCAATAGCAAACTTGCCTGCAGGGTCATTGCCTGCGACAGTGCCAGTGGTAGGGCTAATGTCGGTTGGAATGGTGGCAGCAAGGTCAACCCCTGCGATACCAAAGGCGGTTGCAACAGCGATGTTTTGAGCGGTAATATCAGTTGCAATACCACCTGCTGCGTCTGCCAATTGATAAGCAATTTCAGACAGTGGTGAGGCTAAAATCGTTAAAGGACCTGTGCCTGAGTAAATCGTAGCTACACGAAGAGTTGCTGCTACGGTGCCTGCAGCGTTAGTTGCCTCATCGGTGTAAGTACCGCCAGTACAACTCATAGTCACTAAGCCTGCTGGAATACTAAGACTTGGCAGGGTAACAGAGCCATCGGATCCTGTGGTTGCGACTGTTGATACGCTTGCACTGTCAGTGATGGTACAAGTTGCGCCGACAGTAAAGGCATTGTATTCACCTAGGATAATAGTGCCACCATTTGTGACTTTTTCAATACGGATTTTGTTGCTTCGTTCTACCCAGGCAAATTCACCCAATTGCATTTTGTTTGTGTTTTTAAAGGCTTTATCGGCTATTTTAAAGTTGGTGAACTTACTGTCTTTAAAAGGTATTGCCATGCTTAGGCGGGCGTAGCTGTTACTATCAGCGCTGTTGGACTTCTCAGTGCCGAACTCAAAGCGAGCGGCGTCAGAGAGTTGCACTTCAACACCAAGAATGGTGCCTTTAATATCTACGCTGTTGGCGTTGGTGGTTTTGTCCCAAACATAGCGGGTGCCTTTGATTTTAGCCCAAGGCAGGTAAGGGATTTGTCCTTCTAGTTTCACATCATAACCATCAAGTACTTCTTCAGTAAAACTACCAATGACTTTTTTGTCTGAGAGTGATTGGTATTTGTTAAAGTTGGCTTTAAAATTGGTTCTTTGGTATTCTAAGCCGATGCTGGCGCGTTTGTGTGCAGATTGGGTTTCATAGTCGGTGAAGAGGTTGATGCCGGCAATCGATTGCCCTGCTTCTAGTAATTTGCGATAGCCGATACCTAGGTTTAAGGTTTCACGGCGTTCGCTGTGATTTTGACCTGAGGTTAGTTGTCCTTGGAAGAAGATTAAATCTTGGCTGTCTTCGTTAAGTTCAGAGAGGGGTTGAATGGTTTTAATGTTGTAATTGAGTGCTTCTGAGTTAAATCCACCTAATTGGATTTCAGTGCGACCAGCGCCAAATTGATTGGCATATTCGTTGGCTTTGTTGTTGATATAGCCTTCGGTACCACTAACAACTTGGTTAATGGCTTGGTTTTTAAGGTTGTTTTTAAGTGTGCTGCCAAATTGGTTGGCATTGTCTGAATTAGTAGCGCCTAGAGTGTTACGCACTGTGCTACCGACTTGCTTGAGTATTAGCAGCCCTTGGTTGTCTTTTTTGTAATAAGTTTGAGGGTTGTTCCAGTTGTATTCTTGGTTAAGGTTTAAGTAGGCTTCTTTATCAAAGCTTTGAGGCTTGTCAACAGCGGTAACATTCAGTGATAAGGTTAGTGCGCTGAAGAGGAGGAGTTGTTTGAGTTTGTTGAGTACATTAGAAATGTGCCCCCCCGCGATATTTGCTATTGATGAGTGGGTTTGGGTTGAGTTTGTTAATAATGTATTCATAATATAAATTAATAATGGACTATAAATTAATAATGGACTAAGATAAAACATGCATTATACACAGAAAATAATCGTGTTTTTTTTTGCTTTTTCTCTAATCCAAAGATAGGGATATAATATATGTATGAAAATCGCTGTATTAATGGATGATATTGCCGATATCAATCCGAAAAAAGACACTTCACTAGCTATGATGTTAGAGGCTACGCGTCGTTCACACGCCATTTATACCTTTGACAGCTTTGATTTATTTGCAGAAAAAGAAGTTGTTTACGCAAACGCCTCAAAAACAAGTGTTTTTGATAATTTAGACCATTGGTTTGAAAAGCAGCCCGTAAAAAAAATCCCCCTCGGGGATTTCGAGACCCTGTAAACCAGATTGTGTAAACACCTCTTTCAAAAATCAGACATAATCCTTTAATCTATCCTCATGTAGGATTATAAACTGATTCATTGCTTGTGACCAATTTCGTATTGGCATTGTCCATTTCTTACTGGCTGCTTCAATGGCTAAAAAGACCACTTTAAAAGCAGAGTTATCATGATTAAAAATCTTTCTGTTTTTGATAGATTTTCTAATCACTGAGTTTAAGGATTCAATGGCATTAGTGGTATAGATTGCCTTTCTGATTGCCTCAGGATAAGCAAATAGAGTAGCAACATTATCCCAATTTCGTCGCCACGATTTGGCGATACTTGGGAACTGCGTATCCCATTTATACTCAAACTCATCTAACGCCAATAAAGCTTCTTCTTCAGTAATAGACTGATAGATTTGCTTTAAATCACTAGCAACATTCTTACGTTCCTTATAGCCCACATATTTAAGCGAGTTGCGAACCATATGAACAATACACAGTTGTACATCAGCCTGTGGGAACACGGCATTAATAGCTTCGGGGAATCCCGTTAACCCATCGACTGAGGCGATCAGAATGTCTTTTACGCCACGATTAGCAATATCGTTAAGAACGCCCAACCAGAACTTAGAAGATTCATTTTTGGACAACCATAAGCCAAGACATTCTTTTTTACCCTCAAGATTAACGCCTAGGGCAATGTACATGGTCTTTTTAATGATTTGTTTATCTTGCCTAACTTTAATGACAATACCGTCTAAATAAACAATGGGGTAAATCTCATCCAATGGACGATTACGCCACTCTGTGGCTTGAGTAATAACCGCTTGTGTTACATTGGACACCAACGTTGCTGAGATGTCAGCGTCATACATCTCTTTAAAGGTTGTGACAATATCACGGGTGCTCATGCCTTTGGCATACAGGCTTAATATTTGATTATCAAAAGCGCCTAATCTGGTTTGACCCTTCTCAATGATAGCAGGCTCAAAGTTAGCATTGCGATCCCTTGGAATAGCAAGTTCAACTTCGCCATGATTACCTTTAACAATTTTAGAGTAGTAGCCATTGCGAGCGTTATTACTGGCATTAGATTCATTGCCATTTTGTCCATATTTTGGATAGCCAAGGTGATGTTCCATCTCAGCACCAAGTGCCGCTTCTATGGTCATCTTAACCAATGATGCAGACAAGTCTGCCAAGTCATCTTGGGTGTGGATGTCTTTGGCAAGCTCACCAGCAAAAGCACGGAGTTTTTGTTGGTTAATGCCTGTGTTGTTCAGTTGGTTCTTTTGGTTTTTTCTTAGTGTTGCGTTACTCATGTTTTTTCTCCTTTTTAGGGATTATAAAATATGAGGGTTTACACAATCTGGTTTACAGGGTCGATTTCGATGTCATCTTAATGCGTAAAGATCCACCATTTGATATGGACTATATCTATGCCACCTATTTTTTAGAGCAAGCAGAAAAACAAGGCAGCTTAATCATCAACAAACCCCAGTCCTTACGCGATGCTAACGAAAAATTATTCGCTCTAAACTTCCCTCATTGTATGCCCGAAACCTTGGTCACTGCTAATCAATCACAAATAAAAATCTTTATTAACACCCAAAAAACCGCCGTAGTAAAACCTTTAGATGGCATGGGTGGTCGTGATATTTTCAAATTTAATGCTAGAGATACAGCAATAGATACCACCCTAAATCGCCTCACCAACAACGGAAAATCTCCAATCATGGTGCAAGCGTTTTTGCCTGAAATTGCCAAGGGAGATAAACGAATTTTGCTAATTGATGGCAAACCGATTGATTACGCCCTAGCAAGAATACCTGCCAAGGGAAACTTCAAAGGCAACCTCGCTGCTGGCGCAATAGGCATTGGGCAACCCTTAAGTAAACGCGACTATTACCTGTGTGAACAAATTGCCCCAACGCTCAAACAAAAAGGTTTAGTGTTCGTCGGCCTTGATGTTATCGGCGACTACATTACCGAAATCAATGTGACTAGTCCAACCTGTATCCGTGAGCTTGACAAGCAATTTAATTTAAATATTGCTGGCGTGTTGTTTGATGCGATTGAAAAAATCAGACTTCAGAAATAACTTCAAAATCATGCAAACTGCCCGTAATCGCAAAACCAATCACTTTATTCGTATGTTTTGCGTGCTTTAATTTACAAGCAATCTGATTAATGCTCGCACCAGAGCCTACTGCATCATCAATAATCAGCGTGGTTTTAAACTTTGCCATATTGTCAACCATAAAAGTATGCTGTGCATTTTCCACACGGTCTGCCAATTTTTTCAAGGTTTTTTGTGGCACACGAATATCACCAATTACCTTAATCACATTGACCTTTGCAATACTTAGTGCCAACTCAGTTTCCAATACTTTCATAAACTGCACTGCCCTTGGCACCGTTGGCGGTACGAAAACCACAGAGTCAATATGATGATGGACAATTATTTCAACAATCGACGATTTAACCAAAATTGCAATCTCTTTTATCTTTGCCTTATTTTGCCCTTGTTTCGCATGCAGTAATTTTTGCCCCATTCGAGTTTTACCAAAAATCTCCACCGCATAAAAATCAAAATAAAATAATCGGTCCACACAACAACCCACGCCAAAAGTCTTACGCATTTTCACGCTGGCATCTAGCAAATCATTGTGCTTTTGTTTTTGATATTTCTGATGAATTTTGTTAAATTCCTTGGCTTTCTGGGTAACATCAAAATCCCGTTTCCCACACCACTTTTCAAACCCATCTATGCCCGACAACTCCACACCTGTCGGCTCAATAAAGAAAAAATTCTTATCAACAATTTCTTGCGTCTCAGTATCAAGTTGATAATCTAAATGCGTCATGTCCCTGCTAATCGTCGCATAAAAAACTTTCGGCGCAGAACCAATTTTTTGAATCTTCCCCACTTCAACAAGTTTTTTCAAGTGGCGATGTACCATTTGTCGATTGATATCAAAATGTGCATCAATATTTGTTGGCGTGTGCTGACGCCATTGTCTTCATTATTTTTCATAGTGTACATATATAGTACCCTGTATACTTTATACCATTTTTTATTGCCCAAGCAAATAACGCGCCAACACAACCCCCACACCTACAGCCGACAACGACAACACAATATTCAACAAAATATTCAATCCCGCCTGCTCGTAATGCCCCATACTAATCATCTCCACCGATTCCCATGACAGTGTTGACATCGTCGTCAATGACCCCGTCAACCCCACTAGTAACAACAACCGATATACCTCATTTAACATCGCTTTTTCTAAAATAATTACCACAAAAATACCCGCCAAAAATGACCCCAACACATTCGCACTCAAAGTCCCATAAGGAAACCCATGCCCAAAAATAGAATTAATGAATACTGTTAAATAATAACGCATACTTGCGCCAATCGTCGCCCCCACGCCAATGGCTAAAACTGTTGGAAAAAATGTCATTTTTCACTCCTTAATTGTTTTAATTTATCACTAATCTTAATTTCTAAACCTCTATCAACAGGTTCATAATAAATCTGTTCTCCCATCTCCTTAGGAAAATAACTTTGCCCCTTAGCAAACCCGTCTACCTCATCATGTGCATACCGATACCCCTCGCCATATCCCAATTCATCCATTAACCCAGTCGGTGCATTACACAAATGCTTCGGCACTGCCAAATCTGAACTTTCCCGCGCTGCACTCATCGCTTGATTAAAAGCCTTGTAAATTGCATTTGATTTCGGTGCTACCGCACAATAAACTGCCGCCTGTGCAATCGCCCGATTACCCTCTTTCGCGCCCACTCGTTCAAAAATCTGCCAAGCATTCAGGGTAATTTCCAAAGCTCGTGGGTCGGCATTACCAATATCCTCCGATGCAATCGCCAACAATCGTCTCGCAATCGTCTTTGTATCGCACCCAGCCACCAACATCCGCGCCATCCAATACAACGCGCCATCTGGCGACGACCCCCGCACCGATTTGTGAAACGCCGAGAGTTGCTGATAAAAAATATCCCCACCTTTATCAAATGCATTGATTTTTTCCTGCAACAACACCCCCATCGATACTTTATCCAGTACTGCCAATTTTGCCAACGCCACCTGTTCTACAATATTAATCAAGCGCCGTGCATCACCCCCACTCACCTTAATCACCAGCGCCCGCGCTTCCCCATCCATCGCCTCCAAACCCTCGTGCGCCAATGCCCGTTGCAAAATCTGTGCCAACTCCTCCGCACTCAACACCTTCAACACATACACACTCATCCGTGACAATAAAGCACGATTAAGTTCAAACGATGGATTTTCAGTCGTTGCCCCAATCAGCGTAATCAATCCCGACTCAATATGCGGTAGAAAGCCGTCCTGTTGTGCCTTGTTAAACCGATGAATTTCATCTACAAATAACACCGTTTTTTGCCCAATGTTCTGGAATTTCTTAGCATCCTCAATCACCGCCCGCAGTTCCTTCACCCCATCCAACACCGCACTAATCTGTGCAAAATGCCCCTCCACATACCCTGCAATAATCCGCGCTAAAGTGGTTTTTCCCGTCCCCGATGGACCCCACAAAATCATCGAATGTAACTGCCCCTTCTCCAGTCCCTGCCTCAACGGACAGTCTTCATCTAGCAAATGCCTCTGCCCAAAGAATTCATCCAAATTTTGCGGTCGTAATTTTTCTGCTAATGGCTTCATAAAACGCTTGATAATATTTTTTCTAGCATAATACTTGATATTCAGTTGTGTCAGCGATAAAATTATTAGAGGGGGTCCTTGACTGGGGTCAAAGATTTCAAGTGGCAAAGGTAATTTTAGCGCAAAATCAATTAATTTCGATCACTCTGAAGTTGGCGGCTTGATTCAAAATTAGGATTGCTTTTAAACCTAGTATTTTTGCTAAGGCGGTAGCATTGCGACTACCGATTGCCATAAGGGTAGTGGCGTAGGCATCGGCAAGCATAGCACTAGGATGGAGAACACTAACGGAGGATAGGTCAGTATCGGCAGGGAGTCCAGTGAGAGGATTAAGGATATGCATATAACGCTTACCCTTCCAAATGAAAAAGTTACGATAATTGCCAGAAGTGGCAATGGATTGGTTGACAAGGGTGATTGGGATTGGGGTCGTGTTGTTGGGGTGTTCAATAGCAATTGTCCATGGAGCATTATGTTTAACACCTTGGGCACGAACTTCTCCGCCAATTTCTACAAGATAATTTTGAGCGTTGAGAAGTTTGGCAATTTGATCCACAGCATAGCCTTTGGCGATGGCAGAGAGGTTGATGTGAATGTCTTTAGTTTTGATAACGGCTTTGTCTTGTCTGTCTCGGAACATTAGGTGGCGGATAGAGCTGTTGCGAAATGCATTTTGGAGCATCAATCGGCTGGGCTTTTGAATGACTTTTTTGACGCCAAAACCCCAAATATCAATTAAACGGCCTGCACCGGGGTCAAAATATCCATGGGTTTTTCGGTAGATTTGCTTGGCAGTTTTTAGCACATAAAATAACTCATCGGAAACTGGAATCCAATGATTAGCAGGCATCCTATTAAGTAAAGATAATTCAGATTCGGCATCCCATGTGGAGAATATTTTATTGAGTTGTTTGAGTCTGCTGTTGATTTGTTGTTGGGTAATGGTTGTGTCATCGGCGATTTTGACGGTGTAGGTAGTGCCCATTGTGGCACCTGAAAAAGTATGCACTTGTTCACTTTTACCACAGGCGCCAAGTGTCAAAAGAGTGGCAATGATAAGGTATAATTTTATTATGTTTCGATTCATACTTGTTTTTACCTTTGCGATTTCAGCGTGCGCCACGGCAACAATGGGCAACACAAAAATCAATGATACCCTGCACACCGAAAATACACAAAGTTTTCAACAATTCTTAAATACGCTGCGCGTAACGGCGATGAAAAAAGGCGTTTCATCGGCGACATTAGACCGTGCTTTTACAGGGCTAACGCCCGATCCTAGAATCATTAAATATGACCGTAATCAGGCAGAATTTACCCTGAATTTTTGGCGTTATATAAATTCTAGAGTCAGCGATAATCGCCTGCAAAAAGGTAGAATTAAACTTCAAGAAAACCAAGAATTGCTCAATCGTGTTTATAAAAAATATGGCGTCCCCCCATCAGTTTTGGTGGCGTTTTGGGGGTTGGAAACCAACTATGGACGGCATGTGGGCAAGATGAATTTGGTGCGTTCACTGGCAACACTGAGCTTTGATAAGCGTCGTCGGGCATTTTTTACGGGCGAATTGTTGGTTTTGTTGCAACTGATTGACCTGGGAAAATTACCACTTACCGTTGAGGGCTCTTGGGCGGGAGCAATGGGTAATCTGCAATTTATGCCGAGCAATGTACAGGCATATGCGATAGATAAGGACAAAGATGGGAAGTTGGACTTGTGGGGGGGTAGTAAAGCCGATATCTTTTACACAGGGTCTAATTTTCTCAAAAATATCGGCTGGCGACAAGGTGAACGCTGGGGCGAAGAAGTAAAAGTGGCTAAGAATTTTGAGTTTTCATTGGCGAATTTAAAGACTAAAAAAACGGTACAAGCGTGGCAAAAACTAGGCGTTACTCGTACTGATGGGCAAGCATTTTCTAATCCATCGCAAATGGCATCATTGCTATTGCCGATGGGGTATCAAGGCCCTGCTTTTTTGGTGTATCGTAATTTCCGTACAATTTTAAGGTGGAATCGCTCTATTTTGTACGCCTTATCGGTCGGGCATTTGGCGGACCGCATCATGGGAAAATCAGCACTGATTGCACTGCCGATTGCGGAGCCGTCGTTGCGTCGAGAAGACATTCAAGCCATTCAAACTAAACTCAATACATTGGGCTTTGACACGGGGAAACCTGATGGCATTCCAGGGCCAAAAACACGCGGAGCAGTGCGTGCATATCAGCAAGAGAATGGCTTGCCTGTGGATGGATATGTTGGATATCAATTGTTACAAAAATTGTGAACATTAAGACCTACTTAGGTTTTGATGTGGGGACAAAACGCACGGGGGTGGCAATTGCAAACAGTTTGACACAAAGTGCAAAAGGCATTAGCGTGGTTACGAACCACAAAGACGGTTCTACTAATTTTAAAGGGTTTGATGAGATTGTGAATGCCCATAATGTGGATTTATTTGTGGTCGGTTTGCCTTTTGATAAAGACGGGAAAGAGCAGGAAATGACTTTCATTGCAAAGTCTTTTGGGCGAAAATTAACAGCGAGATATAAGATTGAGACGGTTTTTATTGATGAGTATTTGTCCTCCTCTGATGCTAAAAAACAATTAAAATACAACCATTATCATCCAAACGCAAATCGAGGTACTGTGGATAAATTATCTGCAGAATTGATTTTGCAAACTTGGCTTGAAGAAAACCTCTAAACAATAAAAACTAATGAAAAAAGACTTGATTAGCAACGATATTCAACTAAATGCTTCTGGCAAGTTGGTTCACTTATTGGGTCTTGAAGGGCTATCCAAACAACATTTAACCCATATTCTTGATGTCGCTGATGACTTGCTTGATGCACAAGGTAATCTAAAAAAATCCAAAGCATTGGACGATATGAGTGTCGCTAATTTGTTTTTTGAGCCTTCCACGCGTACCAGAAATACCTTTGAAATCGCAGGAAAACGCACCAGTGCAAATATTATCAATGTTGATTTAGCGAACTCTGCGACGAAGAAAAACGAATCCTTGCTCGACACAATGCACACGCTAAAAGCCATGCAAATTGATATGTTCGTCATTCGCCATAAGCAAAGCGGCTTGCCTCATTATGTGGCTGAGAATATTGGCAATGTAGCAATTTTGAATGCCGGCGATGGCATCAACGCCCACCCGACACAGGCGTTATTGGATATGTTGACCATTCGCCAATATAAGAAAAATTTTGAGAGTTTATCAGTGGCAATTGTGGGTGATATTTTACATTCTCGCGTGGCGCATTCTGGCATTCAAGCGCTGAAAACTTTAGGTACGAAAGACATTCGCCTCATTGCACCAGAAGGTTTGCAATATGAATCTAAAAATTGTGATACCATTAAATGCTTTACTGATATTGAAACAGGGTTAAAAGATTGCGATGTTATTATGGTATTGCGTTTGCAAAAAGAACGGATGATGGAGGCGGATATTCCAAATGAACAGGAATATTTTGACAACTACGGTTTGACCTTTGAACGCTTGGCATTGGCAAAACCTGGTGCGATTGTCATGCACCCCGGCCCGATTAATCGTGGTGTGGAAATCGACTCATCGGTTGCTGATGGCGAGCAATCAGTCATTCTACAACAAGTTACCAATGGTATTGCGGTGCGGATGGCTGTGATGGAAATTTTGGCAGGAAAATCATGATAGAAATGGAAGTTAATATCATTAACTATGATGATGTAAAAGACATCCTGCATAAACTCAATACTGACGATACGATTGCCAGTGCCCATGGAATTTTGTGTGGATTTTCTTGCGTTAGACCTGGCGTTACGCTGGACGATTGGCTCAACGAAGTGCTAGTCAGCATTGATCTTAACAATCTAAACGAAAAAGAAGCCCACGAAAAATTGGCACAAGTCTATAACACCACACTTTCACAACTCAATGATGCGACGCTGAATTTTCAATTATTGATTGCCGATGAAAACTGCACTTTGAGGGAACAGGCTGATACGCTAATTCAATGGTGCCAGGGGTTTTTAGTCGGCTTAGGCTTACAAAAAATCTCTACCCACGATGAAGATGTCTTAGAAATGATGAAAGATTTCAGCGAAATCTCACAACTTAACGGCGATGTTTTAGACAATGAAGAAAATGCCAACGACCTTAGCGAAATCATCGAATTTGTGCGTATGGGCACGCTGCTTATCCAAGAAACCTTGCAGCCTTCCAAGCAAGATTACATCTCTACCGACATGCTACATTAATTTCACTCAGAAGTAAAACACCCAGTTTTAAACCGTAGTGGAATAAAAAAACGCTATTAACCGAATGGCTAATAGCGTCTTGAATGAATGTGCCACCACTTATTATCTACTTTGAGGAGAGGATAAATTCTTGGGGGAGAATGATGACACGCCAATAATTATATCATATTTTTATAATATTACAAATTTATTATATAGTTTTTTCATCCTGTTGATTTTATCAAGCATTTTTTTGCTATTTAACACTAGCAGTTTGCTTAAGCATAACCTTGCTATGTGATTGAAATATTTCGGAGATCTATCGGGATTTAGAAACAAAAAACTCGCGTTTCCGCAAGTTTTCTTTTTAAAAAATGGTGGCCACACCTAGAATTGACATCAAGGCGATAGGACACTGTCCCGGGTTTAGAAATAAAAAACCCATATTTTAAATATGGGTTTTTTGAAAAAATGGTGGCCACACCTAGAATTGAACTAGGGACACAGGGATTTTCAATCCCTTGCTCTACCAACTGAGCTATGTGGCCAAAAAGGGATAATTATACCCATTAAATAACTATTCGCCTAAAAATCTTTCAGCATCTAATGCCGCCATACAACCAGAGCCTGCTGAGGTAATGGCTTGACGATAGATATGGTCTGCTACATCACCTGCTGCAAACACACCTTCAACACTGGTTTGTGTTGCATTACCCTGCGTACCACTCTGCACTTGAATATAACCGTGGTTCATTGCTACGCTGCCTTCAAAAATACGGGTGTTTGGCGTATGTCCAATCGCAATAAACACGCCGTGAACGCCAATCTCTTTGCTGCTGCCGTCATTATTTTTCAATCTCAATCCTGTTACGCCTGCATTGTCGCCCAATACTTCGTCAAGGTTATAATTGTATTCGATGGTGATGTTGCCTGTTTTTGATTTTTCAATTAATTGGTCTGACAAAATCTTCTCACTTGAAAATTTATCTCGGCGATGAACAATTGTCACATGATCAGCGATGTTGGATAAGAATAACGCCTCTTCAACAGCGGTGTTACCGCCACCGATGACAGCAACTTTTTGCCCACGATAGAAAAAACCATCACAAGTTGCACAAGCACTCACACCCCTACCTTTGAAGGCTTCTTCTGATTCTAGACCCAAATAACGCGCACTTGCACCTGTGGCAATAATCACGGCATCTGCGCTATAAGTCGTATCAGCGCTGTTCAGCACAAATGGGTGCGATGAAAAATCAACATCGGTAATAGTGTCGTTAACAATTTCGGTATCAAAACGCTCAGCATGCTGTTGCATACGCGCCATTAAATCTGGTCCTTGTACGCCAGCATTGTCGCCGGGCCAATTATCTACATCTGTGGTGCTCATTAATTGACCGCCCTGCTCCATACCGCTGACCATCACTGGGTTAAGATTTGCTCTTGCCGCATAAACTGCCGCAGAATAGCCCGCTGGACCAGAGCCAACAATTAATACTTTACAATGTTTATTTTTACGCATTTTTATCGTCAATCCTATATACTTATACACATTAAGCATTCATTATAAAGTAAGCAGGAATATTCTTGGAAACAAATAACAAACCTATTCGTCCTCAACGCAAAAAACAATCCCGTTCACGCACCGCTAATGAAGTTATTTTTATTGCACTGACTGTTCTTGGTCTGATTAGCCTAGTGGCATTGATTAGCCACTCCTCATTAGAAAACCCCTGGTCTGGTAGTGTTGCATTGGACAATTCGGTGATTAATTTGGCAGGTGTCATTGGTGCTTATTTAAGTGATATTGGTTTATCAATTTTGGGTTATGGCGCTTATGTGATTCCAATTTCATTCATTTGGCTAGGCTGGAAAATTCACAAGAGCACTGATCAAAATCCAAACAAATCTAGTCATGTTTGGATTAGATTTATCGCAGTATTGTTACTTATTGCTTTTTCCTCTGCCTTATTGACGCAAACTTTTACTGGCGAAGGTGCGATTGCAGGTGGTTGGATCGGTGAATTCTTACACGGTTATTTTGGCGTATTATTCGGCTCACTCTCTGCGCTTGTTTACTTGGGTATTATTATGATAAGTCTAACGATAGCTGGTGGCATCTCATGGATTAAAATCTTTGGCTCTACTGGCTCTGGACTTGGGGCAGTGTTGGGACAATTCAAAGCGTCTAGACAACAAGCAAAAGCAAAGAGAATGGCTAAGATTGCTACTACTTCTAAAGCAAAAAAAATAAAACTAAATAAAGCCAAAGCCAAAAAAACGCAAGTTGCCATTCCGAGTTCTAACTTATTCAAAAAAGAAACCCTCAGTGGATTGCCTGATTTATCGCTACTGGACGAGATAAACAGCACTTCCAAAGGTTATTCTGAAAAAGAATTAGAAGATATGTCGCGTCAGGTGGAAGAAAAACTCAAGGACTTCGGCTTTGATGTTATCACCACTGCAGTAACGCCAGGTCCTGTTATCACTCAGTTTGAGTTGTCACTGGCAGCGGGTGTAAAAGTGTCACAGATTATGAATCTAAGCAAGGACCTTGCACGCGCCTTATTGGTTGAAAGTGTTCGTATTGTTGATGTTATTCCGGGTAAACCTGTCATCGGCCTAGAGATTCCAAACACCGAGCGAGATATCATTGGACTGAAAGAAATTTTAAGTTCTGATGCGTTTAATAATTCTGCTTCTATGCTTACGGTTGCCCTAGGTAAAGATATTAATGGTCATCCAATCGTTGCCAATTTAGCAAAAATGCCGCATCTATTAGTTGCAGGTGCAACGGGAATGGGTAAATCTGTTGGATTGAATGCAATGATTTTAAGTGTGCTTTACAAAGCCACGCCAGAGCAAGTACGAATAATTATGATTGACCCCAAAATTGTTGAGTTGTCCTGCTATGCGGATGTGCCACACCTACTAACACCAGTGATCACCGATATGAACCAAGCTGCTGCTGCGCTGTGGTGGTGTGTGAATGAGATGGAGCGTCGTTATTTACTATTGGCAAAATTCGGCGTGCGTAATCTTGACGGATTCAATGAAAAACTCCAGTCCTTTAAAGAAAAAGGTGAGCCGTTCTTAGACCCATCTTTTAATGAAAATACTGCCGAAGCAGGCGAAACTGCCCCTGAATTAGAACCATTACCACTCATTATGTTAGTGGTCGATGAATACGCCGATATGCTCGGTGCACTGGCACAAGAGGACCGCGCCAAGGCAAAGCGCGTAGAGGCACTTATCATCCGTCTGGCACAAAAAGCGCGCGCCGCAGGTATTCATATTATCATTGCCACTCAACGGCCAAGTGTGGATGTGATTACTGGCTTGATTAAATCTAATATCCCAACTCGCATTGCCTTCAAGGTGTCTTCAAAAGTAGATTCTCGCACCATTCTTGACCAAGGTGGCGCCGAACAATTACTCGGTATGGGCGATATGCTTTATACAACGCCAGGCATCTCACACACAGTTCGTGTGCATGGTGCCTTTGTTGGCGATGAAGAAATTGCCCGTGTGGTTGGTTTTTTGCGTGAGCATTCTGAGACCAATTATCTCGACAGCGTCGTCAATGCACACAGTGAATCTAGCGAGTCACATGAAAGCACAGGAGGCACATCTAACGGCGAAGAAGATGACCTGTATGACCAAGCCGTGCAAATCGTCACCTCAACCCGTAAAGCCTCAATTTCAGGGCTGCAAAGACGCTTGCGTATTGGTTACAATCGCGCTGCACGCATCATCGAAGATATGGAGTCTGCTGGCGTCGTTAGCACAATGAATAGTGCAGGCAATCGTCAAGTATTAGCACCGGAACCAATAGACAATGATTAAAATTCTTATTGTAATATCTGCCTTATGGGGCAACATTGCCCTTAGTGAAGGCGCAGCGGCAAAAACGCAATTTTCTGATTATTTCAATAACTTAAATTCGCTCAAGGCTGATTTCACCCAAAGCGTTTATACCGCTGGCGACATATTCATCAGCGAAACTGCTGGAAATTTTTCCTTCCAACGCCCACAACAACTGCGCTGGCATACTATAAAGCCAAGCGAACAAACATTACTACTTAACAACAATGAGCTTTGGATGATTGACACTGAACTTGAACAAACCGTTTTACAGAAAAACCAAGACTTCTCCAAAACCCCGCTTTACTGGCTCATCAATAAACCCAATACCCTTAAAAATACGCCAAAATATAGCCATTCAGAAGGCGGTATTGATTGGTATCTCACCAACCAAAAAACACAGCCCCTGGGTTTTGGCTTTGTTGGCAAAGAACTGTCCACCATTTCATTAGAAAACGAATTGGACCAAACTATTTACATTACCTTTAGCAATATAAAAGTCAACGCCAAAATTAACCCACAAGATTTTGCGTTAAATATTCCCTCTGATTTCGATGTCATTAGATAGCTCTATTTTCTTGCGGTAAACGCCTTAAATACAAACCATGCAAAAGCAAGAACGCCGATTGCAAAGACTGTATCGCCCGGCACTCTAGCCCAAACTAAAGCATGCATAATGTCGCTTTGCATAAATTCAACTGAACGAGCAGAAACATAACTATTGGCTATGCTTTGGTAAGTTTGCCATAAGCCTTGCGGCAATAATGACAGAAAAGTCATCATTGCCAAACCAATATTAAGCGACCAAAAAGTAATTTTAAGTAATTTATTATCCCACTTACGGACATCGGTCAAACCTCTCATGCAATACAACATTAAGCCAATGCCAAGCATGCCGTAAACCCCAAATAATGCCGCATGCCCATGATTGGCAGTAATATTTAAGCCTTGCATATAATAAAGCGCGATAGGCGGATTGATTAGGAAACCAAATAACCCAGCACCAACTAAGTTCCAAAATAGTACGGCACTAAAAACAACTACTTGAAGATGGTTACAAGGTAAGTTTAAACACGGTGGCTCGTTATCGTCAAGAATTAGGGTTAAAAGCAGTGTTGGCGGTTAAGCAGGTCAATACAACCATACCAATAAAAGTACATAAAAAATACAGTTATAAGCTTCGAGGTCTTGGTATTAACCACGCTAATCAAGTTTGGAGTACAGACATCACCTATATTAAGATTGCGGGAGGTATGGTGTATATGGCTGCTATTATTGATTGGCATTCCAAGGCTGTTTTATCACACAGAATATCCAACACCATGGATTCACAGTTGGTAATGAGTGTGCTTAATGATGCCTTGGAGAAGTACCCACACCCAGAGATATTTAATACCGATCAAGGCAGCCAATACACCAGTGAGATACACACCAAACGACTAAAAGATTTAGACATCACTATCTCAATGCACCCCAAGGGCATTTGGTCGCTACGCTCGGGCAGAGGCAAAGGCAGAGCCACAGATAATATCTGCATTGAACGCTTCTGGAGAAGTGCCAAATGTGAAAGGATTTATTTGAATGAATATCAAACTATCATTGAATTAACCACGGATGTAGATGATTATATTGAGTTTTATAACCACCGAAGATTCCATGAAACATTGAAATATAAAAAACCAATGGATGTGTATCAAGAAAGTATAAAATTGAATCAGAAAAAGAAGAGGGCTTCTTAGGGTTTGCTATATGAGAAAATTTAGAAAGTTGTTTGAGGTTTTGGGGTGATGTACCTGGAGACGGGGTATTATCTATTAGTGGCTCATGTGGCCAATTACTGGTATAAGTGATGTCGTCGCCAGGCCTGTTAGTTGATGCCGCCCAAGAAGTCCAAAAGAAAAAAGCACTGAGTTTTTTGGCTTTTTCTTTGCTTAGAATTATTTTAGGGTCTTAACTAGTTAAGCGGATTTTTTCGAAAATTATCAAGCAAGATTTTATACACATCTTGCTTGCGATTATTAAATCTAAATTCACATTCTTTAAGGTGGTATTTAAACATTTTTTTATTCATTCCTTTAAATTTTACTAGTCTAATTTTAGCATAATCCCAAAAAGATTCAATACCGTTAATATGAGAATTTCCTCTGGCAAATTCATTCTTGCCGTGATGAACACGGTAATGCTTTTTATAGCCAAAATCTACTAAGCCATTATGTCCACGCCATCCATCAGAATTAATAATACTATCGGTTGATGTTTTGTCTTTTATTATACTGTGAAGCGTTATTCTATCACACTTTTCTATAATTTGAGTATAGACCTTATCTCCTCGTTTTAATAAGCCAAATACTATTGTTTTACCTCTGGCGCCTCTACCGCGTTTCCCGCGGATGCGCCGTGCGCCAAAGTAACTTTCATCAACTTCAATCTGCCCCACTAGTGGGGCAGATTGAAGTTGATCTTGGGCTGATAATTCAAAAATTCTTATTCTTACAAGTGTCAAAATTTATTAACAGTATTTAAATTTAAATTTGTGTGTGCAATTTGTGTGGCACTTAAATCTAGAGAAAAATATTTAATTATCTCTCTAAATTTTGCCTCTGAAAGTCTTGAGCGGTTGTAATACTTATTTTTCCTTGTCATAACTAGTATCTTAAGCAATTTTTAATTGCTTAACTAGTTAAGACCCAAAATTATTTTCTACTGTTTTTCCTTAATAGATAAATAGCAATAAAACTCAACACCAACGCCATCAAAAACCATTGTAATGCGTAACCCAAGTGTTTGTCAACACTGCCATAAAAGGGTTGCCATTTGCGATAAAAGCCATTTTTAGCATCCACATCTAACTGTGCCAACATTGGCACAACCTGGTATCCAGAAAGTTGTGAGAGTCGTTCTATATTTAAAGATTGGATTAGGATTGGGAAATTTTTATTGACAGTCTGTTGCTTGAGTTTAATACGCTCTTTGGGAATAATTAATTTGACTTGAATAATAGTGGTTTCATTGTTAATTTTAATGTTGGCCAATTTGTTGCGATTTCCATACCAAGGCACAAAACCTCGATTGACCAAAATAGCGCTTTTGTTTTCAAAGATAAAAGGTGTTAAAACATAATAACCTGCGGTACTGTTGACAATTTGATTGTCATAAATGAATTGTTTATTGTTATCATAATGACCTTTAAGCAATACTTGGTAATGTTCTTTGTTAAGCAATTCATCAACACTTGATATAAGTTGCGCGGGGTTTGATTCCGCTAAAGTGATAGCGCGTTCAATCGCGCGTTTTTCATCGGCGCGGTCTAACTGCCAAAACCCTAATGACATCAAACCCCATATCGTTAGAGATATTAAGACGCCAGGTAGAATAAAACTGCGTTTCATTATTTCTGCACGGGTTGTTGCACGACAGGCGCATCAACCATCATGCCGTTCGGCTTAATCCAGCCCATCGCACCTGCAAACATCACAAAGATAAACAGCATTACGGATAAAGCCACGCGGGTTACCAAAGATTTAAACATTTTATCTGAGCCTTGTTTCCCACCCCTAAGCATACCGATAAGCCCAAAGCCCAAAGCTACCAATATAGCAATAATAACAATAACGATTAACACTTCTGTCATAACAACTCCTTAAATTTTATTGATAAAAAAGGCCCCAACAAAGGAGCCTTTTTTTTACTGTATTCCTATTAGCTCATTAGAGCCAATAAACGAATACAAATAAGCCCAACCATACAACATCTACAAAATGCCAGTACCAAGCAACCCCTTCAAAACCAAAATGGTTGTCAGCATTGAAGTGACCTTTTTGCACACGGTATAAAATAACTGTCAACATAATAACACCAACGGTTACATGAAAACCATGAAAACCTGTCAACATATAGAAAGTAGAGCCATAAATGCCTGAAGTTAATTTCAAACCATCATGGTATGCGTGACCATACTCCATAATTTGAAAACCTAAGAATGCAGCGCCTAAAGCGATTGTTGCCACTAACCAGCCAACGATTTGATTACGATGTCCAGCACGCAATGCGTGATGAGCAAAAGTTAGGGTAACGCCTGATAACAATAGTAACGCTGTATTCAATGCAGGCAAACCCCATGGATCCACTACATCAGCAGGGGTTGCTGTTGCAAGACCACTATCTGGAACCGCAGGAAAACTCATTACTGTACCTGATTGTAACTCTGTGCCTGGCGCTAAGAAGGCCATTTGATGCCATGAGGCACTGAATGCATTCCATAAATCTGGCGTGTAGATATTATTATCTGCGCCGCCTAACCATGGTACTGAAAGTTGTCTCGCATAAAACAATGCACCAAAAAAGGCCGCAAAGAACATCACTTCAGAGAAGATAAACCAACTCATACCCCAACGGAATGAACGGTCTACTTGATCATTGTAAACGCCATTAGTGCTTTCATTTACTACCTGACCTAACCAGCCAAACATCATAAACACAGTAATTGCAAAACCCAGTGCCATTACCGAACCACCCCATGATACGCCATGCATTTGGTTGGCAAAACCAACAAATAAGGTCGCTATACCGATTGAGCCAATAATTGGCCAGTAAGTACCGTGTGGCACATAATATGCTTGCTCTTTACTCATACTCTCTCTCCCTTTCTTCTATTTTTTAATTTCAAAAAAATTGTAAGACAAACTAACATCTTTGATGCGCTTATCCATCTCTGGTTCAACCACAAATCGTAAAGTCATTTCAACTTCTTCATGTGGTTTGAACACTTGTTTGTTAAAACAAAAGCACTCTAATTTTTTAAAATAAAGTGCTGCATCTGTCGGTGCCACGCTCGGTATTGCTTGTCCAATTACGGTTTGATCTGTATTGTTCTTGGCAATGTAACTGGTGGTATAAAACTTACCAGGGACAACTGTCATAGAACTTACCTTAGGTCCAAACTGTACTGGAAAACCGCCCATCGTCATGGCAAAAAAACTGACCTCAACTTTGCGATTTTCATCAACCACATATTGTTGTTCGCTGCCTATCCTTCCTGTTGTGCCATTGAACCCAGTAATATCACAAAAGACATCGTATATAGGTACCATCGCAAAAGCAAAAGCGAACATCAATATCGGCGCTGAAACTAACCTTATCCAGAACCCTTTTGTTATTTTTTTTCGTTCCATATTAGCTACCAGTCGGGTTGAACAACACGATGGTGGCTACAAATACTCCTATTGCTACGACACCTACAATTACCGCTGTAATAATGGCGCCTTCTCTTTGTTTATCCATTAAGAGTTTTGAGACTCAGCCTCAATCAATGCTCTTGTTGGTGGTGTGTTAAAACTATGGTACTGGGCTTTAGGCTCTAGTGTCCATTCTAAACCTTTTGCCCCTTCCCAAGGGCGTGCCGTTGCTGGCTTGCCATTGCGAATGCAATCGATAACGATATAAGTCAATAAGATGAACGATGCACCGAACGCAAAACCACCAATTGACGAAATAAAGTTAAAGTCTGCAAACTGTAATGAATAGTCAGGAATACGCCTAGGCATACCTGCAAGACCCAAAAAGTGCTGAGGGAAAAACAAGATATTAACTGAAATCACTGCCCACCAAAAATGTATCTTGGCCAACTTTTCGTTATACATCTTACCTGTCCACTTCGGCAACCAATAAAATGTCGCCGCGATGATTGACCATAAGGCGCCCGTTACCAATACATAGTGGAAATGCGCCACCACGAAATAAGTATCATGATACTGAATGTCCGCTGGTGCGATACCTAGCATTAAGCCAGAGAAACCACCAATAGTAAATAAGAATACAAAGGATACTGCCCACAACATTGGCGCCTCAAAAGTCATTGAGCCTCTCCACATCGTTGACACCCAGTTAAAGACTTTAACGCCTGTTGGTACTGCAATTAACATCGTTGCATACATAAAGTATAGCTCGGCTGCCACTGGCATACCCGTTAAGAACATATGATGTGCCCATACAATATAGGACAAAAATGCGATTGAAGCCGTTGCATACACCATTGAAGAATAACCAAACAAAGGCTTGCGTGCAAAAGTTGGAATAATATGAGAAACCACACCAAAGGCAGGCAAAATCATAATATAAACCTCAGGGTGACCAAAGAACCAAAAAATATGCTGGAACAATACTGGGTCGCCACCGCCAGTTGCATCAAAGAATGCGGTACCAAAATTACGGTCTGTCAACATCATCGTTACTGCACCCGCTAATACTGGCATCGCACCAATCAGTAGGAATGAAGTAATCAACCAGGTCCATACGAATAATGGCATATCCATCAACTTCATCTCAGGCGCACGCATATTCAATACGGTTGCAATAATATTAATCGCACCCATAATAGATGAGAAACCTAATAGATGAACCGCAAAAATAAAGAAGTCCGTGCTGTCTGGTGCAAAGGTTGTTGACAACGGTGCATAAAATGTCCAACCGAATGCTGGTGCGCCACCTTCCATGAAGAAAGTGCTGAGCAAGATACCGCCAGCAAATGGCAGAATCCAAAAAGACCAGTTATTCATTCGTGGTAATGCCATATCAGGCGCACCAATCATCATCGGGATAAGCCAGTTACCCAAACCAACGAAGGCAGGCATAATCGCACCAAATACCATAATTAAACCATGCATTGTTGTTAACTGATTAAAGAACTGTGGCTCCATCAATTGAAGGCCCGGCTGCAATAATTCAGCACGAATACCCATTGCAAATGCACCACCCACGAGTAACATCGTGAAGGCGAACCATAAATAAAGTGTGCCAATATCCTTATGGTTGGTTGTCTTAACCCACCTCATTAAGCCGCTTGAAGGACCGTGATGATGGTCGTCGTGTGCCATTGTGTCTGTTGCTGTTGTCATATTATTTCTCCTTTAATTATCGTGCAGATTTAACATCTGAAGGTTGAACAACGCTGCCTGTATTACCAAAGGCATTTCTTTCGTAAGTCATGACTGCTGCAAGGTCGCTATCACCCAACGCTTTAAACTGTGGCATTCCACCTTTACCATTTAAAACTCTATTAATGTGTGCAGCAGCTGGACCATTGGCAATTACCGAGCCTTTCATTGCAGGAAATACTGGCGGTAAACCTGAACCATCTGCCTTATGACAAGCTGCACAGTTAGTGTTGTATACTGTTTTGCCTTTTGCCATTAAATCAGCCTTAGACCAAGTCTTGGTCGCACTTGCTGCTTCTGCCTGTGCTGCTGCTTTTTGCTTGGCAACCCATTTTTTGTAGTCTGCTTTAGAAACCACATCAACCACAATTGGCATAAAGCCATGGTCTTTGCCACAAAGCTCAGCACATTGGCCACGGTAAGTACCGATTTTGTCAATTTTCGCCCATGCATCGTTGATAAACCCTGGATTGGCATCTTGCTTAACACCAAAATCACGCATCCACCAATTGTGAATAACATCGTTTGAAGTGATCAGGAAACGAATGGAAGTGTCAACTGGCAAGACTAAACGCTTATCAACATTTAATAAATAATTATCGGCATTTTCACGCTCTGCACTTGTGCCAGTAATAACATCTCTAGAGCCTTGTGCTAGGTTTGAAAAGAAACTAATGCCTTCTTTAGGATAATCATATTGCCATTTCCACTGGTGGCCTGTGATTTTGATAGTCATCTCGGCTTTGGTTGTGTCTTCCAAATCAATCAATACTTTAGAGGCTGGAATTGCCATGCTAATCAAAATAATGATTGGAACAACTGTCCAAATTAATTCTGCTTTTGTGCTTTCGTGAAAATTTGCTGCCACGGCGCCTTTTGACTGTCTGTGTGTAAATAGCGAATAAAACATTGCACCAAATACAACGATTGCAATGACCACAGACACCCAAAATACCATCATATGCAAACCATAAATACCGTGACTAACAGAAGTTACACCTTTGGTCATATTTACATTGTACTCAGCAAATACACTCGTTGACACTATGGCAACTAGCACACTTAAAAGCCTTGTTAATCTTTTCATATATCCTCCAAATAAAAAATATTTCCCCGTTAAAGTATGCTATACACACAATAAACTGCTGAGAATTATACTGACTTTAATTAACTTATGTTATAAAATTTAATTATTTTTTTACCTGTCCTAAACTGAGCGCCAATAAAATCTACTATGTGCTATATGCCACATAGGTATAATAATCATGACTATGTTTAAAAAATTACTAAAAGTTTCAATCGTTCTAGCGCTTATTGTTGTTGTTTTAGGTGCTTATACCCGGCTCGGTGATGCGGGGTTAGGCTGCCCTGACTGGCCAACTTGTTATGGACATTTAACAGTTCCAGACCACCATACCGACGGTACTATACTTGAGGGTTACGAGCGCCCACTTGAAGCCGCTAAAGGCTGGAAAGAAATGGTACATCGTTACGCTGCATCTCTATTAGGGTTAGCAATTTTCGCCTTGTTCTTTTTAGCCGCTAAAGGCAAAACAAAACGCCGTCAGTCACTCGCACTACCTGGGTTTACCGCCTTCTTTGTCATGCTACAAGGTGCTTTTGGCATGTGGACCGTAACATTAATGGTGCATCCTGGCATCGTTACCACGCATCTCATTGGTGGCTTTATGACCACCGCTCTTTTGGTGTGGATGTTACTCAACCAAGGCAATCCACCGATTGCTTATAGACACATCTTAAAAAGACATCAATGGGTATTGGTGGCAACTTTATTCGTTTTGGTGGGGCAAATTATTCTCGGTGGCTGGACTTCTACTAATTATGCAGCGCTGTCTTGTGGTGAAGAGTTTCCAACTTGTTTGGGCGCTTGGTGGCCGACGATGGATTTTATTAACGCATTACACTGGGGTCCAATTGGCGTAGAACATGACTATGAATTTGGTGTATTGGAGAATCCAGCCCGTGTTGGTATTCAGATGATGCATCGCATTGGTGCGTTAATCACCACATCAATGATTGTGCTCTTAATCTATCTATTTAGCAAATATCCACACCTTAAATCAAATTTAGTACTAATTGGTGGCTTATTAACAACACAAGTCATACTGGGTATTTTAAATGTATTGTTTTCAATCCCAATGGCTATTGCAGTCATGCACAATGTGGTGGCGTTGCTACTACTCCTTAGTATATTAGCGTTGCTACACAAAGTAACTAAAGCACTAAGTACCTAGGGCAATACCAACTTCACCACCGTAATCACTGCTGTAATAAAAACAACCGTCATCACCAAACCAACAATAATATAGGGCCATGGGCCCGATTTCTCTGTGCGTTCAAAATCCTTAATAAGATCCTCTTTTTTGCCAACACCAATCATCGCTGATGTTACTGCTTTAAATACTTGCCCTAATCCTTTCATAGTATTACCTTTATAAAGTTATTAAAAAATAGTGGTCAACCAATAATGCTACGAATAGCAACATTAAATAATTCACCGAAAACATAAAGGCCTTCCAGGTAATGCGATTATCGTCTGGATTTATATAAATCTTAATCGCATACCCCAAAAATATCGCGCCCAAAATAACCGCGGAAACAAGATAAATTAACCCCGACATACCTGCCAAATAAGGCAACAATGCCACTAAAAATAACAAAATTGTATAAAGCAAAATCTGCAATCGAGTATAAGCCAAACCGTGTGTTACTGGCAACATTGGCACATTCACTTTCTTATACTCTTCCACTCGGAAAATTGCCAGCGCCCAAAAATGCGGTGGCGTCCAAATAAAAACAATCAGAAATAACAAAAACGCATACTCAATACCTTGTGTCCCTGCAATTGAAGTCCAGCCCAAAATCGGCGGAGCAGCACCCGCTGCACCACCAATCACAATGTTCTGTGGCGTGGCGCGTTTCAAATATATAGTATAAATCACCGCATAACCAATCAAGGAAATAAAAGTCAGCACCATGGTAATTGTGTTCACAAACAACTGCAAAGTTCCCAAACCAATAATGCCTAAAAATACCCCCCAAATCAACGCTTGATTACGCGTCACTTTACCGCGTGGCAAAGGGCGATTATCTGTCCGTGCCATCTGAATATCAATCTGCTCATCAACAATATGGTTAAACACCGCCGCTGAAGCAGATGCCATAGAAATACCGACAGAAGCCGCAAACACCAACATTGCACCTGGCAAATACGGCGCAGGCACTGCCAAAAACATGCCCACCACCGCGGTCAGTAAAATTAAGGCAACGACTTTGAGCTTACAAAGTCCAAGCAGGGCACTTAACGACGGCATCTTAACCAATCCTCGAATATTTAAACAAGCGTTTCAAATCTTTCAACACACGTTTTATAACAAGGTCTTGTGGGTTATAACGCAACATCACATTACCAAGCGGGTCAATCAAATACAAAGTATTGTTTGGAAATCTTTTCAATTGTTGGCTTAAATTCACACTCGGATATGCCACCAAAAGCCCTGATTCTTCTACATTCGTCGTGCCATCAATCAACAGCATTCTTTGAATTCGACGCATATCCTCATTCATCAAAGTACGAATAGTTTTCATATCTTTAAGCGTCCTTTTACACCCGCTATCACAATTCTTAGACACATAAGCCAATGTCCATAAGCCTTGTAGCGTGCCTTTGGTCTTCTCAGAAAAACGCACATCTTCCTTTGAAGTGGTAATAATCGGATTAACAAATTCGCCATAATTGACCGTAGTACCGGTAAAAGCCGTTGGATTCCAGTAGAAAAACGCTGTACCGAGTGCAATCGGCAGCACAAATGATGCCAACAATATCCACAATTCTTTTTTAGAGTTCATAAACTTTATCCTTAATAGAGTATTGCAAAATGATACGCTAAAGCCTAACTTCAATACCTTTTTCTTGCATTGCAAGCTTGGCTTGTTGTATTGTATATTCGCCAAAATGGAAAATACTGGCTGCTAACACTGCATCTGCACCGCCTTGTAAAATGCCTTCAGACAAATGTTCTAAATTACCGACGCCACCAGAGGCGATGACTGGTACGCTAACGGCATCAGATACGGCCTTGGTTAGCTCTAAATCAAAGCCAGTTTTTACGCCGTCGCAATCCATTGAGGTGAGTAAGATTTCGCCGGCGCCATTTTCGCCTTCGGTCATTTTCACTGCCCAATCAACGGCATTAATACCAGTAGTGTTACGACCGCCATGAGTGAATATTTCCCATTTTCCTTCAGCGACTTTTTTCGCGTCAATGGCAATAACGATACATTGTGAGCCGAATTCTTCGCTTAGTGTATTAATTAAATTTGGATTGTGAATTGCTGCAGAATTTACCGCAACCTTGTCTGCACCGGCATTCAACATTGCACGAACATCTTCTGCCTTGCGAATACCACCGCCTACTGTCAAAGGGATAAATACTTGCTCAGCAATCTCTTCAACCATATGTACAGTAGTATCCCGACCCTCATGCGATGCGGTAATGTCCAAAAAAGTGATTTCGTCTGCCCCTTCAAGGTCATAACGCTTTGCCACCTCAATTGGGTCGCCAGCGTCTTTAATGTCAACGAATTTGGTACCTTTAACCACGCGACCATCACGCACATCAAGACAAGGAATAATTCTTTTTGCTAAACTCATAAACGCAGATTTTACCAAAATGAGACCGTCGTATTGGTTTCTTAAAGGGGACGCTACCCTTTTTTAGGTCTACCAACGCCTTTAAAACTCAAATCTCTACCTACAATTTTTCCAAGTTTTTTTACAAAATCAGCACTTCCGCAAGGTAAACCCTTTCTAGTATTGCACTTTAAAATATCATTATTTTGAAAAGACATATTTTTTAAATAATTGCCATACTCATCTTGCCTAACGCCAATATCACATTCAACCAACAAACTATTTTTATCCAGACCAAGATGAAATCTTGCACTTGAATAAAAATAATCTTGCACATTATCTACCATATTTGCTTTTACAGGGTTATTCTCAACATAAGCAAATGCGTAATAAGTGTATTTTTCATCCAAAGCACAAGAAAAAAACCTGCCTTGCCATAAAATACCACTCGTATTTTGTTGTTTATTGATATATTGGCTATAGCGCATATGCAATGGCTTTAAGACTTTTTGTAGCCCATCTGCTGTGGCTGGTTGTAAAATTAAATGAATATGGTTTGTCATTAGGCAATATGCTAATACTTTCACTTGGTGCTTTGTAGTGTATTCTTGTAATAATTCTAGGTAATAATCTTTATCTTTATCACAAAAAAACACATCAGTTTTGCGATTACCTCGCTGAGTTACATGGTGTGGAATATTGGCAAATACACTTCTGGCTTGTCTTGGCATTTAGATATTTTAACATAAAAAGGTAGCGTCCCCTTTATGCTAATAACTATCCTCAATAAAGCACTTTTCAATATCGCCATAAATTGCCCGATAGATAAGATGATGTACACCACCCTGTCAACAAAATCAGCAGCGAATATTTCGCGCTTAACAGGCTTGTTAACCATAAATACAGTGGATGACTTAGGCTGGTAAGTTTGATTATTAATTTGTTTTGCTAATTCAATCAATTTTGATTCATAATCAACTCGAATGCTAACTGATTTGGCTATTGCTTTATCTCTCCTTTATGCTCCTTTATGCTAATACAGCTGATAGACCAAATTGTCAAATTTATCATTCATTTTCTTGATAAAAATACTTAACTTTTCTCTTAAGTTCAGCAAAAATTCTAACGCCTCCAAGCGCGTACTTTGTGCTATTGAAAATTCAGCAATAGCATTAACAATTTCTTTTTGTTGAAGCTCAAAACTAGCAATAGATGAAGGCGCCCTATCTTTATCCATAGTTTTAGTGCCTTAAAATTTTAAAAAAACTTGCGCCTACGGCGCACAAAGCCAAGAGCACCCAGCCACCCTGCGGGATGTCTGTGTCAAGGGACAAAGTGTGCAAATTGTCAAAGTGGCACGCTGCGCTTAATCCTTAATGCAACGAACACTAAAGCCGAGGGCACGACTACCGCTGAAGAAGGCCGCACTGCCGCTACCGATGGCCAAAGCGCGAGCATTCGACCCACCAGCAGAGCGACTCCACAAGATGGCGATAGTGCCAACAGAGTCAAGCGTGCCATTCGACCGAAAGCGACTGCCAGCAACTGGGATTTTCAAGAAGCTGGAGAAGGCTGTGGCAGAGTTGGTAATATCCGTGGTAGTGGCACTGATGGTATCAGCGGTTAGCTCGGCCTCAGTTGGCACACTAAAGCCTGCTGGACAAATGTCATTACTTCCACCATCCGCCCAAGCGGCTGTACGCGATGTACCTATTGAATCTACACTCGCCCAATCACTAGCACTAGTAATAAATAGCGTCGTGCCCGCATTGGTGACATCAGAAGTCAGTGTACCTGATGTGCTAATATTTGTTCTATCTTCATGTCCATCAGCCCTTCTACCCCATTGGTATAGATCACCATAACAAGGGTTAGTCGCACCACCACTAGCACTACAAACAGCTGTTGCACCTAAGTTTCTATCTAGCCATACTTTGCCTGTATCTGGAGAAAGAACGGTTTTATAGCTTCCACCACCAAAGGTAATGGTCTCTGAGACGAAAGTAAAGGTGACATCCGCTGTATTAGTAACATTAGAGCCACCAAATGCAGCAGTTATAGTAACCGTCTCAACTGTGCTGTTAGTAATAATCGCTGTGTAAGTACCGTCAGTATTGTCAGTAACACTTGACACTGCCGCTGAACCACTCGCACTCATGGTAACGGTTAGACCGCCTATAGTAAGGTTGTTGTTGCTAGCATCCTTAACTTGTAGGGTAATGGTTGAAGTTGTGCTACCATCGGCAACAACACTGCTTGGAGTAGCAGTTACAGTTGAATTACTAACGGAGACAGTAGCAAGAATTACCGCAGCATTCACCGCAGTAATCATTGCTTGTACTTCAGCTTGCGTGGCAGGCGAGGCAAAACTGCCTGGGTTGGCATCAATGTAAGTTTGATAAGCGCTCAAGTTGGCATTCACAAAATCAGTGAGTGCTGGCAAGATACTGCCAAACTCAGCAATGGTGGTGTCAGAGGTGCTAGCAGTATTAGCATCAGTACCAATATCGGCTAGCACACTGTCAGAGGCAGCAGCAGCAGTTACCGCAGCATTCACCGCAGTAATCATTGCTTGTACTTCAGCCTGCGTGGCAGGCGAGGCAAAACTGCCTGGGTTGGCATCAATGTAAGTTTGATAAGCGCTCAAGTTGGCATTCACAAAATCAGTGAGTGCTGGCAAGATACTGCCAAACTCAGCAATGGTGGTGTCAGAGGTGCTAGCAGTATTAGCATCAGTACCAATATCGGCTAGCACACTGTCAGAAGCAGCAGCAGTTACCGCAGCATTCACCGCAGTAATCATTGCTTGTACTTCAGCTTGCGTGGCAGGCGAGGCAAAACTGCCTGGGTTGGCATCAATGTAAGTTTGATAAGCGCTCAAGTTGGCATTCACAAAATCAGTGAGTGCTGGCAAGATACTGCCAAACTCAGCAATGGTGGTGTCAGAGGTGCTAGCAGTATTAGCATCAGTGCCAATATCGGCTAGCACACTGTCAGAGGCAGCAGCAGTTACCGCAGCATTCACCGCAGTAATCATTGCTTGTACTTCAGCTTGCGTGGCAGGCGAGGTAAAACTGCCTGGGTTGGCATCAATGTAAGTTTGATAAGCGCTCAAGTTGGCATTCACAAAATCAGTGAGTGCTGGCAAGATACTGCCAAACTCAGCAATGGTGGTGTCAGAGGTGCTAGCAGTATTAACATCAGTACCAATATCGGCTAGCACACTGTCAGAGGCAGCAGCAGCAGCAACACTATCAACTAATGCCTGGATTTCAACAGTACTATCAGAATCAGTAGTTGTTGCTGTGTCAGCCTTTTTGTTGACTTCTACTAAATTAGCTGCAGTAACACCAGTTACGCCAGCATCAACGTAGTCTTGCACAGTTGGCACTGCATTAGTGCCATCATAGTTACTAATTTTAAGAATGGCTAGGTTGCCTTTGATAGAGCCTTCGCCAGTGGCTGTGGCTGCAGTGCCTGTATTACTACTTCCAGTATCGGCGGCTGGGTTGTTATTGCCTGTGCCGTTATCAAAGTTACTAATTGCCATAGCGATATCAATCATAGTGCCAGTACCGTCATCTATGCCATCGATGTCACCATCGCCCATATCAGTTACTAGGGCAGTAATAAGTGTCGTTGCCTTTGCAGCAGAGGGCGATTGTCCACCGTCGGTGGCTGAGTTTTCCATTATCTGTGAGACAGCGGCTAAGGCAATAGCAAACTTGCCTGCAGGGTCATTGCCTGCGACAGTGCCAGTGGTAGGGCTAATGTCGGTTGGAATGGTGGCAGCAAGGTCAACCCCTGCGATACCAAAGGCGGTTGCAACAGCGATGTTTTGAGCGGTAATATCAGTTGCAATACCACCTGCTGCGTCTGCCAATTGATAAGCAATTTCAGACAGTGGTGAGGCTAAAATCGTTAAAGGACCTGTGCCTGAGTAAATCGTAGCTACACGAAGAGTTGCTGCTACGGTGCCTGCAGCGTTAGTTGCCTCATCGGTGTAAGTACCGCCAGTACAACTCATAGTCACTAAGCCTGCTGGAATACTAAGACTTGGCAGGGTAACAGAGCCATCGGCTTCTGTGGTTGCGACTGTTGATACGCTTGCACTGTCAGTGATGGTACAAGTTGCGCCGACAGTAAAGGCATTGTATTCACCTAGGATAATAGTGCCACCATTTGTGACTTTTTCAATACGGATTTTGTTGCTTCGTTCTACCCAGGCAAATTCACCCAATTGCATTTTGTTTGTGTTTTTAAAGGCTTTATCGGCTATTTTAAAGTTGGTGAACTTACTGTCTTTAAAAGGTATTGCCATGCTTAGGCGGGCGTAGCTGTTACTATCAGCGCTGTTGGACTTCTCAGTGCCGAACTCAAAGCGAGCGGCGTCAGAGAGTTGCACTTCAACACCAAGAATGGTGCCTTTAATATCTACGCTGTTGGCGTTGGTGGTTTTGTCCCAAACATAGCGGGTGCCTTTGATTTTAGCCCAAGGCAGGTAAGGGATTTGTCCTTCTAGTTTCACATCATAACCATCAAGTACTTCTTCAGTAAAACTACCAATGACTTTTTTGTCTGAGAGTGATTGGTATTTGTTAAAGTTGGCTTTAAAATTGGTTCTTTGGTATTCTAAGCCGATGCTGGCGCGTTTGTGTGCAGATTGGGTTTCATAGTCGGTGAAGAGGTTGATGCCGGCAATCGATTGCCCTGCTTCTAGTAATTTGCGATAGCCGATACCTAGGTTTAAGGTTTCACGGCGTTCGCTGTGATTTTGACCTGAGGTTAGTTGTCCTTGGAAGAAGATTAAATCTTGGCTGTCTTCGTTAAGTTCAGAGAGGGGTTGAATGGTTCTAATGTTGTAATTGAGTGCTTCTGAGTTAAATCCACCTAATTGGATTTCAGTGCGACCAGCGCCAAATTGATTGGCATATTCGTTGGCTTTGTTGTTGATATAGCCTTCGGTACCACTAACGGCTTGGTTAATGGCTTGGTTTTTAAGGTTGTCTTTAAGTGTGCTGCCAAATTGGTTGGCATTGTCTGAATTAGTAGCGCCTAGAGTGTTACGCACTGTGCTACCGACTTGCTTGAGTATTAGCAGCCCTTGGTTGTCTTTTTTGTAATAAGTTTGGGGGTTGTTCCAGTTGTATTCTTGGTTAAGGTTTAAGTAGGCTTCTTTATCAAAGCTTTGAGGCTTGTCAACAGCGGTAACATTCAGTGATAAGGTTAGTGCGCTGAAGAGGAGGAGTTGTTTGAGTTTGTTGAGTACATTAGAAATGTGCCCCCCCGCGATATTTGCTATTGATGAGTGGGTTTGGGTGTTTTTAGAAACTTTGAAAACATTAAAGATGCTTTTGAATAGGTTGGTTAGCATGAGTGTTTTTGTGTTTTTCATGATTATATAGTTTTAATTTGGGTGTATTATACCGTTATTCTTTATAGGGGGTTTTGTATTTTTTTATTTTTGAGTTAGGGATTAGAGGGTAGGTATAATTCTAAAAATATGTTAATCCATCAATATTTTCTATTATTCTGGCGCGTGGCGCTGGTATGTATATGAACACCCCTAAACACATCGCAATTATTATGGACGGCAATGGTCGTTGGGCGAAAAAACGCAAATTACCGCGTATTGCAGGGCATAAGAAGGGCGTGGATTCGGTTAAGGGTATTGTTAAATATTGTGGTGTGATTGGCGTTGAAACGCTGACTTTGTTTGCATTTAGTAGTGAAAATAAAAATCGCTCTGATGAAGAAGTAACTTTATTATTTAAGTTATTTTTGAATGTACTAAAAAAAGAAGTTAACAAACTCAATAAGTATAATGTGCAATTAAAAATCATCGGCGATATGACGCTGTTCCCCTTTGATGTGCAGAAAACAGCCTCTGAAGCACAAACTTTATTAGCAAAAAACACAGGCTTAACTTTAGTAATCGCTGCCAATTATGGCGGACAATGGGACATCGTTAATGCTTGCAAGCAAGCGATGGCAGATGGTATTGCTGCTGATGAGATTAACCAAGAAAATTTTGCACAGTACCTATCATTACAAAGCAATTCGGTGGATTTACTGATTCGTAGCAGTGGTGAACAGCGCATTAGTAATTTTTTATTATGGGACATTGCCTATAGTGAATTATATTTTACTGACACACTGTGGCCAGATTTTGACAAAGTAGAATTGGATAAGGCGATTGAGAGTTATAATTGCCGCAATAGGCGTTACGGAGGTAGAAATGAGTGAACTGGTAAAAAGAATTTTAACCGCTATTGTTTTAGCGTCTGTGATGATTTTTTTCGTTTTTAAAACACCTGTAGACTGGTTTTTTGGCTACCTTGTAGTCATTGTTTTATTGTCTCTATTTGAATTATTAAGACTCGCCAATGTCTCTACTTTGAACAAAATACTCAGCATTGCTGGCGTTATTATGTTTAGCACCAATATGGCATTTGGTTTGCCAACTGGACACCCTTTTGCCGTCATTATGCTCCCTATCGCTTGCATTTGGTGGCTACTCAATATATACAAAGTTATCAGTTATCCTAACAATAAGCCAACAAATTTTTTACTGCCGATTAATGCAGTGTTGTTACTTACGCCAATATTTGGCTTATGGTGGTTACACTTTAACGATCAAAAACCCTTGCTACTTTTACTATTTTTAATTGTTTGGGGGGCGGACAGTTTTGCCTATTTTTCAGGTAAAACCTTTGGAAAGCACAAACTTGCACCTAGTTTAAGTGGCGGAAAAACGATTGAAGGTGTGATTGGTGGGCTAATAGGCGTACTACTTATCACTGGCGCATGGATGAGTATCACCAGTTACCCAGATTGGAAAATTTTAGTGTTGGCACTCGTTACGGGTATTTTTTCCGTGGCAGGTGATTTATATGAAAGTATTTACAAACGCGAAGCAAATGTAAAAGACAGCGGCAGTCTTTTGCCTGGGCATGGTGGCGTGTTAGACCGTATTGATGGGCTGCTCGCTGCCACACCGATTTTTGTTACTGGCATATTCTTTTTACAATGAAAAACATTACAATCCTTGGTGCAACAGGGTCTATTGGTGATAGCACGCTATCGGTAGTGGCTTTGCATGCTGATAAATTTAGCGTTTTTGCCTTAAGTGCTAATACCAACTGGCAAAAAATGCAAACTTTGTGTGAAAAATTTCAGCCTAAAATCGTGGTAATGTCCGACCAAGCAACGGCGCAACAATTATCAAAAGTTATTGACAAAAACATTCAAGTTTTACACGGCAGCGAAGCGCTTAACACGATTGCCGCACACGATGACACGGATTTCGTCATGGCGGCCATCGTCGGCGCTGCAGGAATGGCATCAAGTTTGTCCGCCGCCAAAGCGGGTAAGCGATTAATGTTAGCCAATAAAGAATCTTTGGTTTTGGCTGGCGATTTGATGATGCAGGCGGTGCGTGATAATGGCGCCGAACTTATTCCTGTGGACTCTGAACACTCAGCGATTTTTCAATGTTTGCAAAGTGGCAAATCGGGACTCAACAAAATCCAATTAACTGCGAGTGGCGGTCCTTTTTTACACACGCCATTAAACGACTTAAAATCCATTACCCCTGATGAAGCCTGTGCCCACCCGAACTGGTCAATGGGGCGCAAGATATCGGTAGACTCAGCAACAATGATGAACAAAGGGCTGGAAGTTATTGAAGCGCACTACCTATTTAATCTACCTGCCGAAAATATCGATGTGATCATGCATCCGCAATCTATCGTTCATTCCTCGGTCTATTACAACGATGGCTCAACCCTGTCGCAACTCGGTAATCCCGATATGCGCACGGTGATTTCTTATGCAATGAGTTATCCAGATAGAGTCGATTCTGGCGTAGCAGCGCTGGATTTAACACAAAACTCGCCGTTAGAATTCTACCCGCCCGATTTAGAAAAATTCAAATGCCTACAACTCGCTTTTGATGCACTCAAACAAGGTGGTAATGCGATGGGCACACTCAATGCCGCCAATGAGATTGCCGTTGCGCATTTTTTAAACAACAAAATTGACTTTTTAGAGATTCCAAATATTATTGAAAAAACACTGAACGCTATTGAAAACATCAGTATTACTTCCCTGGAATCCGTCATTGCCAACGACAAACTCGCACGAAAAATTGCCTTGGAGGCTGTTCAACATTATGCGTAAATCCCTACTTTTTTTAGCTACCGCCTTATTTTTCAGCGCCAACGCACTCGCTGATGTCACTATCAATATCACTCGCTCACTCAACTACGACGCACAAAAATCCCGTGTCAGTTATAAGACTATTAACAATATCGTGCGTATTTTTTCGTGGAAAATTGACTTCAACAAGGACTTAAGAAAAGGCGACAAATTTATTCTCGTCGGCAACCATGGTTCCGCACCAAAAGCCATCATCTATATCAGTGGTAAAAAACGCATCGCTGTCTTTTCTTACATCGACAAACGCGGTCAGTTAGGCTATTACGATATCAATGGCAAAACCCTCTATTCGTCCTTTTTAAGAGCGCCATTAAAATACAAACGCATCAGTTCCAAATTTCAATACCGACGCTACCACCCCATCTTAAAAACCTACCGCCCACATCGTGCTGTTGATTACGCGGCAAACCACGGCACTCCCGTGCGTACCGTCGCAAATGGCATCATAAAACGGCGCGAATATATCGGCGCCTTAGGCAACGCTATCTACATCAGCCACGGCACCAACTATGTCACCGTTTACGCCCACCTGTCCAAATTCGCCTACGGTATTCGTGTCGGCTCCAAAGTCAAAAAAGGCAAAGTCATTGGCTTCGTTGGATCCACAGGTCGCTCAACAGGCGCCCACCTACACTACGAACTTCATTACAAAAACAAACGCAGAAACCCACTCACTTGGCACCTACCGAAGCAAAAAAAAGTTGCAAAGTCTGATTTAAAACGATTTCAAAACCGCGCAAGAGCGATTTTGCGTAACCTATAAAAAGTTTACTGATTGGCAAACCATTGACGCCAGTTTTCCACTCGCAAACTGCCCTTTCTATTGTTAATATATTGCGCTTGATAACGCTTTGCCCCCGGCACCTGATTAAGTATCGCAAAAGTAATCAACTCATCAATTTGCCGATTATCTTTGAGCACTGACACCAAAGCTTCATTCCTAATCACCGCTGCTACAAAAGCAGATTGTGGATTAGCGTGTGCTTTCACCGATTGTTCAAGTAAATTAAGCGCCATTAATTCATCTTTTATGAAGCCACTTTCACCGTCAAGCAAATACAACGCCACATCATAAATCGCTGGATCATAACCTTTTTTAAGCAGCTTTTCCAATATTTTATTCGCCATCACAGGTTGCGGCGAATAGCCCATCAGCGGATTACCCATGCGCGTTTGTCTGGATGATTCATACGCTGCATCCAAATCATTAAACTTAAACATTCCTTTTAACAGTAACTGCTGACCGCTCAACACCACACTCTTTGAGGCAATTTCATTACCCGTTTTAATCAGTCGCAACGCCTGTTCACTCAACGGCGAAGCCATCACAGATTGCATCAACAGAAGAAAACCGAATGTTATTATCATATTACTCATTACGGTGAATTTTACCACAGGCAATAAAAACAGAATTTAGGTTAAAATAACCTTTAAATTACCATTAAGAAAATTTATGAAAACACTTTTTGAAACTTCACTTAGTCTGCCTCTGATTCAAAAAGGCAAAGTCCGAGATATCTACGATATTGATGAAACCCGCATGCTCATCGTTACCACCGACCGCCTCAGCGCCTTTGATGTGGTGTTTGATGACCCGATTTCTGGCAAAGGACAAGTGCTGACCGAAGTAGCAGATTTTTGGTTTGCAAAAACTCAAAAAATTATCCCCAATCATTTAACCAACGAGCCTTTGGATGGTGTTTTAAACGCCGAAGAAATCACGCAGGTCGGCAATCGCGCCATCATCGTTAAAAAACTCAAACCCCTACCCATTGAAGCCATCGTCCGCGGCTATCTCATCGGTTCAGGTTGGAAAGACTACCAAGCATCAGGCAAAGTCTGTGGGCTCAAATTACCCGTTGGCTTACAACTCGCACAAAAACTCCCCGAAGCCCTCTACACCCCCTCCAACAAAGCCGCAGTCGGCGAACATGACGAAAATATCGACTTCAGTCAAACCGTGAAAATTGTCGGCGCAGACCTTGCTCAACAAATCAAGCAAGTCAGCCTTGCGCTTTACAATTTCGCCAGCGACTACGCTCTAGCAAAAGGCATCATCATCGCTGACACAAAATTTGAGTTTGGCTTAGATGAGCATAATAAATTAACCCTAATGGACGAAGTCCTAACCCCAGATTCATCACGCTTTTGGTCAAAATCTGATTACCAAATCGGCAGCAGTCCAAAAAGTTTTGACAAACAAATCATCCGTGATTATTTAGAAACCCTAGACTGGAACAAACGCCCACCCGCCCCGACCTTACCTGTGGATATTTTGCAGAAAACTGCAGATAAATATTGGGAAGTGGCGAATATCTTAAAAGGTTAGAGTCCATTATGAGCGAACGGCAAAATATCAGTTTACATATTTAAAATATAAAAGACAACGAGTTAGAAGAAAATTCAATTGTCAGAGTAGGAAAATAAAAATGCAACACAGTGGACAAATTCAAAAAATGCAAGTCTCTCTTGACGAGGGTAAAGCGATTTATCAATTGCCAATTGGCAATGATTTGGTGGCAATGAATGCGTTAATTGGGCAGGAAATTTCATTGCATTTTGACGGGGAAATTCATTGTTCAAATTGTGGGTCAAGGACTAAAAAAAGTTATTCACAGGGATTTTGCTTTCCGTGTTGTCGAGATTTGGCACGCTGTGATTTGTGCATTGTAAAACCTGAAACTTGCCACCATCATTTAGGTACTTGTCGTGAGCCAATATGGGGGCTGGATAATTGTTTTGCGCCGCATATTGTTTATTTGGCAAATTCTTCGGGGGTGAAAGTTGGGATTACACGCCAATCCAACATGCCCAGTCGTTGGATTGACCAAGGGGCTGTGCAAGCGTTACCGATTGTTCAGGTGGATACGCGGTTGAAATCAGGACAAATTGAGGCGGCGCTGAAGGATTATGTGGCAGATAAAACCAATTGGCGAAAAATGTTAAAAAATGAGGTGGAAATCACCGATTTAGTCGCTAAACGAGATGAACTGTTAGGGAAAATTCCTAATTTGATTGCAGAATTGGAAGCAAAAGTGTTGCAAAGTGAGGTTTTGACGATTGATTACCCTGTGGTAAAATATCCAGAAAAAATCAATTCGTTAAATTTTGATAAAACGCCTGAAATTACAGGCATTTTGCAGGGAATTAAAGGGCAATATTTATTGTTAGACACGGGTGTTTTGAATATTCGTAAGTTTGGGTCGTATCATATTACGATGAATTATATAGGGGAATAAAATGGCAGATTTGCAGATTGAAAAACTGGAAGAGAGCAAAGGCAAGGCGTGTAAATCGGGGGATTTTGTGTCGATGCACTATACGGGATGGCTGACGAATGGCAAAAAATTCGACTCTAGCGTTGATAGAAATCAACCTTTTGATTTTAAGCTTGGCGTCGGGCAAGTAATCCCTGGTTGGGATCAAGGCGTTGAAGGTATGAAAGTCGGCGAGAAGCGTAAATTAACAATTCCATCAAAACTGGCTTATGGTGAAATGGGTGCGGGCAATCTGATTCCACCAAATGCGACCCTTATTTTTGAAATAGAATTATTAAATATTAAGAAAAAATGAATGACGATTTTCCACGAATAAAGAGACTGCCGGCGTATGTATTCGCCATTACCAATGAACTAAAGGCCGAAGCACGGGCGCGTGGCGAGGACATTATTGACTTTGGAATGGGCAACCCTGACCAGCCTACGCCTGACCATATTGTGGAAAAATTAGTCGAAGCGGCCAGGCGTAAAGACACGCATCGGTATTCCACTTCTCGCGGCATTCCGCGATTGCGTAAGGCAATTACCAATTGGTATAAAAACCGTTTTGATGTTGACCTTGACCCCAAAACTGAGGCTATTGTAACGATTGGCTCGAAAGAGGGGCTGGCAAATCTTGCACAGGCAGTGGTGGGCAATGGTGATACAGTTTTGGTGCCAAACCCTGCTTATCCGATTCATCCGTATGGATTTGTGATTGCGGGTGCGGATATTCAGCATGTGCCTTGTGGTCCAGATGATGATTTTTTTGCAGAATTGGAACGCTCGATTAAGAATACTTTTCCAAAGCCAAAGATGTTAGTATTAAACTATCCATCAAACCCAACCACTGAGTGCGTGGAATTGGAGTTTTTTGAGCGAGTAATTAAGGTCGCCAAAGAACATAAAATCTGGGTAGTGCAAGATTTAGCTTATGCAGATATCGTTTTTGATGGTTATGTGGCGCCGAGTATTTTGCAGGTAGAGGGCGCTAAAGAGGTTGCAGTAGAGTTTTTCTCGCTGTCAAAAAGTTACAATATGCCAGGTTGGCGCGTGGGCTTTATGGTCGGTAATCCGATTTTGGTTGAGGCGCTGGCGAAAATTAAATCTTATTTGGATTACGGGATGTTTACGCCAATTCAAGTAGCGGCGATTGAGGCATTGGAAGGCGACCAGACCTGTGTGAGAGAAATTTCAAATATGTATCAAGATAGGCGTGATGTTTTATGCGAAGGGCTGAATGCCATCGGCTGGAAAGTAACACCGCCAAAGGCAACGATGTTTGTGTGGGCGAAAATTCCCGAATTTTATCAGTCAATGGGCTCGTTAGAATTCACTAAGAAATTATTAGATGTGGCAAAAGTAGGGGTTTCTCCAGGTATTGGTTTTGGTGAATATGGCGATAAATTTGTGCGTTTTGGGTTGATTGAAAATGAACATCGAACGCGCCAAGCGATACGCGGTATTCGTGAAATGTTTAAAGCAGATGGACTGTCGTGAAGCCGTCTAATAACGATTTTATAAACTCAAAAAATAAACGCTTAACGCTATTAGGTATGTCAGGCGTGGGCAAAACCCACTTATCAAAATTACTTTCTACAGATGATAAATGGTATCACTATTCGGGTGATTATCGCATTGGCGCCAAATATTTGAGCCGTGAGATTTTGGACAATATTAAGCAAAGAATTCGACGAGACGAATATTTGGCGGAACTGCTGGACAACAATTCTATTGCGATTGAAAACAAGGTAACTTTTGATAATTTATCATCAATATCTAACTTTCTAGGCAAGGTTGGCAACCCCAACCAAGGGGGTTTGCCAATTGATGAATTTACCAAGCGACAAGCGTTATTTCATAAAGCAGAAATTAATGCGATGCTGGATGTACCTAAATTTATCGGTAAATCTCAAAGACAGGGTTTTACGCATTTTATTAATGATGCGGGCGGCAGTTTGTGTGAACTAGATGACGATAGCGTTTATCAAACATTGGCAGAGAGTACACTAATTCTGTATATTAAGGCCAGTAAAAAAAACCAATCTGCTCTAATTGAACGCACAAAAACACATCCAAAACCTTTGTATTATCAAAATGATTTTTTGCAAACGCAATTAAATATTTATTTACAAGAACATCAATTTACTTATGTCGCACAAATTGACCCTGATGCTTTTGTGGGTTGGATTTTCCCCCATTTATTGGCGCACCGTGTGCCAAAATATGAATCCATTGCTAAGCAATATGGCTGCACGATTGAGAGCGAAGATTTATACCAATGCACCAATGCCGATGAAGTGTTTGCGTTAATTAACGAGGCACTTAACTGATGCCGCTCATTGCTCACTCTGACCTGCCCTCATTTAAGCGTCTTCAGAAAGAAGGTGAAACTGTTTTGTCAAAACACCGTGCCGATCATCAAGTTATTAGGGAATTACATATAGGGTTGTTAAATATGATGCCCGATGCAGCACTTGAGGCAACTGAACGGCAGTTTTTCCGTTTGATTGGGCGTTCTAATCAGATTGCACAATTTTATCTGCATCCTTTTACCTTGTCTTCAATTAAACGGGGCAAAAAAGCACGCTCGCATATTGAACAGCATTACCTTGATTTTAATGAAATTAAAGCGCAGGGTTTAGATGCGTTAATTATCACAGGTGCACATGTGGAAGAGGCAGACCTTGAAAAAGCGCCCTTTTATGAACAGCTCAAAGAAGTACTAACATGGGCATATGACAATGTAACCTCCACACTCTGTTCGTGCCTGGCAACTCACGCCGTACTAGAATTTCGCTACGGACAAAAACGCCAAGCAATGGGGGAGAAATGTTGGGGCGTTTTTCCACACCAAGTGCGAAACAAAACGCACCCACTGGTCAATGGTGTAAATACACAATTCGATGTGCCGCACTCTCGTTATAACGAAATTTCCAAAGTTCAATTTGAGCAAGCAGGTGTGCAAATATTGGTTGACAGCAAAATTGGTGCACATTTATGCGTTAGTGAGGATTTGTTACGCATCGTATTTTTTCAGGGACACCCAGAATATGATACCGTCAGCCTATTGAAAGAATATAAACGAGAAGTGATTGCATATTTAGAAAAAAAATTCGTGAATTACCCACCGTTTCCCGATAATTATCTGTGTGCGCAAAGCAAAGCTATTCTTGATGAGTTTCAAGTCAAACTATTGGCCGGCAACCTTGAAATCAAAGACTTCCCAGAAACATTAATCCGCCAAACTTTGGGCAATACTTGGCGTGATGCTTCCAGGCAAGTTATCAATAATTGGATTGGTTGCGTCTATCAAGTCACCCACGAAGAAATCGGCAAGCCGTTTATGGATAGCGTTGATCCGAATGACCCACTTGGGCTAAAATAGTGCACCTCATTGCCAAGCCGCTACTAAAGTGGTTTGACCAGTTCGGTCGTCACTCTCTGCCGTGGCAAGCATCAAAAAATAGCCCAATTAACCCTTACTTCGTTTGGCTGAGCGAGATTATGTTGCAACAAACTCAGGTAACGACAGTGATTGGATATTTCAATAATTTTATTCGGCATTTTCCTGATTTAACCGCACTTGCCAATGCTGATGAAGATGCCGTTTTGGCACAATGGGCAGGTTTGGGTTATTATGCAAGGGCGAGGAATTTGCGTAAATGCGCTAAAATTGTTGTCACGCAATATCAGGGTGAATTTCCAAAAGAAATCAAGGCAATGATTGCCCTACCTGGCATTGGTGAGTCAACAGCGGGGGCAATTTTATCTATCAGTTTCGGGCAAAATCACGCCATTTTAGACGGTAATGTTAAGCGTGTGTTGGCGCGCTATCATCAAGTTAAAGGACATTACGGACAAAGCACAACGCTAAAAGACTTATGGCATTTGGCGCGCCAATACACGCCTGACACCCGTAACGCCGACTACACACAGGCAATTATGGATTTGGGCGCAACTTTGTGTACGCGGAGCAAACCTGATTGTGCTAACTGCCCACTCGCTGCACATTGTCAGGCGAAAAAGCACGGCACACAAAGTGAATATCCAAACCTAAAACCTAAAAAAATCAAACCAATGCGTGAGACAGCGATGTTGATTTATCGCAATAAATCGGGTGGCGTGTATTTAGAAAAACGACCTGAAAAAGGTATTTGGGGCGGGCTATGGAGCCTTGTAGAATGTGAAAATGATGCTAAAATCATTGCTAAAATGATTGCAGAATTTGACACAAGCGCCCACATACAACAGAAACTGCCGATGATAAAACACAGTTTTACCCATTTCCACTTGATGATTAGCCCGATTATCGTCGCCTGTACCAACACAAGTAAATCTTTTCAGTCCATTGCCGAATTAAAAGTCGGCTTACCCGCACCTGTGAAGAAAATTTTAGCCCAATTAGGTTAAAATGCTCTTATGAATTTAATCCGTGGACTGCATAATTTAAAAAAACAGCAGGGCTCTGTTGTTACTATTGGCAACTTCGACGGCGTGCATATTGGACACCAAAAAATCATCGCTCGCTTGACTGAAAAGGCAAAAGAAATGGGGATTCCATCAGTTTTAATCTCTTTTATGCCCACGCCACAGAGTTTTTTTGGTCGCGAGCAGGCATCATTGAGTAGTTTTAAAGAAAAACATCGTTTATTATCTGGATTGAATTTAGATATACATTTGATTATCCATTTTAATAAAGATTTTTCTCAATTAGAAGCACGAGATTTTGTGCAAAATATTTTACTGAACAAGTTAAGAATGAAACATTGTTTAATTGGCGATGATTTTCGTTTTGGCAAAGAGCGAAAGGGTGGTTTTGAACTATTGCAAAACTTATCAAAAGACAAAGGCTTTACTGTGGAAAAAACACCCAGTATTCTATGTAATAATCACCGTGTTAGTAGTTCAGCAATTCGCACATTTTTAGAGAATGGCAACATACAATCAGCATCACAAATGCTAGGGCGTGAGTTTTCTATCACTGGAAAAATTGTTCACGGATTGAAAAACGGTCGCGCTATTGATTTCCCAACTATCAACATCCCCATTAAACGCAAGATCAGTCCTGTTCACGGAATATTTGCTGTAACTATTGAATTGGATGGTGCTACTTATCAAGGTGTGTGTAGTGTCGGCAATCGCCCAGTGATTGGTGGCAAAAAGACTCTATTGGAAGTATTTTTATTTGATTTTAACAAGCAAGTTTACGGGCTTAAGGTAAAAATCATCTTTAAACACAAGATTAGAGATGAGAGAAATTTTGATAACTTTATGGCGTTAAAAAAACAAATAGAAATTGATACTCAGGACGCTAAAAGATTTTTTAGTTTCTAAATACTGTATTAAATTAAAAAATATGAAACAAAAGAAAAAACAAGAAACAGAATACTTATATTGGAGCAAGGGAATTTTATTAGGAATACTCGGAAGTATTTTAGGTAGTTTTCTTGTATCAAGTTTTTTTGTCATATATGAAAAATTTGACTGTAGCCTCCAAAGCCTTCCAAAACTTCAAACTGTAGTTTTTATAATTTCAGCTCTCCTTCTGGTCTTTATGTATTTCAATTTCAAAACAAAAATAAACAAGCTCACAGGAGAACACTTAAGAGATTTTCATCAAGAAAAGTTAAATAAAGAGCTGATAGGGGGAAGGCTAAAGTCAGCCTTATCCGTATTAAGAAAAGACCCTAGTTTAAACTTAAACATTTCGAAAGCAATAGATATTATTTTAAGAAAAAAGGAAAATCCTCTAACTTTTTTGGAAGAATATAAAAAAATTAAAGAAATAGATTTGTCTATTTATTCTATAGAAGCGTACAAAGATTTTTTTAACCATATTAAAGAATTTGAAAATTCTGAAGCCATTGGCAGTGTGGCCATAGTAGAGAGGTTTTTCAAGAACGACTACACAAAGCCTATTGATATAGATTTTTGGAGAAATTTTGGCGATAAAATGGTGTCTTTGATGGATTTTTTTGGAAGCGCCAACGGCTATGGTACAACCTCACTATTGTTGTATTGCTTGCTTTCCAATATAACGAAACAACCTATAACAGAGTTTTCTTGTGGGGGGGACTACACTGCTCAAATAGAAGGACTGAATCTTTTAATTCAACTTTTAAAAGAAAACCCTCATATTAAAGCTGACATAAAAGAAACACTCGAAAAAGTTAAACACTTAAATAAGATAAGTTAAAAAGACCTTTTTTCATATAACTTTAAGCAAGTTTCCAATTTAGCGTTTTTCCTGCCATAAATGGCACAATATCGCCGCTTGTGAAAGGATAGCTTGCTGGCACGACCCAGTCTTGTTTTTTCAAAGTAATGGTGCTTGTGTTGTACGCCAAACCGTAAAAATCTGCACCAAATTTTGAAGCGAAGCCTTCTAATTTATCTATCGTGCCCGCCTGATCGAACGCTTGTGCGTAGAGTTCAACAGCATGTGGTGCAGAAAATACGCCTGCACAACCGCAACTGGATTCTTTGTCGTGCTTGGCGTGCGGTGCAGAATCCGTACCCAAGAAAAACTTAGGGTTGCCACTGGTTGCCGCACCAATCAACGCCACTTGATGCTCGGCTCGTTTCAACACAGGCAAGCAATAAGTATGTGGTTTAATACCACCCACCAACATATCGTTACGATTGTTTAAAAGATGTTGTGGCGTAATTGTAGCCGCAATATTGTCGCTACTCTCACGCACAAAATCCACTGCATTTTTAGTAGTAATATGCTCAAATACAACTTTCAATTCAGGTAAATCATTCACCACTTGATTTAAAACTTCATCAATAAAAACTGCTTCACGGTCGAAAATATCTACTTCACTACGCGTCACTTCACCATGCACCAATAGTGGCATACCCAGTTTTTGCATTGTCTCTAATGCACGATAAATATTTTTAACCTCTGTTACGCCACTATCAGAATTGGTAGTTGCACCCGCAGGATAAAGTTTTGCTGCTACCACGCCCGAACTATGAGCCTGAGTAATTATTTCAGGCGTGGTATTGTCGGTTAAATATAAAACCATTAATGGTTTAAATGCGCTGTCTTTTGGCAAGGCGCTAAGAATTTCTTCTTGATATGCGTTCGCACCCCTTGCATCAGTCACAGGTGGGTTTAGATTGGGCATAATAATCGCTCTGCCCATTTGTTTGGCACTCATGCCAATTACTGATTTTAGTGCTTCACCGCTACGCACATGGAGGTGCCAATCGTCAGGTTTGATCAAAGTTATTTGCTGATTTTTCATTTGTTTTGTTTAAAGTTTGTCTAATTAAATTTTATTTACAACTTGTATATATTCTAAGAACCCCTAGTACAACCGAGTATTAGAAAAAAAATGTCTAAAAAATGTCTAAAAAATGTCTAAAAAATGTCTAAAAGATGTCTAATTTTTAGGTTTAGACATTTTCCATAACTTGCCATGTGGTTCTATCAATTTTTGCTTTTTTAAACTCTGTAGGTTGTTTCGAACTTTGTTTCTTTTTTGTTGTTTGTTTAATGCATCAGGTAACTTATCTAAAAGCATCTCTTCAAAATCTTGTCGTCTGCCACTTTCAAATTTTTTCAAGAAATCAAGTATCATTTTTTGACAGTAATCGTTATCAATACCCTTGAGTTTAATATAAGTGGACTTTCCCCCTGTTGATGCTGCAATAGAGGATGAAATATGAAAGTTAGGCTTGCGCCCCTCAATCAACCCCTTGCGCCTCAACGCCTTAATTTCAGTGCCCAACAAGGGTAAGCGCTTGGCGACCTTATCCAATAAGACAATCTCTTGCAAAGTTAAATCATTTTTTGATTGCGCAAGTCTGCGTGCATAATTCATATCCAGCACTTTACCAATAATTTCTACTTTGACTTGATCGTCGCCTAAGTTATATATTGGCAAGGGGAAGAATTTATCTTTTTGTAAAATAAACATTTTTTTAATACCGCTACCAATGGTGTCAATCATGCCTAAATTAACCATAGCGCTTGCCAAAAATGGATTGCGATAACAGGTCTCAGGTGCATCCACCTCAAGAACTTTTTCTATACTTTCGGGAATAAAGCCACCTGAATTAACAAAAGTCAAAACACCGTCTTCCCTTTCCACTACATTAATTTTCCCGCCAAGCGTGTAATCTTGATGGACAATACAATTATTTAATGCTTCACGAATAATATAAGGGTCAAATTGATTGGTTTCTTCAGGAAATAAAGTCTCTTCTGGTAAATAACGATATTTTAGATTTCTAATTTTTGCATACACATTGTCAATATTCGCCAACAATGGACAGCCAAAGTGTTCATAATCTTTTTCAAGATTGTCCCTGTCTTTTAATATCCAACTGATTTTTGCTACAGCGGGGTTAATAAAATGCTCGGACTCTGGCTTTCCAAGCAACAATATCGCTGTAGTGGTTATTTTTCCATTAATAGTAATTTTGGCTTTGTTTAAAAACTTAGTGTCGTCCCACGAGTTTATCTCCGTTACTAAGTTAGGGTTTTTTATCAAAAACTGTTCTCTTGCTAGAGCAATTGCCTCTGTAGAAAGGTCTTTAATTTCGGCATTATCGACAGTTTTTGCACTCCAGTCAAAAGCAATATTTTGTCGTTTAATTCGCTCTAATTCTTCCATATTAAGCGCACCTAAACTTTCCCCATCTCTGCCATAATAATGCCCCTTCCAAGCGGTTGGCACACCCTTTAATGCAGATGGAATTTGAAACATCAACACTTGTTTGCCCTCAACATCAACTCGGTGAATATTTGTGAAATTAAGCATTGGCGAAGTGTTGCTTTTTATTTCTAATTTATATTTATTTAATGTTTGTTCGGTGATTTGTGTACCAACAATATCATGGTCATCATTAACACCAAAAATCAACCATGCGTAAGATTTATTGCTAAGACTGGCTTCATTGCTCAGCGCAGAAAAATACTTTCCTAATGTATGCTTATCAAAACTTTGTCTGGCTGTTTTAAATTCCAACACTTCTGTTTCTATACTTTCTGTTAACAATCTTTTTAAAACATCTATCATGGCATGTTCTTATTTATCTGATAAATTGCACCTAAAATATGCTTACCCTTAGCGCCAGTAACCGATGGTAAGTTTGATGGTTTACCATCCAGTGTTTGCTTGGCAAAAAAAGCAAAAGCCGCCGCCTCAACATAATCTGCATGCACGCCTAAATTATTGGTTAGCATCACTTTGCTATCAGGATTTTGACTATCCAAGCGCTCGGATAACAACAAGTTATGCACACCACCGCCACATAAATACACTTTTTCACCTGCTGGAATACTGGCAGAAATACTCATGACTGTTAGCTCTATCAGTGTTCTTTGCACATCTTCGGGCAATTCATTGCCACTTAAATGTTGCGCTAGCCACTTTAAATTAAAATACTCTGGACCTGTGCTTTTTGGGTGTGTTTGCTGAAAATAATCATCGGCAAGCATTGCATCTAATAAAGTCTGGTCAACGCTGCCTGTGCGTGCCCAAAGTCCATCATGGTCATAATCTAAATTTTTGTGTTTTTTAATCCAGTTATCTAGCAGGGTGTTTGCAGGCCCAGTGTCAAAGCCAATAACTTCGTTATTTTTAACAATCGTTATATTGGCAATGCCACCTAAATTAAGCACCACACCATCTTTGCCGTTTAATAAGTGCTGATGATAAAACGGCGTAAGGGGAGCACCCTGTCCACCCGCAGCAACATCTTGCATACGAAAATCAGCAACTGTGGTAACGCCTGTTTGCTCGGCAATCAAGGCACCATGTCCGATTTGCATAGAATATACACCGCCTTGATGGAAAATGGTCTGTCCGTGTGAACCAATGGCTTTGATGTCTTTGGCGTTAAGCCCCGATTGTTGTAGCAATGTATTGGATAAATCAGCAAAGCATTTTGCCACTTTGGTATCGATATTCGCCAGATTTTCCAAAGAAGTTTGCGAGCCTTGTGTCAATGTCAGTAAGCTTTGTTTTAAGCTATCGGGATAAGGCGAGTGTGCTTGTGTCAGTATTTTTCTGCCTAAATCATCAATAATAACCCCGTCAACACCATCTAAACTGGTGCCTGACATAAGTCCAATATAGTGGCTAGCCATGGCAGTTTTTGTATTTTTTACCCGAGCCACAAGGACATGGGTTATTGCGACCTATTTTTTCACCGTTACGCTGATAGGTTTGATTTTCATTGGTTGTTGGGTTTGGCGCTTGTGCTGTTGCCACTTCTTCGTGTTCTGCGTGTATCTCCGTATTGTCTTGTTGTTCTACATCGTCAGCATTGGTTTCTGTACTAATATTAACGCTTGAAAGTGCTTTAACAATCTCAATATCAATCGTACCAAGTAACACCTCAAACATCTCAAAAGATTCTTTTTTGTATTCCTGCGTTGGATTTTTCTGTGCATAGCCACGCAAATTGACGCTTTGTCGTAGGTAATCCATTGCTGCCAAATGCTCTTTCCAAAAATGATCCAAGGTTTGCAACATCACGGCTTTTTCAAAGCCACGCATTTGTTCGCTACCCGTAATTTCTTCTTTACGATCGCAAATGTATGCCAACCCTTGCTCAATTCTCGCCTCTAACTCATCAACATCAACACCTTCATCTAACCATTCTTGCAACGGAAAATTTGCAGCGTAATCAGACTCTAGCGCATGATGCAAGCCTTCAACATCCCAATCTTCCTCAGACTGTGCGGCAGAAACATAATTAGCAAATAAATTTTTAACAACGGTTGAACGCATGGCAATAAACCTGTCTTGTACATCATCTGCACGCATTAACTCATCACGCAACCCATAAACAATTTTTCGTTGGTCATTCGATACATCGTCATACTCTAAAAGATTTTTACGGGCATCGTAGTTCATTCCTTCAACTTTCTTTTGTGCGTTTTCAATCGCACGATTAACCATTTTATGCTCAATCGCCTCACCTTTTTCCATGCCCAATCGTTGCATCATTGATGCCATTTTTTCACTGGCAAAAATACGCATTAAATTGTCTTCTAACGACAAATAAAAGCGCGTTGAGCCAACATCGCCTTGACGACCAGAACGGCCACGCAACTGATTGTCCACCCGACGAGATTCATTGCGCTCTGTGCCGATAATATGCAGTCCACCTGCTGCAATAACCGTATCATGAAGCCCCTGCCACTCTTGTTTTTGCTTGTCTGTTGCCGTTTCACCTAACTTGCCGCCGAGCACAATATCTGTGCCTCGTCCTGCCATATTGGTGGCAATGGTTACCGCGCCAGTGCTACCTGCGTTGGCAATAATTTGTGCTTCGCGTTGATGTTGCTTGGCGTTCAAAACTTCGTGCTTGATTTTTCTATTTGTTAATAATGCTGAAATTGCCTCGGAATTTTCAATACTGCTGGTGCCAACCAAGACAGGTTGTCCTGTTTCTTGGCAAGCCTCTACATTTTTGGCAATTGCTTCTAGTTTTTCCGCCAAAGTTAGATAAATTTGGTCGGACATATCGTTTCGTGCAGAAGGCTTATTTGGTGGAATCACCACGGTTTCTAAATTATAAATCGCTTGAAATTCAACCGCTTCAGTATCTGCTGTACCTGTCATACCCGAGAGTTTGTTATAAAGTCTGAAATAGTTTTGAAAAGTAATGGATGCCAGTGTTTGATTTTCTTTCTTAACACTTACCCCTTCTTTGGCTTCAATCGCCTGATGCAGACCTTCAGACCAACGCCGTCCAGGCATAGTTCTGCCGGTAAACTCATCAACAATCACTACTTCATCATTATCAACAATATATTGATCGTCCTTATGAAACAAAACATGTGCACGAAGGGCTGAGTTAATATGCTGCATCAGCAGAATATTACTGGCATCATATAGGCTTGCACCCTCGGTCAAAACACCCGCACTAATCAATAAATCTTCTGCTTTATTATGTCCATCGTCGGTTAAAAATACTTGCTTGTTTTTTTCATCAACCGTATAATCGCCTTTTGTTTCAACAACCACTTCTTTGCCTTCGCCACTTTCAACTTGCTTGGTAAAATTTGGAATCATTTGATTAATCGCATGATAAACCTCGGCATAGTCATCCGCTGGACCGGAAATAATGAGCGGCGTTCTGGCTTCGTCAATTAAGATAGAATCTACCTCATCAATAACGGCAAAATTCAACGCTCGCTGTGTCTTTTGCTCAGCCGTGAATGCCATATTGTCTCTTAAATAATCAAATCCTAGCTCATTATTCGTCGCATAAACGATATCACAATCGTAGGCCTCTTTCTTATTTTCTGGTGGCATATTTGAAGTAACAATACCAACACTCAAACCTAAAAATTCAAACACTTTTCCCATCCACTGGGCATCACGAACTGCCAAATAATCATTCACCGTTACCACATGAACCCCTTTGCCGCTCAATGCATTTAGATAAGTGGGTAGTGTTGCCACTAAAGTTTTTCCTTCGCCCGTTCCCATCTCTGCAATATTACCTTCGTGCAGCACCATGCCACCAATCATTTGCACATCATGATGCCTAAGCCCTAAAACCCTAATGCTGACCTCACGCACCACGGCAAAAGCCTCTGGCAATAAAGAATCTAAGGTCGCTTGGTTTTCAAGTTTTTGCTTAAATTCATTGGTCTTAGCATTAAGCGCCTTATCGTCTAACGCTTGTAATGCAGGCTCAAATGCAGTGATGCTCTCAACTGTCTTAGCAAGTTTCTTGACCAATCGGTCGTTGCGAGAGCCGACAATTCTAGCGGCTAATTTATTTATAATACTCATTAAGATTGCTTACCTAGTTTACTAATATATAAGATTTAAAAAATGCCTCTATTTTACTCACAGATGTTATGATATATACCGTTTTATACAGTTATTTGTCAATTTTAAGGGTTTTATGTCTAAAAAAATCACGAACTTAGCCAACTTTACGCCAAAAGGGGCGTTAGGACAACTATTTACACAGGCCAGGGCATTAAATGAATTAAACGCACAATTGGCAAATTATTTACCTGACACTTTTAAATCTTTATCCTTATGCGCCATTAATGGCAACACAGCCACCTTTGTGACCAATAATCAGGCGTTGGCTTTTCGTGCGCAAAAACAACCTGCTGTTTTGCTGGATATACTTCAACAAATAGAGTCGCTTACAGAGATTAATAAGATTGTCGTCAAGGTTGACCTAAAAGAAAATTAAAAATTTTTATATTATTTACAACTAATATACATTATAATTATCGGGTTTTTATTTAACAATATTAAAGTAACAAGGAATAATAATCTTATGTCAGAACAAACAATAGACCTTAAGAAAAGACGCTTTTTAACCCAGGCCACAAGTGTGGTAGGGGCAGTAGGCGTTGGTTTCGTGGCAATACCTTTTCTATCAACTTGGAATCCTTCTGCTAGAGCAAAAGCAGCAGGTGCACCCGTTGATATTGATATTAGCAAACTTGAAAACGGGCAGTTAGTGCGTGTGTTATGGCGCAAAAAACCCGTTTGGATTTTTAAACGCGATAAAACCACCCTTGCAAACTTAAGCACACTGACCGATGTTTTAACCGACCCTGATAGTAACGAAACCTCTCAACAACCCGTGTATGCTAAAAATACTTATCGCTCAATTAACCCTGATATTGCAGTTATTGTCGGCGTTTGTACACACTTAGGTTGTTCGCCAACTTACCGCCCAGAATTAGGAGCGGCTGACCTCGGAGGCGACGCCTGGAAAGGGGGGTTTTATTGTCCATGTCATGGCTCAAAATTTGACTTAGCGGGTCGCGTTTACGCAGGTGTTCCTGCACCAACCAATTTGATAATTCCACCTTATCACTTTGTGTCGGACACACTTATTCAAATAGGCGTTAGCCCAGAGGCACATGAAGTAACCCCTATTTTTAAATCTAACAAACTCACTTAGCATTATGGATAATAATAAAAACTGGATAGACCAAAGATTCCCACTTACTAAAGTTTGGAATGAACATTTGGCAGAATATTACACACCAAGAAATTTTAACTTTTGGTATTTTTTCGGCTCATTAGCAATGCTGGTATTGGTGATGCAAATCGTAACCGGTATATTTTTAACCATGCATTTCAAACCCGATTCAGCAAGTGCTTTTGCTTCGGTTGAGTACATTATGCGCGATGTTAATTGGGGCTGGTTAATTCGTTACCTGCACTCAACGGGTGCATCAGCATTCTTTATTGTCATTTACTTGCATATGTATCGTGGTTTGTTATACGGCTCATACAAATCACCACGAGAGTTGATTTGGATTTTAGGCATGATACTTTACATTGCCCTAATGGCAGAAGCATTCATGGGCTATGTGTTACCGTGGGGTCAAATGTCTTACTGGGGTGCACAGGTTATCATCTCATTGTTTGGCTCAGTGCCTTATATTGGTCATGATTTGTTGATTTGGATTTTAGGCGACTACGCAGTGGGTGACCCAGCGCTTAACCGCTTCTTCTCATTACATGTGATTGCCTTGCCGCTTATCTTAGTTATATTAGTATTCTTACATATTGTTGCCTTGCATACTGTAGGATCAAACAACCCAGATGGCGTTGAAATTAAAAAGAACAAAGATAAAGACGGTATTCCGAAAGACGGTATTCCGTTTCACCCGTACTATAGCGTTAAAGATATTGTTGGTGTAGTAGTATTTTTGATGCTTTTCTCAGCAGTGGTATTCTTTGCACCTGCAATGAATGGCTACTTCTTAGAGCATGCCAACTTCATTGAAGCTAACCCGTTAAAAACACCTGACCACATTGCCCCACTTTGGTATTTAACACCTTTCTACTCAGTATTAAGAGCAATTCCACCGATGTTTGGTTCGCAATTCCCAGGGGTTGTGGGTATGTTTGCAGCGCTATTAATTCTATTGGCATTACCGTGGTTAGACCGCTCTAAAGTTAAATCAATCAGATACCGCTCAGCACCATATAAATATGCGTTAGGCATCTTTGTGATTAGCTTTGTTTACTTAGGCTACCTTGGTATGCAACCAGTAACACCAACGAACGCCTTGTTAGCACGAGTTTTCACTGTGCTTTACTTTGGCTTCTTTATTTTAATGCCGTGGTTCACTTCGATTGGAAAAACCAAACAAGTGCCTGAAAGAGTAACGGGGAAATAAGATGAAAAAATTACTAACAACGATGGCGTCTGTTTTAGCAGGCTTAACAATTTCATTTGGTGCATTGGCCTCTGGCAATGTTCACTTAGACCATGCAAATACTGACATTAACGACCAAAAATCGCTACAAAATGGTGCCAATTTATTTATGAACTACTGTTCAGGTTGTCACTCGATTTCGTTTATGCGTTACAATCGTATCGGTAAAGACTTAAATCTTAGCGATGAATATGTTGAGAAAAATCTAATGTTCGGCGACCAAAAAATTGGCGAACAAATAGTCTCATCAATGTCGAAAAAAGGTGCGGAAACTTGGTTTGGCACTACGCCACCAGACTTATCCTTAGTGGCTCGCTCTAAAGGCACGGATTGGATTTATACCTACTTGCGTGGCTTTTATGAAGATAAATCTCGTCCGTTTGGCGTCAATAACCATGTCTTAGTGAACGCTTCTATGCCTGATGTTTTATGGAAGCTCAAGAAAATCAAGACAGAAGAAGCCTTCAATAACGATGTAAGAGATATTACTAACTTTTTAGACTATGTTGGCGAACCTGCTAAGCTAGTGCGCGTTGACCTAGGTTACAAGGTGCTGGGCTTTTTATTCATCTTATTTATCCTTTCTTATTTACTGAAAAAAGAATACTGGAAGGATGTGAAGTACGGCAAATGGCGTGCTAAAGACTAATTAATCTTATTTTCTGATACAATGAAACAGCGAGCTCATTAATGAGCTCGCTGTTTTTTATTCTCCAAGGACAAAATACCATGACAAACAAACCAAATCCATCTTCAACCATCCTTTATTCATCTGACGATGACATGCAATCACATGCAGTACGCTTTATTATGGCAGAAAAAAATATTGAGCGAAAAGTGGTCAGTTTAGATGCCGAAAAAATGCCTGAAGAAATTTTAGAGCGCAGCCCCGGTCAAGCAATACCAACTTTATTTGACCGTGGTATCGTTTTATACGACCTTTCTGTGATTATGGAATATCTAGACGAACGCTTTCCGTTCCCACCCTTATTGCCCGTTGATCCGATTGAAAAATCAGAGAAGCGCTTGTTAATCTTCAGATTCACAAGGTCAGTTGATAGTTGGTTTGAACAAGTTGCAATCATTGAAACTGGCGAAGAAAAAGAAGCGATAGCAGCCAGAAAAACACTTAAAAGCAATCTGATTGAATTGGTACCTTTGTTTGAATACAAGCCTTTTTTCAAAAGCGATAATATGACCATTGTTGATGCGTGTTTGGCTGTTTTATTATGGCGCTTGAAAAAATTGGATATCAATTTAGGTGCACCAGGTAAAGCGGTAACTGACTATGCAAATCGTTTGTTTGCAAGAGACAGTTTCAAAGAAAGTCTGACTGACTGCGAAAAAGAATTTAACTAAATACCGTTGTGGCTTCTTCTGTAGCGCCTTATCTCATGAGAGCCTACCATCAGTGGATGGAAGACTCTGGGCTTACACCGCACATATTAGTCGACTGTTCCTGCTCAGGTGTTAGTGTGCCTGAGATGTTTATCCAACAAGGGAAAATCGTACTGAATATTGCTACTCAAGCAAGTAGTAATTTAGTAATTAGCAATGAATCTATTTCATTTAAAGCAAGATTTGATGGGAAACCTCAAGAAGTTTTTGTTCCTTGTGAGGCGGTATTAACAATTTATGCAGCTGAGAATGGTGAAGGAATGTTCTTTGATAATGACAACATACCAACGACAGAAGAAGAGAAAAAACCAATCTTTACGGTATTACCCTAATCCAAAAATAGAAAACGCAAATCTGACGCCAACCCTTACCACCACAGCACTTTCAAAAAATCGCCGTGGAACCACTGGGTGGCACTAAGATTTTTTACAAAGCACTGTGATAGCAAGGCTTAACGCCATATTCACACTTTCTATCTTTGGATTAGGGTATTAGATTAACGCCAAAACTTTGGCATTAAAGTCCTTTATTTGGTCTTTTTTAAAAGCCACTATCTTAACATCTGTATACGCACTTAACGCTTCTGCATTAGCCAAATCATTCGGTATTATCTGATTTAACACCAACATCACAACATCTAACTTATGCTTTTTGACGGCATTTATACTCAACAATGCTTGATTAATTGCCCCCAATTCGTCCTTCACTACAATCACTACGGACAGCCCAAGTGCGGATGCAAAATCACTGTTCAGCGCCTGCTGTGCAATAGGAGAATAAAACCCGCCAGCCCCCTCAATCACCACAAAATCACTGTCGTTCGTTGGTTGTACCGCTTGTACCAAATCCTGCAAACACACAATAGCGCCTTGTTCAGCGCTGGCTTTTTCACCACTTACGCGTGCCTCAAATCTAAAAGGACAAACGATATCAATTGACTCTGGATTTGTACAGGCGTCATTTAACACTTTGGCATCTTTCGGTATTAGCCCCGCGTCGGTTTTAATACAGTCGCTTTCAATTGGTTTTCTGGCAATGACCGTGTATTTTTCATTCAATATCTGAATAATATGTCGGGCAACAAATGTTTTTCCCACATCGGTACCACTGCCACTGATAAACAATCCTTTCATTGTCCTTCGAAAGGAAAAAAGCAGTTACGAAAAAGATATTGCACAAGTAATTGATTAATAATTTCAATATCTCTACTATTTGTTTGTTTACCCATAAGTCTCATTTTAAATCAAACTGTCTTATGGTAATTGTATAATAACGCCTATGCATAAAAATCTAAAAACTGAGTTTTGCGGACTCAAACTTAACTCTCCCATTGTCCTATTGTCGGGCTGTGTTGGTTTTGGCGAAGAATACACCCGTATTCAAGGTTTTTCTAATGCCGATGTCGGTGCGGTTTGCCTTAAAGGTACGACTTTAGAGCCTCGCCTTGGTAACATTCCACACCGAATTTGCGAGACCCCAGAAGGCATGATTAACGCCATTGGCCTACAAAACCCTGGTGCAGGCGTAGTGATTAACGACATTATGCCGAATTTGGACAAAACCGAAACGCGTTTTATTATCAATATCTCGGGTTCATCGGTAGAAGAATACGGTGAAATCGCTAAACGCTTTGATGACACCGATATTGATGCTATCGAAATCAACATCTCCTGCCCAAATGTCAAAGAAGGTGGTGTGGCGTTTGGCAATGACCCCGATATGTCTTATCGTGTCGTTGAGCTTTGTCGAAAAAACACCACAAAACCCCTCATTACCAAATTATCGCCAAACCAAACCGACATCGGCAACAGTGCACAACGCTGTATTGATGCAGGCACTGATGGTTTGGCAGTCATTAATACACTGATGGGAATGGGTATCGACACCGCTACTCGCAAGCCCATCATTGGCAACAATCAAGGTGGCTTATCGGGTCCTGCAATTAAGCCTGTTGCCCTGTTAAAAGTCCATCAGGTCTATCAGGTAAGCAAACATCACAATGTGCCAATCATCGGACAAGGGGGGATTGTGACGGCAAATGATGCGATTGAATTCATCATTGCAGGTGCGGCGACTGTTGGTATCGGCACCGCGTTATTTTATGACCCCTTAGTTTGTCCAAAAATTAACCATGGCATTAGCCAATACTTAATTGACAACAACCTCAGCAGTATCAATGAGCTTGTCGGCACATTAGAAATTAACTCCGCCACTTCGCAATGCGATATCGGCTCAAAATAAACCCGCTATGAATACAGAATATAACGCACAACAAATCGAAGCTGAGGCACAAAAATTTTGGCATAAAAACAAATCTTTTGAAGTTGTTGAAGACGATTCTAAGGAAAAATTCTACTGCCTAAGTATGTTCCCATACCCCTCAGGTCGCCTACATATGGGGCATGTGCGTAATTATTCTATCGGCGATGTCATCTCTCGTTACCAAAAAATGCAAGGCAAAAATGTCCTGCAGCCTATCGGTTGGGACGCATTCGGATTGCCAGCTGAAAATGCCGCCCTAAAAAACAAAGTGCCGCCTGCTAAATGGACTTTTGAGAATATTGATTATATGAGAAAACAACTCTCTGAATTAGGTTTTGGTTATGATTGGTCGCGCGAATTAGCGACTTGCCACCCAGAATATTACCGCTGGGAACAATGGCTATTCGTTAAATTATTTGAAAAAGGTTTGGTCTATAAGAAAAATGCGGTTGTTAATTGGGACCCTGTAGATCAAACCGTACTTGCCAATGAACAGGTCATTGACGGGCGTGGCTGGCGTTCGGATGCATTGATTGAGAAAAAAGAAATCTCACAATGGTTTATGCGTATTACCGATTATGCAGATGAATTATTAGACGGTTTGGACAAACTCGATGGCTGGCCAGACGCGGTCAAAACCATGCAAAAAAACTGGATTGGTAAATCTGTTGGCTTAGAAATTGACTTCAAACGAGGCAATAGCGAAGCCCTCAGCGTTTACACCACTCGCCCAGATACCTTAATGGGCGTGACTTATTTAGCCATTGCTGCCGAACATCCGCTCGCCATAGAGGCAGGCAAGATGAATGTCGCTGTGCAAACCTTCATCGACGAATGCAAACGCATGGAAACCACCGAAGCGGCAATGGAAACCATGGACAAAAAAGGCATCGACTCAGGGCTCAAATGCACCCACCCAATTACGGGCGAAGAGGTCGCGATTTGGATTGCCAATTTCGTCTTAATGGGCTATGGCACAGGGGCAGTAATGAGTGTGCCTGCCCATGACGAGCGCGATTATGAGTTTGCCAAGAAATACAACATCAATATCAAACAAGTCATTAGTAAAGATAAAAACATTGATGAAGGTGCTATTACCGAAAAAGGCATTTTATTTAACTCTGGACAATTCGATGGCTTAGACTTCAATCAGGCCTTCGATGCCATTGCCAAAACCCTTGAAAACAAAAACCTGGGTAGCAAAAAAACTAATTACCGCCTGCGTGATTGGGGCGTTTCACGCCAACGCTATTGGGGCTGCCCAATCCCAATCATTAATTGTCCAAGTTGTGGGTCGGTTGCTGTAACAGAGGCGGATTTACCCGTAACCCTGCCGACCGATGTTACCTTTGATGGCATAGGCTCACCCATCAAAAAAATGCCAGAATTTTATCAAACCACTTGCCCAAAATGTGGCGAAGCGGCAGAACGAGAAACCGATACTTTTGATACTTTCTTTGAGTCCTCATGGTATTTCACCCGCTATACTTGCAAAGACAACGCCGGCTCAATGCTTGATGAACGCTCCGACTATTGGCTAGCCAACGGCGGCGTGGATCAATACATTGGTGGCATTGAACACGCTATTTTGCACTTACTATATGCACGATTTTTTAACAAATTATTGCGTGACGAAGGTTTAATCAAAAGCGATGAACCTTTTAAAAACCTGCTCACACAAGGAATGGTCTTAAAAGACGGTGCTAAAATGAGCAAGTCAAAAGGCAATACCGTTGACCCGCAAGAAATGATTCAAAAATACGGCGCTGATACCGTGCGTCTATTCATTCTATTTGCCGCACCACCCACCCAAGATTTGGAATGGAGTGACTCTGGCTTAGAGGGCGCTCACCGCTTTGTCAACAAGGTTTATCGACTGGTTGAAAGATTCTTAAATGATAAAGAGCACAACCCAGTCGGCACTTTGGATGATTTCAACAAAGAACAAAAAGAAATTCGCCTTAAAACCCACCAAACCCTCAGAAAAATCACTGATGATATGGATAGAAGACACTTGTTTAACACCGTTATTGCCGCCTTAATGGAGCTTAGCAACAGCCTAACCAAATTCACAAGCACCGATGCAACCTCAATGGCAGTCCGCCAAGAGTCCCTCACCATCCTACTTAAAACCCTTAGCCCAATTGCCCCTCACATCTGCCACCACCTGTGGCAAGAATTGGGCAATACAACCGCAATTATCAACGAGCCATGGCCAAGTATTGATGAAGCTGCTTTAGTTCAAGATGAGGTGCAAATCATTGTCCAAATCAACGGCAAACTGCGTGCCAAATTAATGCTGGATGCTGGTATGGACAAAACAGACATTGAAGCACAGGCTTTGGCCAATGAAAATGTCGCCAAATTCACCAAAGACAAAAACATTGTTAAAGTTATTGTAGTACCGAATAAGTTGGTTAATATTGTTGTTAAATAAATATCTAAAAATAAATTATACTCTGACCCTAATTATTCTGTTTGGTTGTGACTTATAACGCTTGAATTCACCTGACGCGTAAGCGGTCAGGTGGAATGATTTGTTAGGTGTTTTTATAGTCATAAGTTATTGTTTTTATTAAAATTTAATTTAATCACACACTGACCCCAATTATTACCAATTATTAAAATAATTTGATAAAGGCGTCTTTTTTTTCTACATGTTTCATTTTATTTCGATAGTAGAAACACCTTTATCTGATCGCATCACAGGGTCACTTGCATTATTTACACATTTAAATGTAATTGTAGAGCCGCCAAAGCGAACGCCAGGCACATTATCCTTGTCGCTTTGAGTAACTAATTGCAATTCTTTCCCGAGTGACTCACAAAATTGATTACCTTCAATTATTAGGCTGCCAGTAGTTGCGCCAACATCACCAAATATACCGGCATAATTTGTTTTAGATGAATAATAAGTATTAGCCCCAATTTTAATAGGCGCAGTGCTTGCACAGCCATATAACATTACAATAGTAATAAAATAAGTAAACAAAAGTTTCATAATTTGGATTCTTAACTTTGATAGTTTTAACAATTAAATTGAGCGCCTAACTGTTTATTAGGCTCATAATTATACACATACCACACAATACTACACTTGTAAATCACGCTAATCATTATAGGTGAAAATAAATCAAGGAGCCAGAGTAATTGATTTCTCTAACCCCTTGAATTCTCTAGTTGCTCAACTTTGGTTTGATTTTCAAAAATACGGGGTGTTTGTATTTTTTATTCTTGGTAAATCCATAGTATTTGAAAGTTATTTCACTGCCGATTTTAGGTGGATTTTGGCGTTGTGCATCGGTGAAACCTGACCCAACTTTAAATATTTTTCCCGCTTTGGTTTGGCATTTAAGTACACCCATTTTGTTTGTGTATTTTCCTTTTCCAGGTAATATTTCAAGGACGACACATTCGTCGTCTTGGTATTTTTTGACCTTTAAAGCACTGGACAAGCGACCAGTTTGGTAGTGGGTTTTTGGATCACGAACGACGATGCCTTCACCTTTTTTCTTGATGATTTTATCTAGGAAAACATTTAGATGTTGCGTAGATTTAACTGGAATTTGCTTGATAATTTTTAGGGTTTTACTTGGGTGTTGTTGCAAATAATCTTGCAAAACTTTTAAGCGTTGCAAGATTCCACCCTGCTGATTTGGCACTTCAAAAATATTAAAACTGACTTTCTGCCAGCGGCTGTCAGGATTTTTGCGCCTAACAATTGATGACACCCCTTCAAAATCCGCCCGTTTTGTCCAAAGTTCACCATCAATGGCAAAATTTGGAAAATTAACCGTCCAAGATTCTGGTGGGTTAAAGACGCCACCACCTCGGCTGATTAACTTTTCCCCATCCCAGAATCCTCTAATGCCGTCTAATTTTTCACTCATTACCCAGCCGACAACACTGAGTTTATCGTTATAGGTTTTGAGCAAGAATAAATCAGGTTTTTCAGCAAAAGACGCAAAAGAAAGGGATAGAGATATTAATAAGACATTAATTCTTATTAATTTGAGACCTTTGTATAAATAAGGATGATTAGTAAAATTCAATTTTTGTTCGATGAGTGATTTTATTAATATTTTACCAGTTGCCAAACCCCTGAAATTAGCGCAACCTTTCTAGTTTTAACTGGGCTAATCGCTAGGCCAACACTGGCGCCGAGTACAAATTGAGTTAATGAATCCATAAGTCAAATATTGTCAAACCTAAGCCAATCAAACTACTAACAGCGATGACGCCCATAATGCTGATTTTAAATCGGAATAATGCAATAAATGCAGCAATGGTAATAGCGAGGGATATCCAGTCGATTTGTTGGTTGTGGTAGAGGGTGGCTAGGGCGAAAAATACCGCTAAGTTGACGATGACACCGACTACGGCGGCAGTAACGGCGGAGAGTGGAGCGCTGAATTTTAAGTTACCACGGGTGGCTTCGATACCAGGGCCGCCTAGGAATATAAATAGAAATGAGGGGAGAAAGGTGAAGAAGGTGGCAACGGATGCACCGACGAAACCGGCTAATAACATTTGATCGGGGCCGAATATTTCTTTAGCTGTGGCACCGACGAAACCAACGAATGCCACAACCATAATTAAAGGACCTGGGGTGGTTTCACCAAGAGCGAGACCATCCATCATTTGATGGGCGCTGAGCCATTGGTATTGGTCAACGCCGCCTTGGTAAATGTAAGGCAGGACGGCGTAGGCACCACCAAAAGTAACCAGGGCAGCTTTGGTAAAGAATTCACCCATTGTGTGCAGGACTTTGTTGTCTAACAAGCCCATGACTAATAAGCCCATACTGATGCCGATAACAGCAAAAACCATTAAACGAGACCATTTAAATTTAGCGTGATCAGGAATTGGCGTGTCGTCGTCAATTAATGCAGGGGCAGAACTGTCTTTATCGCCTTGATGGGCGGTGCCTTTAAAGGTGTTTGGGGATAATTTTGCACCCAAATAGCCAATAGTGACAGTGGCCAAAACGATATAAGGAAAAGACACACCAAATTGATAAATGGCAATAAATGCCAAGACTGCGAGAACCTTGAGAATAATATTTGATAAGGCTTTACTACCAATGCGATAAGCGGCAAATAGGACAATGGCGGTAACAGCAGGTTTTATACCGTAAAGAATACCCGATATTGCACTCACATCACCGTAGGTTAAGTAAACCCAAGTGAGCGCACTAAGAATAAATAAAGACGGCAAGATAAAAAGTATGCCTGCAACCAAACCACCGCTGACACCAAACATCAACCAACCGATATAGGTGGCAAGTTGCTGAGCCTCTGGACCAGGTAGTATCATGGTGTAGTTGAGTGCATGAAGAAAACGATGTTCAGAAATCCAGCGGCGTTTTTCTACCAACTCTTGGTGCATCATTGATATTTGACCTGCAGGGCCACCGAAACTTATGAAACCGAGTTTTAGCCAGTAAAGAAAAAAATGAGAAAAACTGGGTTTTTTAGGTGGTTTTTTTGTATTCATAATGTTTTTTTTGATTGTGGAAATAAAAAACCCCATCATATAGACAGGGTTTTTTAATTTAACCTAGGTTACTTACTTTCAATCACCTTGTGAATAATTGGATACAAAATAACCTCCATTGCTAACCCCATCTTATTGCCTGGCACTACAATTGTGTTGCGTCTTGACATAAATGAACCTTCAATCATCGCTTTAACGCGGGTGAAATCTACTGGTGTTTTTGTCAAGTCCTTAAAACGAATAACAACAAGCGACTCATCTGGTGTTGGAATATCGCGTGTAATAAAAGGATTTGAAGTATCTACAGTTGCAATACGCTGGAAGTTGATGTCCGTTTGTGAGAATTGTGGGGTGATGTAATTAATATAGTCTGGCATTCTGCGTAAGATTGTATCAACCGTTTCTTCTGCTGAATAACCTCGTTCGGCATTATCGCGGTGGATTTTTTGAATCCATTCAAGATTAACACTTGGTACTACACCAACTTTTAGGTCGCCATATTGTGCCATATCAACACCATCTGCAACTACTGCACCGTGTAAACCCTCATAAAACAATAAGTCGGTACCTGCGCCAACTTTCTCCCATGGGGTAAATTGGCCCGGATTAAGATTTAAGCCTAATCTTGTGTTATGTTCAGTTGCCTCTTCATCGGAGTGGATGTAATAACGACGGTCGCACTCGCCAGTCGTAGCATAGTCTTTAAAGGTTTGTTCGATTTTATCAAACTCATTTGCACCCGGTCCAAAATGTGAAAAAAAGTTATTACCTTTTTCTTCTTCTTTTTGCACAGCAACTTTCATAGCAGCACGGTCATATTTATGAAAACTATCACCTTCAACAATCAATGGATTGATGTTTTCTTTTTTAAAAATGTGCTCAAATGCACGCTTTACAAAAGTAGTTCCTGCACCCGATGAACCGGTTACAACTACAACAGGATGTTTCTTTGACATATATTTCTCCTTGTTTAAATCAACTTAAAAATCTAAATTATCAACAGACAATGCATTCTCTTCGATAAAGTTTCTGCGTGGCTCCACTTCGTCACCCATCAAAGTAGAAAAAACTTCATCTGCGACAATCGCATCTTCAATCTTCACTTTTAATAAAATTCTATTTTCTTGGTTCATGGTTGTTTCCCACAATTGTTCTGGATTCATTTCACCTAAACCTTTGTAGCGTTGGAAACTCTGACCTTTTTTAGCGTCATCTGTTAAAAATTTAACCACTTGTGCGAAGCTTTTCACGGCAATGCTTTTTTCTTTTTTCTCAACAAAAGACTCATCAGTAATCATGCTTTCAACTTCTTCTGAGAATTTTTTAATTGCTTCATAATCTGCTGAACTAAAAAAACCTGCACCTAATTTATCTACATCAGTATCAACACCATAGACAGATAATGTATGCTCAATTTCACTGGTTTTTTCATTGAAAACAACTTTATGCTCTTGTGCGGGGGTTACATCATAGGCTAAGATTTTCTTTAATTCTACAATCCAATTATTGACTTTTGTTTTATCTTGCAAGTTTTTTAATGGGGTTGTTTTAGAGATTGCACGCAATAAAATTGGGTTAATTTTCTTAGACAATTTTTCAATAATTATATTAATTTGGTAATATTGATTGAATGCTGATTCTAAGGCAAGACCTGAAATTGCTGGTGCTTGCTTATTGGTAAATACATTGGCGCCATTGATGGCTTCTTGCAATAAATACGCATTTAATTCTGCGTCGTCTTTTAGATATTGTTCTTGCTTACCTTTTTTGATTTTATATAAAGGTGGTTGGGCAATATACAAATATCCTTTTTCAATCAATTCGGGTAAATAACGATAGAAGAAAGTTAATAGTAATGTACGAATATGTGCACCGTCAACATCGGCATCTGTCATAATTACAATTTTATGATAGCGTAATTTCTCGATGTCGTATTCTTCTTTGCCGATACCGCAACCTAATGCAGTAATTAAAGTGCCGACTTCAGCAGAACCCAACATTTTTTCAAAGCGCGCTTTCTCAACATTTAAAATTTTACCCTTGAGTGGTAAAATTGCCTGTGTGCGGCGATCACGACCTTGCTTGGCAGAACCACCCGCAGAATCACCCTCCACAAGGAAAATTTCGCTTTCAGCAGGGTCTTTTGTTTGACAATCACTCAATTTTCCCGGTAGACCGGCGATATCAAGTGCCCCCTTACGACGGGTCATCTCTCTTGCTTTTCGCGCTGCATTACGCGCTCTCGAAGCGTCTAAAATCTTGCCAACAATGATTTTTGCTTCATTTGGATTTTCTAACAGGTATTCACCTAACTTTTCGTTTAATGCAGATTCAACAGGAGCACGCACTTCACTTGATACCAATTTATCTTTGGTTTGTGATGAAAATTTAGGGTCAGGTACTTTAACAGAAACAATTGCGGTCAAGCCTTCTCGCGTATCTTCACCAGTAATGGTTGCTTTTTCTTTTTTTGCTAAACCTGAATTATCAATATAGCCATTTAGTGTTCTTGTCAATGCACCTCTGAAACCGGCTAAATGAGCGCCACCGTCTCGCTGTGGAATGTTATTAGTGAAACAATAAATCCCCTCTTGGTATGAATCACTCCATTGCAAAGCCACATCAACAACGATTCCTTCTCGTTCTGCTGAGATTGAAATAATATCATTGTGAATAGGTGTTTTTGCTTTGTTTAAATGTTCAACAAAGGCTTTGATGCCACCCTCATATTCAAACATATCTTTACGATCGGTTGCCAATTCTTGGATTTCAATATGAACACCTGAATTCAAGAAAGATAATTCGCGAACACGGTTTGCCAAAATGTCATATTTGAATTCAGTAATAGTAAAAATCTCTGGGCTTGGTTTAAAATGAATAGTTGTTCCTGTTTTATCGGTTTTCCCCGTTACTTTCATTGGTTCATTTGGCACACCTAAACTGTAGTTTTGCTCATGAATTTCGCCATTACGGTATACCGTTAAATGTACCGTTTCAGAAAGTGCATTCACTACCGAAACACCAACACCATGCAAACCACCAGAAACTTTATAAGAATTATCATCGAACTTACCACCTGCATGCAAGATGGTCATAATAACTTCCGCTGCACTGATACCTTCTCCAGGATGAATATCAGTTGGGATACCCCGACCATCATCCGTTACTGAGATTGATTGATCTTCATGAATGGTAATACTAATTTTTGAACAATGTCCTGCTAAAGCTTCGTCAATTGCGTTATCGACAACTTCAAACACCATATGATGTAAACCTGTGCCGTCATCGGTATCACCAATGTACATTCCTGGGCGTTTTCTAACGGCATCAAGACCTTTTAAAACTTTAATACTTGATGCTTCATAACTTTGTGATTGTTCTTCAGACATAACTAAATACACTTAAAAAATAATTAGATTAATTATACCACGATAGAGATTTTTATCGCTTTATTATTGTCGTATTATCTCACCTTGGTTAATCTGAAAAATAGTAGGTTTGATAAGCTCTATAGTAGATAAATTATGACTAATATCAGTCATAAAAGTTTGTACTTTTAGTATTTTTAAATGTTGAAGGATAATATTAACTTTAGTATCGTCCAATTCAGAAGATAAATCATCAATTAAAACAATTGGTTTTATGCCCATATTAATCAATAACACTACCTGTGTTAACCAAAAAATAATGGATAAAGTTTTTTGTTCTCCTCTTGAAAAAAAACATTCACTTCTATCTCCAAAAGTAAAATTAATATTGGCTTTATGTGAACCGTAATTTAAATGTTTAACACGCAGCAAAAAATCTGTATTTTTTTGTAAATATTGATAAATACTTTGCTCATTAGTTTCATTAACTTCTTTTGGCCAACCAGATGAAAATTTATAATTAAGTTGTTGTTCTGATTTAATTAATTTATTTAAAATTTTAATCTGGTCTGAAAATAAAGTTTCTTTAAGTTGTTGTAAATAATCTAATCGGTTTTTATTAATAATAACGGCTGATTTTGCTAATTCTAAAAACCAAAAATCTAATTCATTGGTTTTGTTTTTACTAAGTAGGGTGTTGATGTTTTTTAGTATCTTATTGTAACTTTTAAAGGTTTTAACGGTTTCTGGTTTCACGTGGAACACTCCCCAATCTAGATAAGAACGCTTGTTTTTTGGTGTACCATTAACAATAAAACCTTTATCGGGTGTGATGATTTGAATGGGTAATAATTGACTAAGTTGTGAAGCGTTAATTGCTTTTTTTTGATTAATACTAACACTGGTTTTCTTTTTTGATTTTTCTAATTTTATTTTATCTTCATCAACCTTTGCACTTAACTGAAAAATATCACAGTTAAAATTAATAATTTCTTTTAAATTTTTAGTTTTGAAAGAACGGTTATGTCCAAGATAATAAATAGCTTCAATTAAATTAGTTTTCCCCTGTGCATTATTACTAATAAATAGATTAATACCTTTACAGGGAGTGATAGATTGAGAAGTAAAATTACGAAATTGATGAATGAATAGTTGATTAATATTAGCCATTAGAGACTGAATTATTTTTTCAATTAAACGCGCATTGGCATTACAATATATTGATAAGTGTTGTCACCGATACTACTTAATAAACAAGATTGATTTTCACTGTTTGGGATAACCATATTTATATCATCTGTGGTTAGTTTTTCTAAAATAGAAATTAAATAATGAATATTGAAAGTAATTTCTATTTCTTTATCAAAGTTACTGATGTCAATTTTTGTTTTGGCTTGTCCACGCTCTGAATGTGAGAATATACTGATTTGATTATCTTTAAAAGCTAACTTAACACCTTTAGTACGCTCTTCAACAAAAATAGAAGCTTGCTGCAAACTATCTAAAAAGTTTTGGCGATTAATTGTTATTGTATTTTCATAATCTGTTGGAATTACTTGTAAATAATTAGGGAAGTTACCATCAATCAGACGACTAATAATAGTTGTATTGTTAACAGTTAAGTAAAAATAATGATTCGAAAGATGAATAACCACCTCTACATTTTCATCTTTTTTTAAAATTCTGGTTAATTCTAATATTGATTTCCTCGGTAAAATAACAGTTTTTTTATTTGTTAAATTGTTGTTTTGTTTAATTTCACCGATTGCCAAACGATGACCATCAGTTGCAACTACGATAATATTATTTTTATCAACTTCAAAATATAAACCGTTTAAATAAGCACGAATATCTTGATTACCCATTGAAAATGCAGTTTTTTCAATTAATTCTCTTAAAATAAAATGTTTAATGTGAATAGCTTCACTGTCTTTAATTTCTGGTAACGATGGAAAATCTTGTGTATTGAATGTATTAAGTTCGAATGAATTATTATTGACCTTAATATAAATTTTAGATTCTTCAATAACAAATTCAATAATAGTGTTTTCTTGAAGTTTACGAATAATATTAATTAAGTCTTTTGCATAAATTGTAAAACTGATATTTTCTTGAGCTTGAATTTTTTTTGATGCGCGTAATTCAATTTCCATATCTGTTGTGGTTAAAGTAAGTTTTTCATTTTCTAATTGAATAAGCACATGTGAAAGAATAGGTAGCGTTTGTTTGTTTTCAACAACACCAATCACAGTTTCTAATGGTTCTAATAATTCGTTAACAGTAAGTTGTGTGTTCATAAAATTTCCTTTAATTAAAAGTTTATTGTTGTTATTAGGTAGTTAATTTTTTGTTGATAACTGAATATTTTCTTTATAAAACAATAAATTAAATTGTTGATAATAATATCTTATTTTATGTAAAAACAATGGTGAATGTTTACAAAATTTAATTATTTGTTAAGTTATTAAAGTTATACATAGTAAATTGTAAAACATGTTGGGGATATTGTTTATAAGCTGGCTAATTTTAGTATTAATAATTCGTATTCATCCTTTGTCTTAGGCTCATTTTCGACCTTTTGTTTGATTTTTTTAATAGCATGTAAAACTGTGGAATGATCCCTACCTCCAAAAAATTTTCCAATTTTTGACAGAGATAAACTGGTCATTTCGTGTGTAATAAACATTGCCATTTGGCGCGCTAAAACAATATTTTGTTTTCGACTTGATGAACTTAGGTCTGATACAATGACGCCATAATGTTTGGCGCTTTCTTTTTGGATGTCGTTAATATCCATATTTTTAGCCTTAGGCTTAATTAATTCCCCAAGCGCTGTATCAATCACTTCTTTGGTGATAATAAGGTCGCCCAACCTTGAAAAATCAATAAAAGCTTTGAGCTTTAATAGGGCACCCTCTAAATTACGCACATTGTCCGTAATATTACTGGCAATATAGAGTGCCATATCTTCATTTAGATTGATATTAATGGTTTTATTTTCTGCTTTCTTTAATAAAATAGCAGCACGCATCTCTAATTCAGGCGGGCCTAAAGATAAATTTAACCCCTGTGCAAATCTTGTTTTAAGTCGGGTTTCTAAATCTTTAATATTGGATGGTGGCTGATCACAAGTGAAGATAATTTGTTTTTTAGTGGTAAATAAAAAGTTAAAAATATGAAAAAATTCTTCTTGGGATTTCTCTTTACCTGCAATCATATGGATATCGTCTACCAGTAACAAATCAGCAGACTGGTAATAAGACTTAACACTTTCAATGGTGTTGTGACGCAAACTGGTGGTAATATTTTTAACAAAATCCATTACTGGCGCATAAATAATTTTGGTTTTTGGTTTTTGCTCTTTAACGAGATGCCCTGCTGCTTGCATTAAGTGTGTTTTGCCCAATCCAGAGCCACCATAAATAATACAAGGATTATAAGGAGATTTTTTTAGGTTTTCAGCAATTTGTTGAATGGCGCCATAGGCAATTTGATTGGCACTACCCATAACTAAATTATCAAAAGTATATTCTGGAAATAAGGGTGTTGTGTGTTTTGTATTTTTTTTAGTTTGTTGGGTTTCGATGCCAATTTCAATTTTAAGCGTTTTGTCATGTTGTGCGACCGCAGCTTTAATTTTTTGTTTTAGGTTTTTTTTAAGGTAATCTACTGTGGAAGTATTGGGTGCCATTATGGTTAGGGTGTTGTCTTTTACTGTTGCTTTTAATGGTTGAATCCAAACACTAAATTGCCCTATTGGCACAGTATCTTTCAAGGTTTCAAGGCATTTTTTCCAAATTATTGACATAAGGGCGTTTTGGTTTTGTAAAAAATAAGGTTACAAATATATATATTTGGTCGTTA